>NZ_CP015863.1:3000000-3253249 GCF_002163755.1 Vibrio campbellii CAIM 519 = NBRC 15631 = ATCC 25920
TCATACCTGCAAGCGCGCCGTATACACGGCCTGTCTTACCACGAATAAGCTCTAGGGCATCTGGGTTTTTCTTTTGTGGCATCAGAGAAGAACCTGACGTCACCGTATCGGCTAATTCAATGAAGTTAGACTCACCTGAGTTGTAGAAGATCATGTCTTCTGCCAAGCGAGATAGGTGCAACATCGAGATAGACGCCACAGACATCAACTCCATCACGTGGTCACGGTCAGATACAGAGTCCAACGAGTTACGTGTTGCACGATGGAAACCAAGGTTATGAGCCAACTCTTCACGATCGATTGGATAAGCGGTACCAGCAAGCGCACCCGATCCAAGCGGACACGTATCCAAACGCTTAAGGGCATCACTCAAACGTGAGTAATCACGTTCAAACATTTCCACGTAAGCCAAACACCAGTGCGCAAACGTCACAGGTTGAGCACGTTGCAAGTGAGTGTAACCCGGAAGAACGGTACCTTGATGTTGCTTGGCAACGCCAACCATCTGAGTTTGTAAGCGATCAAGCGCAATTAACAATTGCTGACCTTGCTGGCGACACCAAAGTTTAAGGTCAGTTGCTACTTGGTCATTACGAGAACGGCCCGTGTGTAGCTTTTTACCTAGGTCGCCGACCTTGTTGATCAGTTGCTGCTCTACCCAAGAGTGGATATCTTCCGCATCTGAGCGCAAGATTTGATGTGGGTCTTCCATCACTTCCAGCTTGAGCTCATTCAGTGCCAGCTCAAGCTTTTGTTGTTCTTCTGCAGATAACACGTCAACAGAAAGCAATGCTTTAGACCATGCAATTGAGCCTACGATGTCTTGCTCAGCCAATCGGTAATCGAAACGCAATGAATCGTTGAAGTCTTTAAATCTGGTGTCTGCCGCTTGGGTAAATCTTCCGCCCCATAATGCCATTGCGTTTCTCCTGATGACTATTGCTTACGCTAACGTGTTCTTCATTAAGTGTTGACCAAATCGATGGTCATTTGCTCACTTTTTCTTATGTCTCAACGTTACGATAATCACGGATAAAAATAAAGTAGAAATTCAATATTTTTACATATTTATTCATGGTTATTTTATCTTTATGCCAATGAGGTCAGCAAAAACGAAAAAGACCTGCCAATAGTGGCTGGTCTCTTATCTTATAAGGCGTTAAATTGGCTTATTTTTTCTGGCTGTTCAGCGCACGAATACGGCTTGATAGCGAGTAAAGACGGATAAAGCCTTCAGCATGACTTTGGTCATAAACTTCATCTTCCCCAAAAGTAGCAAACTCTTCAGAGTACAAACTGTTATCCGAACGTTTTTGCGTCACAGTTGCTTGGCCTTTGTAAAGCTTCACAACCACTTCGCCATTCACGTCTTGCGCGAGTTCTTCAGAAGCCGCAAGGATTGACTTACATAGCGGTGTGAACCAACGACCGTCATAAACAAGGTGCGATGCTTTCAAGCCAAGCTCTTCACGGAATTCAAATGATGCTTTGTCCAACACAAGTTGCTCTACCGCACGCAGCGCTTCCATCATGATGGTGCCACCCGGAGTTTCGTAGCAACCACGAGACTTCATACCAACCAGACGGTTTTCTACGATATCAATACGACCAACACCGTGCTTCGCACCTTTCTCGTTTAGATATACCAATGCGTTGTATGGTGTCATCGCTTCGCCGTCCACCTCAACAATTTCACCTTTCGCTACTTTCAACGTCACGGTTTCAGCTTCATTCGGTGCTTGCTCTGGATCTACCGTCCAAGCCCAGCAATCCTCATTTGGCGCATTCCATGTATCTTCTAAAACGCCACCTTCAGTAGAAATGTGCCATGCGTTCGCATCACGCGAGTAGATCTTAGTAAGAGATGCTGAACAAGGGATATTACGCTCTGCTAGGTAATCCAAACACTCTTCACGGCTCACTAGATCCCACTCACGCCAAGGCGCAATAACATGCAGATCTGGTGCTAGCGCTGCAAATGCACCTTCAAAACGTACTTGGTCGTTACCCTTACCTGTACAGCCATGACACAGAGCGTCTGCGCCTACTTTACGTGCGACTTCTACCTGCGCTTTAGCAATAATTGGACGCGCCATTGATGTACCTAGTAGGTATTTACCTTCATAGTAAGCACCGGTTTTTAGTGTCGGGAAAATGTAGTCCGCGACCATTTCTTCTTTCAGGTCTGCGATGTAACACTCAGAAGCACCAGAAGCTTTTGCTTTTGCTTCAATGCCTTCTAGCTCTTCTGCACCCTGACCAACATCGGCAACGAAAGCCACCACTTCACAGTCGTAGTTCTCTTTTAGCCACGGGATGATTACTGAAGTATCTAGACCGCCTGAGTATGCGACTACCACTTTATTTACGTTCACTTTGCTCATGTTTTTTCTCCAAACTTAACTGGCGCTGCTCTCGGCGGTCAGTGCCAACCACTTCCTAATGTTGAATTCTTTAACTGTTTTGCTTCTGCTTTATTGCGGCAGAAACTGCGTTCCAATACTTTCACCCGCGAATAGCTGGGTCAGTTTCTCTGGGTAACGCCATGTCGCGACTTCGATAGGACGACCAAGATCATTGGCGGCCTCCAAAGCAGCTTTAACTTTGACGATCATGCCGTCGGTGATCACTTGCCCTTGGATCAATGCATCGGCTTCTTGCTCAGATAGCGTTTTGATCAAATGCCCTTTGCCATCGAGTACACCGCTAACATCAGACAGAAGCACTAGCTCCGCATCCAATGCACCGGCTACTGCTACCGCAGCTTGGTCAGCATTCACATTCATCATCTGACCTTTTTCAGTCAGACCAATTGAGCTGATGATCGGCAGTGCACCTGCGTTTAGCACCGCTTGTAATAAGGTCGAATCACCTGGTGATGCTTTGCCTACTGCGCCTAGCTCTGGGTCAAGTTCTTCAACATGACATAACCCACCATCAGCGAGGCTAAGACCCACCGCATTCAGACCATCTGCAATCGCTTGACCTTGAAGCAACTTGTTTGCGGTACCTGCAAGCGCGCCTGCAATCACAGGAATTTGCTCATAAGGCGTCACACGAAGACCGTTTTTCTTTACGGTTTCAAGCTGAAGTTTTGCCATCAACTCATCAACTAGGTAGCCACCGCCATGAACGATGGCGATTTGTCGCTGTGCCGACTTTTGGTAAGCCGCAATGGCACCAAACAGTTGGCTTAAGGTTTGAGTGCAAGATAGAGCTGCACCACCGAGCTTAATGACTAAAGGAGCTTGATTGGTTTGCGTCATCGCATTTCCCTCTTTCAACGACTACAGCAACGCTGTCAGTTCTGGGTAACCGTAATGAATATTGAGACATTGCATCGCTTGACTCGATGCACCTTTAAGTAGGTTGTCGATTGCCGAAATCACAATGATGTGTTCGCCTTGTACCTTCCAGCCGATATCACAGAAAGGGGTATTTTCGACATCCTGAATACGTGGAATACCGTCACCTTTAAGGCGAACCGCAGGCTTGCCTTGATAAGCTTGTTCAAACGCTTGTGCCACTTGTGCTTCCGTCACGCCTTGCGACAGTTTCATAGTGATCGTGGCAAGAATGCCGCGCTTAAAGTTGCCTAGGTGTGGAGTAAAAATCACATCGCAACCCAAGTGCTGAGCAATCTCTGGTTGGTGACGATGGTTAAACACACCGTAAGGTTGCAAGCTCACTTCGCAGAAGCTGTTAACCATGGAAGCTTTACGCCCTGAGCCAGATACACCACTGGTTGCATTAATCACAGGCCATTGGTTGGTATCCAGTAATGCGTGTTCTAATAAAGGTTTGATTGCAAGCTGTGAAGCGGTTGGGTAGCAACCTGCTACTGCAATCAAAGGCGTGGTTTTTATTGATTCTTGGTTCCACTCCGCTAAGCCGTATGCAGCTTTATCTAACCAGTTGTTATATTGATGTTCGAAGCCATAAAAGGTGTTGTAGAAGCCTTCGCTTTTCACACGGAATGCACCCGATAAATCGAATACCTGACATCCCTCCTCTAAAAAGATAGAAGCCAAGTCGTGGCTTACTTCATGTGCTGTGGCCAGAAAGACCACATCAGACACTTGAGCGACTTGCTCAGGGTCAGTCAGTGGTGAAACTGGCATATCAATCACACCCGCTAACTTGCCGTGCAATTGAGCAATATTCTTTCCTGCATCTACGCTATTGGCGGAAACGTATAAACCTGATAGCGTGAGTTCAGGGTGTTTGTTGACCATTAAAGCCAACTCTGCGCCGGTGTAGCCGCTGGCTCCGATAATCGTGGTTTTTAGCATTACATGACATCCATATACTTAAGGCTCAAAGTGACTATTCATATTTAATTTTTGCTTTATTTTGATTTTTTATTCATTAAATATGATTTAATATGTGTTTTACATTTTTGTGCTCTGTCTGTCAATAGGAGAATTGAAGAATCCATGCAATTACCAAGTTTTCTAGAGGTCTATGAAGGACTGATCAGTACCTCTTCAATCAGCTCAACCGATCCAAGCTGGGATCAAGGCAATGCCAAAGTGATCGAGAAGCTAGCTTCTTGGTTTAAAGATCTTGGCTTCAGCGTTGAAGTGATCGAAGTGGAACCAGGCAAACACAATATGATCGCACGTATGGGCGAAGGTGAAGGCGGCCTGCTTCTGGCAGGTCACAGCGATACCGTGCCATTTGATGAAGGGCGCTGGAGTTTTGATCCACATAAGCTGACCGAGAAAGACAACCGCTTTTATGGTTTGGGTACCGCGGATATGAAAGGCTTCTTTGCGTTTATTTATGAAGCGGTAAAGAAAGTCGATTGGAGTGAACAGACCAAGCCGCTTTATGTATTGGCGACCTGTGATGAAGAAACCACTATGCTAGGTGCACGTCATTTTACTGAGAATGCGCCTTTTAAGCCAGATTACTGCATCATTGGTGAGCCCACCAGTCTAGTACCCATTCGTGGTCACAAAGGGCACGTAGCAAATGCCATTCGCGTAACCGGCAAATCCGGTCACTCATCGGATCCGGCACTTGGTGTCAACGCCATTGAAATCATGCATGAGGTCATGTTTGCCATGATGCAACTGCGCGACAAACTGGTTAAAGAGTATCACCATCCGGGTTTTGCCATTCCAAGCCCTACCCTAAACCTTGGTCATATCCATGGCGGTGACAGCGCAAACCGGATTTGCGGCTGCTGTGAACTGCATTATGACGTGCGTCCTCTTCCTGGGATCAGTCTTGATGGTTTGGAGAACATGCTGCGTGGCGCATTAAAAGAAGTCGAAGCGAAATGGCCAGGGCGACTAGAAATTATTCCCCTGCACGAACCAATTCCGGGTTACGAATGCCAACATGACCACCCATTTATTGGTGGTGTTGAAGAGATCTGCCAAACCAGTTCGGAGACCGTTAACTACTGTACTGAAGCACCATTCCTACAGCAGTTGTGCCCAACCTTAGTTCTCGGCCCTGGTTCTATTGACCAAGCCCACCAGCCAGATGAATTCCTTTCTTTCGACTTTATTGACCCAACCATCGATGTGCTGTCACGTGCGATGGTGAAATATTGTTGTTAGTCGCATTCTGTACTTTCCTGACAATGTAGCTCAATTGAGCTGCATTTTGTTATCTCCGATTCTCTTCTTCTAGCACGCTATATCCTTCTTTAAGCGGCTATTTTGTAATTAATTTTCACTTCTACCGAGAGAAGCTGGCCTAATTTTGCTCTAAATCAGGTCAGCAGCGGAATAATTGCAAACTTACTCTGCTTTATTTGACTAGAACTGGTTATCTTCGCTAGATTGGAGTCTTAACAAGGACAATGGATGTAGTTTTTTTACGAGGCAGGATGACAATGAACGAGAAATACGCCGCACTCAAAAGTAATGTGCGCATGTTGGGCCACCTTCTGGGCAACACGATTCGTGATGCTCATGGCGAAGAAATCTTCGAGAAAGTGGAAACCATTCGTAAATTATCCAAATCGGCTCAAGCTGGAAATAGCGCTGACAGAGAAAGCTTAATAGAAGAAATTAAAAGCCTGCCAGATGAGCAATTGACGCCCGTTACTCGCGCGTTCAACCAATTTCTAAACCTGACCAATATTGCTGAGCAATACCACACCATTTCACGCCACTGTGAAGAGCATATCTGCGAACCTGACGCAATTAACTCGCTGTTCTCAAAGCTGGTGCAAAATGATGTGAGCAAGCTAGACACGGCACAAGCGGTTCGTGACCTGAACATTGAATTAGTTCTCACTGCGCACCCGACCGAAATCACTCGTCGCACCATGATCAACAAACTGGTGAAGATCAACGAGTGCCTATCTAAGCTAGAGCTGAGCGATCTCTCTTTCAAAGAGCGTAAAAAAACTGAACGTCGCCTTGAGCAGCTGATCGTTCAAAGCTGGCACTCTGACGTTATTCGCCAGCAGCGACCTACGCCGCTTGATGAAGCCAAGTGGGGCTTTGCCGTAGTCGAAAACTCACTATGGGAAGCCGTACCTGACTTCTTACGTGAAATGAACGACCGCCTGAAATCATACCTTGGCGAGGGTCTACCAATTGATGCTCGCCCTGTGCACTTCTCATCTTGGATGGGCGGTGACCGCGACGGTAACCCATTTGTGACCCACAGTGTGACTCGTGAAGTACTGCTTCTGTCTCGTTGGAAAGCGGCAGACCTGTACCTTAACGACATCAACGAGCTGATCAGCGAACTGTCTATGACAGTGTGCAACGACAAAGTTCGTGGGCTTGCCGGTGAAGATCAACACGAACCATACCGTGCGATCCTAAAACAGCTACGTTCACTACTGAACGAAACCAAAGATATTCTCGACGCGAAAGTTCACGGCCAGAAGCTGGCAGTCAAAGCACCTCTGCAAAAAGTAGAACAACTTTGGGAACCACTTTACGCGTGTTACCAGTCGCTAAACGAATGTGGCATGGGCGTGATTGCCAACGGCTCACTGCTGGATACGCTGCGCCGCGTTAAAGCCTTCGGTATCCACCTAGTTCGCCTCGATATTCGTCAAGAAAGTACTCGTCATGCTGACGTGCTTTCTGAATTGACTCGTTACCTTGGCATTGGTGACTATGAGCAGTGGAGCGAGCAAGACAAGATCGCTTTCCTAACCAACGAACTTGCGTCTAAGCGCCCTCTTCTACCTCGTGACTGGGAGCCATCAGAACCCGTTAAAGAGGTGTTGGATACCTGTAAGATTGTTGCCGCACAACCTCGTGAAGCGTTTGGTGCTTACGTTATCTCAATGGCACGTACCGCTTCTGACGTACTTGCCGTGCACCTACTGCTGCAAGAAGCAGGTTGCCCTTACCGCATGGACGTATGTCCACTGTTCGAAACGCTGGACGACTTGAACAACGCGGAAGCGGTTATCAAACAGCTGATGGGCATCGACCTATACCGCGGCTTTATCCAGAATCACCAAATGGTGATGATCGGCTACTCTGACTCTGCAAAAGATGCAGGTGTAATGTCAGCAGGTTGGGCGCAATACCACGCGATGGACTCACTGGTTAAGGTTGCAGAAGAAGAAGGCGTTGAACTCACACTGTTCCACGGGCGTGGCGGTACGATTGGTCGTGGTGGCGCGCCAGCACACGCTGCACTATTGTCTCAGCCACCTAAGAGTCTGAAAGGCGGTCTGCGCGTAACAGAACAAGGTGAGATGATCCGCTTTAAGCTGGGTCTACCTGATGTTGCCGTTAACAGCTTCAACCTGTACGCAAGTGCAATCCTTGAAGCAAACCTACTTCCACCACCGGAGCCTAAGCAAGAGTGGCGCGACCTGATGGACGTGCTGTCGGAAGTGAGCTGTGAATCCTACCGCAGTGTCGTTCGTGGCGAACCAGACTTCGTGCCTTACTTCCGCCAAGCAACACCGGAGCTTGAGCTAGGTAAACTGCCTCTAGGTTCACGCCCAGCGAAACGTAACCCGAATGGTGGTGTAGAAAGTTTGCGTGCGATTCCATGGATCTTCTCTTGGAGCCAAAACCGTTTGGTTCTGCCAGCATGGTTAGGCGCAGGTGAGGCCATTCAGTACTCTGTAGACAAAGGTCATCAGGCGCTACTGGAAGAAATGTGTCGTGAATGGCCATTCTTCTCAACTCGCCTAGGTATGCTTGAGATGGTGTACACCAAGTGCAACATGGATATCTCTCGTTACTATGATCAGCGCTTGGTTGATGAGTCGCTTCAGCCGCTGGGTGATCGTCTACGTGAGCAACTTCAGCGTGATATTAAGTCAGTACTGAATGTAGAGAACAACGAGAACCTGATGCAAAGCGATCCTTGGGGCCTAGAATCCATTCGCCTACGTAACATCTACGTTGAGCCATTGAACATGCTTCAAGCGGAATTGCTGTACCGTACTCGTCAAACTGAAGAAGCTTCTGCAAACTTAGAAGAAGCATTGATGGTGACGATTGCTGGTATCGCAGCAGGTATGCGTAACACAGGCTAACTGAGCTACGTAGAAAGAACCAAAAGGCTGAGCGAAAGCTCAGCCTTTATTATTATCCGCCAACCACTTCTACTATTTGGACAATACGCAACCAGCTTATTAATCCACATAGAAAACAAAAAGTCCCCATCAAACAAAATAATTCACTATACAAAAGCGCTACTGAGTATTTTATTAGTTTTTTGGGGTAATTTTGTCCTACTATTCCACTTCATGCTTATTATTTATATACTACTTCCCTGCTGGAAGCTCACAAATCCAATCAAATAAGCTCCAGCTCGATGGAAACATCCATCAACTCTAGGTGATAAACGGCTTTAAGGTGACAGGACCAACATTGTTGGTGCTATCTACACATTAAAAAACTTAAGCGTCATGAAGAACGCAAATGAAAGTGTAGATAGCTTGTTTACAAGTTTATTGACCATTTGGATTGAAGACATGTCATTACCACACGTAATTCTAACTGTACTTAGCACTCGCGACGCTACCGGTTACGACATCACTAAAGAATTCTCAGCTAGCATCGGTTACTTCTGGAAAGCAAGCCACCAACAAGTTTATCGTGAACTTAATAAAATGGCTGAGAAAGAGCTGGTTACTTGCGTATTAGAACCTCAAGAAGGCAAGCCAGACCGTAAGGTTTACTCAATCACTGACGCAGGCCGTAGCGCATTGGGCGAGTGGTTTGATCAGCCAACTGCACACCCAACTGTACGTGACGAATTCTCAGCGAAGCTTATGGCTTGTGCCGTGCAACCTGCAGCGCCTTTCCGTGACCAGCTGTCTGAGCTTGTTGAAGAGTCTCGTAAACTGGTTGCTCACTACAAAGAAATCGAAGCTGCGTACTACGCAACGCCATCAACGCTAGACAAGCAAGCGCGTCTAGAGCGTCTAACACTTCGTCGTAACCTAATGCTACGTGAAGCGTGGATTAACTGGGCAGAAGAAGTGCTAACAGAACTTGAAGTGATCGGCTAATTCGTCACTTTAGATAAAACGAAAAAGGCTTGCCGTAGGGCAAGCCTTTTGTCTATCTGGGGGAAGTATATTAAGCACCGACTGCAACTTGTGGACGAACACCTAGAGTGTGGCATAGCGCATAGGTCATTTCCGCACGATTCAGGGTGTAAAAGTGGAAATCTTTCACACCTTCACGGCTTAGTACACGCACCATATCAATCGCTTGGCTTGCACCGACCAGCTGACGCGTCACTGGATCATCATCCAAGCCTTCAAACTGCTTGCTCATCCAACCTGGCACTTTCACATTGTTCTGTGCCGCAAAGCGAGAAGCTTGCTTGAAGTTCGAAACAGGTAAGATACCCGGAACGATTTCTACGTCGATTCCAGCCGCGACACAGCGGTCACGGAAACGCAGGTAAGACTCCACATCAAAGAAGAACTGAGTAATCGCGCGGTTTGCACCTGCGTCGACTTTACGCTTTAGATTCAGTAGATCCGATTGCGCACTTTTCGCCTCTGGGTGTGCTTCTGGAAATGCCGCTACAGAGATATCGAAATCATGGCGTGCTTTCAGCAGTTCAACCAAGTCCGACGCATACATATCTGGCGCGCCACCACCCGGTGGAATATCACCACGTAGAGCAACGATGTTCTTGATACCGTTATTCCAGTAATCATCTGCAATGTCGATCAGCTCATCACGAGTTGCATCAATACAGGTTAGGTGAGGCGCAGCCACAAGACCCGTCGCCGCTTTGATTTCTTTAATGATCGAGTGAGTTCTATCACGTTCACCTGAGTTGGCACCGTACGTAACAGAAACGAATTTTGGTTGGAGAGTTTTAAGACGATGCACTGAGTTCCACAGCGTTTCTTCCATCTTCTCACTGCTTGGCGGAAAAAACTCGAATGAGACGTTGATATTGTCTGATAGTTCAGCGATATTCTGGTTTAAGGCATCGATGTGCCCTGCATGCGTGTATCCCATCTTACTCTCCCTGTGGCAACTCCACCACGAAATCAAAATTCCTCAAATCGACGTTTAGACGTCTATATGTCTACAGAATGTATTGAATACGATTTAATGTCAACCTTGTGATTATGAATTTTTCTCAAGTTCATAATGAGGATAGTTCAAGTTGCTTGGCGGCTTATCCTTAGCCTCGCTTTCCGATTCAGTATGGCATTATCCAAATAATAAAAAACCCCGGAAACGCTCCGAGGTTTTGTTGTCGTTCGCAAAAATGGGTTTGGTCAGATCAGAACAAACCAGCCAAGCGATTCAGGTCTGATTGAATGGCCCCTGCGGTTACTTCACGTCCTGCACCTGGTCCACGAATCACTAGTGGATTGTCTTTGTACCATTTACTCTCAATGGCGAAGATATTGTCACATGGCAGCAAATTCGCTAAAGCATGTTCACGTGATAACGCTTCAACGCCTACTGTGGCTTTGCCATTACGCTCTAGACGAGCCACATAACGCAGCACTTGGTCGTTTCTCTGCGCCTTGGTCAAACGTTCTTGAAGAATCTCGCTGAGAATATCTCCTTGGTCGAAGAAAGCGTCTAGGCTCAAGTCTCGCAATTCTGCTGGCACCAGCGACTCTACTTTCACGTTCTCTGGTTCAATATCCAAACCAGATTCTCGCGCTAAGATGACCAGCTTACGCATCACATCAGAACCATCAAGGTCAGAACGAGGGTCTGGCTCAGTCAAGCCTTGTTGCCATGCTAAATCGACAAGCTCAGCAAAAGGTACCGAACCGTCAAACTGTTGAAATAACCACGATAATGTACCGGAGAAGATGCCTGATAGTGCGACAATATCATCACCACTTTCACGCAAATCTCGAACAGTATGGTTAATTGGTAGCCCTGCACCAACGGTCGCATTGTACAACCAATGGCGGCCAATTTTAGCAAACGCGTCTTGTACTTGATGGTAGTACTGACTGTCCGCCGAACCGGCTACTTTGTTCGCCGAAATTAGGTGAATGCCTTGCTGTGCGATTTCCACATAACGTGTCGCCAGCTCTTTACTTGCCGTAACATCCAGTACCACGGCTTCATCAAAGTTTTGTATCGCACCAAGCTTCGCCAGCCAGTTGCCATCATTCTCTGTGCTTTCATCATCAAAACGCTGAGCAACCGTCGCGGCATCAATACCGTTTTCATCAAACCAGTACGTTTGGCTGTCGACAACCGCTACCAAGTCAAAGCTCATGCCGTGACGTTTTTTGAGCTCTTCTTTTTGCTCTGCGAACAGTGATAACCAACTTGACCCAATGTTGCCTTTACCACACAAAGCCACCGCTACGCGCTTTTGCGCTTGAAACAATTGGCTATGAATACTTTGTACTAGCTCTTCGACTTCAGCACGACGCAACACGGCGACCAAACTCAAGCCAGATTCCGTCTCTGAAATAAACTCCACTGGAGCGTGTTTCAATTGCTGGTAAAATCCAAAGCAGTGATTCGCATTTTTCGTCACGCCGGCACCGACTGCAGCCAGTAATGAATAGCCTTCTCTCAGTTTGATTTCCGCTTCAACGGCCAACTCTTGCAGATAGGTTAATGCGCCGCCAGCAATCTCTGCGGTGTAGGCTAAACGTAAGGTCTGCTGATCTTCTTGTGCTTCGAATGCTAAAGGCTCCAATTGAGCACGTTTTAACGCCTGCAGAACTTCTTTCTGCGCTCGCTCAAAATCGTGACCATGGATAAAAGACAGCTGCACTAATAGCACTTCATCAAGAGAGGTAATGATTTTTGCACCGCGGCCGGATGCCAATACACGTTCGATTCGTGTTGAGCCAGACTCTGGCTGGTAGCTGCATTTTAGGTTCAAATCCATCGCGCTTTGAGCCACAGGCTGAAGTGTACGACTGTGTAACACCGGCGCAGCAAGACGAGCCAGCTCACTCGCTTCATCCAAGCGCAGTAGAGGGAGCAGGCAAGCATCCGATACCAAACGAGGATCTGCACTGTAAACGCCAGCCACGTCACTCCAGATGGTCACCGAATTAACTTCAGCTAAAGCACCAATCACGGTTGCTGAGTAGTCTGAACCATTGCGTCCAAGCAATACTGTCTCACCCGCTTCGTTTTGCGCCATAAAGCCAGTAATAATGACGCGTTTATGGCTGTGTTGAGCCAACGCTTCTTTAATCAATACATATGAACGAGCACGATCGACCTCTGGCTGTGTACCAGCTTCCGCACGCAGAAACACACGTGAATCTTGCGCTACCGCTGGCAGATCCTGCTGTGATAACAGCGCAGCCAGTAAGCGTGAAGACCAAACTTCGCCATGACCTAAAACCGCCGCTTTTTGTGTTTCGGTTAGTGGCGCTGTTAGCTCTGCCAAGGTACTGAATTCATCTTGAAGAGAAGCAAGCAGTTGCGCCTGCGCTTCACCTTCTAGTAAAGCTTCTACCAATTCAGTTTGAAACTGTCGCAAGCTCTGCAAGGCTTCATGGGCAATGCGGCCATCTTTATCTAAGCCTTCTAAAAACTCGATCAAGCGGTTGGTGGTTTTCCCTGCCGCAGAGACCACCACCAAGTCATTTTCTGCCGAATACTCTTTAAGAATAGTCACCACGCGCTGGTAGCACTCGGGGTTCGCTAAGCTGCTGCCGCCAAATTTATGCAGCTGACGTTGTACACTCATAACCTTCCTCTCCCAATTACTGTGCTGCTTTCGCGAATGCTTGCTCAAGATCGGCAATCAGATCTTGCGCATCTTCTAAGCCAACAGATAAACGCAGTAACTGTTGAGAGACACCTGCTTCAGCCAGTGCTTCTTCACCCATCGCACGATGCGTCATTGACGCTGGGTGGCAAATCAAGCTTTCTACGCCACCTAGCGATTCTGCAAGAGAAAAGAGTTCAAGTTCTTTAACAAACACTTTTAGCTGATCAAATGAGCCGACAAACTCAAAGCTCAGCATAGAACCAAAGCCCGACTGTTGCTTCTTCGCGATGTCATGACCCGGATGCTCTGGCAAACTTGGATGATAAATCTTCGCCACCAAAGATTGCGTTTGCAAATACGCCAACACTTGCTGAGAGCTTTCTTCGTGAACTCGCATTCGTGCACCCAACGTACGAATTCCTCGAAGTATCATATAGCTGTCGAATGGCGTACCCGTTGCACCAATGCAGTTACCCCACCATGCCAGTTCTTCAGCATGCTCTTCAGTCTTGGTGATCACCACGCCACCAATTACATCTGAGTGACCATTAATGTATTTCGTCGTTGAGTGGATAACAAAATCCGCACCTAGCTCCAAAGGCTTTTGGTACACAGGTGTCAAAAAGGTATTGTCCACGGCAACCAGTGCGCCGACTTGTTTTGCCTTTTCACACACATCGGCAATATCGACCACGCGCACAAGCGGGTTTGACGGCGTTTCTAGCAAGATAAGCTTTGGCTTTTTCGCAATCGCCGCATCCAAAGCTTGCTGATCCGACTGATCGACAAACTGCACTTTAAAATCCCCCTTGTTCGCACGAGTATTGAAAAGACGATAGGTACCGCCGTAACAATCGTGTGGCGCAACAATTAAATCATCAGGACCAAGAAACGCCGATACCCAAAGGTTTAGTGCTGATGTACCGCAGTTAGTGACAACCGCACCTTTGCCTGATTCAAGCTCATACAACGTTTGCTCGAGCAAACCTCGGTTAGGGTTACCAGAACGGGTGTAATCATATTGTGGGACTTCACCAAACGCTGGGAAGCCATAGTTAGTCGAAAGGTAGATTGGTGGTACAACAGCGTGGTATTGACTGTCTGACTCGATACCAGTGCGTACAGCAATGGTTGCAGGCTTACGGGTGCTCATGAGTGTATCCTTTCACGGGTGGTGACATCTAAATGGGAATGCGCTATATCTAGCTTGTATTGTTCAATTGATTAATACGCTTCCCTAACTATTAACCTCACTTTACTTGTCTAAAAATAAGACGTCAACACTTCTAGACGTCTATATGTCTTTGCTTATGGCGGTAAATGCAGCTAAAATCAGCACCTATATTTATTTTTCTAACTTATTACATTAATGAAGGTGCGCAATGGCTGACTGGAATGGCGAATACATTAGCCCGTATGCTGAGCACGGTAAAAAAAGCGAACAAGTAAAAAAGATTACCGTCTCTATCCCGCTAAAAGTTTTAAAAGTGCTGACTGATGAGCGAACTCGCCGCCAGATCAATAACTTACGCCATGCGACTAACAGTGAACTACTATGTGAAGCGTTCCTACACGCTTACACAGGTCAACCACTGCCAACTGACGAAGACCTTCGTAAAGACCGTCCAGATGATATTCCTACAGAAGCAAAAGCGCTGATGACGGCAATGGGCATCGAATTCGAAGCGTTTGACGAAGAATAATTGCTTACAAATTCGTCAACATTGTGAAGCTGCACCGGGGGTAGCTTCGACCAAACGAAAAAGGGACGCCATCGCGTCCCTTTTTGTTTGTCGTCAGAAAAGACTCTGGCTTACTCAGCCATGTAGTTTTCTGGCATTTCAATACGTGCCACACCCGAATCAACAGCAGCTTGAGCAACCGCTTTTGCGACACGTGGTAGTAGACGTGGGTCCATTGGTTTTGGAATGATGTAGTCAGCGCCAAACTCTAGCTTATCTACGTCAGCTGCTTTCAATACCGCTTCTGGTACTGACTCTTTCGCTAGTTCACGAATCGCATCAACTGCCGCTAGCTTCATCTCATCGTTGATTTCACTTGCACGAACATCCAATGCACCACGGAAGATGAATGGGAAACACAATACGTTGTTTACTTGGTTCGGGTAATCACTACGACCTGTACCCATGATCAAGTCATCACGCACTTCATGAGCCAGTTCAGGTTTGATTTCTGGATCTGGGTTTGAACATGCGAACACAACTGGCTTGTCTGCCATTAGCTTCAATGCTTCTGCAGGTAGTAGGTTTGGACCCGATACGCCCAAGAACAGATCCGCACCTTCAATTACATCTTCTAGCGTACGCTTATCTGTGTTGTTTGCGAATAGTTGTTTGTATTCGTTTAGGTCGTCACGACGTGTATGGATCACCCCTTTACGATCCAGCATGTAGATCTTCTCGCGCATTGCGCCACATTTGATCAACAGCTCCATACATGCCACGGCCGCAGCTCCAGCACCAAGACAAACGATGGTTGATTCTTCTAACTTCTTACCTTGCAGCTCGATTGCGTTCAACATACCCGCAGCGGTTACGATTGCAGTACCGTGTTGGTCATCGTGGAATACAGGTACGTCACAACGTTCGATAAGACGCTTTTCAATCTCAAAACAATCTGGTGCCTTGATATCTTCTAGGTTAATACCACCGAAAGTGTCAGCAATGTTAGCTACTGTGTCGACAAATTCGTCGATCGTGCGGTGTTTTACTTCGATATCAATTGAATCTAGACCAGCAAAGCGTTTGAACAACAGCGCTTTACCTTCCATTACTGGTTTAGATGCTAGTGGCCCAAGGTTACCAAGACCAAGAATCGCCGTGCCGTTAGAAATAACCGCAACCATGTTGCCTTTCGCCGTGTACTTGTACACGTTATCAGCGTTCTGCGCGATTTCACGTACAGGCTCTGCAACACCAGGGCTGTATGCCAATGCAAGATCATTTGCTGTCTCTGCTGGCTTAGTCAGTTCTACTGCAATTTTTCCTGGGGTTGGGTACGCATGGTAGTCCAATGCTTGTTGGCGGCGTTCTTCTTCTGGGGTGACTTCTTGGCGATTGTCTTCAGACATGGATCGTTTCTCTTTTGTTATTTTTTCGGTAAGGGGGAATAAATTCTAAAGGATAGAAGTCAATCTTCAAAGGTAAGATTGCGAGCGATATCCTTAAAAAAGGTAATAATGTAAGAGATAAGACCAGATATCTGCGATTAGCACCTGATAGACAGAGCAGGTGCACTTTTAATCACTTTCTTTCGACGAGAAAACAGCGAAATATAATCCTACTCTTCGTCGACGTACTGCGCTTGTAAGTAATTTTCGATACCAGACATTTCGATCAAGCCCAATTGCGTCTCAAGCCAATCAACATGTTCTTCTTCGTCCTCAAGAATATCTTGAAAAAGGTCACGCGAAACATAATCACGAATATCTTCCGCATAAGCGATGGCATCTTTTAGATCTGGGATGGCTGCCATTTCGAGCTTCAAATCGCATTCGATCATTTCTTTGGTATCTTCCCCAATCATCAACTTACCAAGATCTTGTAAGTTAGGCAGACCTTCCAAAAACAAAATACGTTCGATCAGGTGGTCAGCGTGCTTCATTTCATCGATCGACTCGTGGTACTCCTTGTCAGCGAGGTGCTTTAAACCCCAGTCTTTGTACATACGAGCGTGCAGGAAATATTGATTGATAGCGACGAGCTCGTTGCCGAGCACTTTATTGAGATGTTGGATTATGATTGGATCGCCTTTCATAACAAAGCCCTCCTCTTTGGCTTCATTTAAATGTAGAAGCAAATGAGAAGGTGTCAAAAAGGCTTAGGGAATAATTAGCTAGCTTGTTTCAGTGTTAGGTACTCTGTTTCCGCTAAAATTTCTTTAGCTTGCTTGATGCACTTACCGCACTGACTGCCCAACGCTGTGCATCGTTTGATCCCTTTGATGTCTGATACGCCTTCATCTATCGCCAACTTCCTAATTTTCTTGTCAGAGACACCATGGCAAAGACAAACGTACATACTCACAACCTTTAAATTTCACTTTGGGAAGAAATATAAACAAGAATCGTTCTTGTTACCAGTTGTATTAAAAGGAATGACAGAACGTTTTGTTATAACGATTTCAGCCGTTTTAGAGGCTTTCAATGACTTAGCAGACAGCTAGAAACTAGGAGAAAATTGAGTAGAGCTAAAGGCATGTTTTTCAATAACAAAAAATATGACAAAGAAGGGTTGGCTTATAACCATATTGGAGGGAGGAATTGCAGATATAAAAAAGGGAAGCCTTAGCTTCCCTTTTTCTAGCGCTTTCTTCAAAAGAAGAAGAGTGCAAGATTACGATTAATTCAGTAAGAATTAGTCGAAGATCTTAGCAACAACACCAGCACCTACAGTACGGCCACCTTCACGGATAGCGAAACGTAGACCTTCGTCCATAGCGATTGGAGCGATTAGCTCAACTTGCATTTGGATGTTGTCGCCTGGCATTACCATTTCTACGCCTTCTGGTAGAGAGATGTCACCAGTTACGTCAGTTGTACGGAAGTAGAACTGTGGGCGGTAACCTTTGAAGAATGGAGTGTGACGACCACCTTCATCTTTAGACAGTACGTATACTTCTGACTCGAACTTAGTGTGTGGAGTGATTGAACCAGGCTTAGCTAGTACTTGACCACGTTCAACTTCATCACGCTTAGTACCACGTAGAAGTGCACCAACGTTCTCACCAGCGCGACCTTCGTCAAGAAGCTTACGGAACATTTCAACACCAGTACATGTAGTAGTAGTAGTGTCTTTGATACCAACGATAGCAACTTCGTCACCTACGTTTAGGATACCACGTTCGATACGGCCAGTTACTACTGTACCACGACCTTGGATTGAGAATACGTCTTCGATAGGCATTAGGAATGGCATATCTACTGCACGCTCTGGCTCAGGAATGTATGAATCTAGCGCTTCTGCTAGTTCAACAATCTTAGCTTCCCACTGCTCTTCGCCGTTTAGTGCGCCTAGTGCAGAACCTTGGATAACTGGTAGGTCATCACCTGGGAAATCGTACTCAGATAGAAGTTCACGAACTTCCATTTCTACTAGTTCTAGTAGCTCTTCATCGTCAACCATGTCACATTTGTTCATGAATACGATGATGTATGGGATACCAACCTGACGGCCTAGTAGGATGTGCTCACGAGTTTGTGGCATTGGACCATCTGTCGCAGCAACAACTAGGATACCACCGTCCATCTGTGCAGCACCAGTGATCATGTTTTTAACATAATCCGCGTGTCCTGGACAGTCTACGTGTGCGTAGTGACGAGTTGGAGTGTCGTACTCTACGTGAGAAGTAGCGATTGTGATACCACGCTCACGCTCTTCTGGAGCGTTATCGATAGATGCGAAGTCTTTAGCTACACCGCCGTAAACTTTAGCAAGTGTTGTACAGATAGCTGCAGTTAGAGTTGTTTTACCGTGGTCAACGTGGCCGATAGTACCAACGTTAACGTGCGGTTTCGTACGTTCAAATTTTTCTTTAGACACAATCGTGTTCCTTCCTAGTTATGATTCGCCGTGATCATTATTGATCTCGACGCGCCAGAAATTGTTATTTTATGCGCCAACGCCTGTTAGCGCAATATTTGGACGCATTGATCTTTAAAAAAAGCTGGACTTTTTTTCAGCTCAAAGCGTTTTAATTAGTAACCACGGTCTGCAATGATTTTATCTGCGAAGTTTTTCGGTACTTCAGCGTACTCGTTAAACTCCATAGAGTAAGACGCACGGCCTTGAGTTGCAGAACGTAGGTCCGTTGCGTAACCAAACATCTCAGATAGTGGTACTTGAGCGCGGATGATCTTAATACCAGCCACACCATCGTCCATACCTTCGATCATACCGCGACGGCGGTTAAGGTCACCAACAACATCACCCATCCAATCTTCAGGAGTAGTTACTTCAACATTCATCATTGGCTCAAGAAGAACAGGCTGTGCTTCTAATGAACCCTTCTTGAATGCCATCGAGCCAGCGATCTTAAACGCCATCTCGTTAGAGTCAACATCGTGGTAAGAACCATCAAACAACGTTGCTTTAATATCTAGTACAGGATAACCCGCTAGAACACCGCTGTTCATTTGCTCTTCGATACCTTTCGCTACCGAGCTGATGTATTCCTTAGGAACCACACCACCCACAATTTCGTCAACAAAGACAAAACCTTCGCCAGGTTCAGATGGCTCCAGTTTGATCCATACGTGACCATACTGACCACGACCACCAGATTGACGTACAAATTTACCTTCAACTTCCGCGTTGCCACGGATTGTTTCACGGTACGCAACCTGAGGTTTACCAACATTACAGTCAACGCTGAATTCACGTTTCATACGATCAACGATGATATCTAGGTGAAGCTCACCCATACCAGAGATCAGTGTCTGACCTGTTTCGTCGTCCGTTTCTACGCGGAATGATGGATCTTCTGCCGCTAGTTTACCTAGTGCAATACCCATCTTCTCTTGATCGGCAACAGAGCGAGGCTCTACCGCGATCTGAATTACCGGATCAGGGAACTCCATACGTTCCAGAATCACTTTGTGGTTCTGGTCACATAGCGTATCGCCTGTTGTCACGTCCTTAAGGCCGATTGCTGCTGCAATATCGCCCGCGCGAACTTCTTTAATTTCGTCACGCTTGTTTGAGTGCATCTGTACGATACGACCAAAGCGTTCTTTCTTTTGCTTCACAGAGTTGTAGACTGCGTCGCCAGAGTTCACCACACCAGAGTAAACACGCATAAAGGTCAGCGTGCCTACGAATGGGTCAGTTGCGATCTTGAATGCTAATGCTGAGAACGGTTCGTTGTCATCTGCATGACGCTCAACTTCTTTCTCGTTGTCATCCACACCTTTAATCGCTGGAACGTCGATTGGTGATGGCAAGAATTCAACCACTGCATCGAGTACCGCTTGAACACCTTTGTTCTTGAACGCGCTACCACAAGTGGCCAGTACGATTTCGTTATTTAGTGTGCGTGTACGCAGTGCTTGCTTGATTTCAGCTTCCGTTAGTTCGCCTTCTTCAAGATATTTGTCCATTAGCTCTTCGCTAGCTTCTGCCGCTGACTCAACTAGGTTGTTGTGCCACTCTTCAGCAAGCTCTTGCATGTCTGCAGGAATCTCTTCGTAAGTGAAGGTTGTACCTTGGTCAGCTTCACTCCAGTTGATCATCTTCATCTTGATTAGGTCGATAACACCCTTGAAATCATCTTCTGCACCAACGTTAAGTTGGATAGGAACAGGGTTCGCACCAAGACGGTTTTTGATTTGATCAACAACGCGTAGGAAGTCAGCACCTGCACGGTCCATCTTGTTAACAAATACCATACGAGGAACGTGGTACTTGTCAGCTTGACGCCATACAGTTTCAGATTGAGGTTCAACACCCGATGAACCACAGAACACAACAACGGCACCATCAAGTACGCGCAGTGAACGCTCTACTTCGATCGTGAAATCAACGTGTCCAGGAGTATCGATAATGTTGATGCGGTGGTCTTGGAATTGTGCATCCATACCACGCCAGAAAGTAGTGGTTGCCGCAGAGGTGATTGTGATACCACGCTCTTGCTCCTGCTCCATCCAGTCCATGGTAGCAGCGCCATCGTGAACCTCACCGATTTTATGAGAAAGACCAGTGTAGAACAGAATACGTTCACTTGTGGTTGTTTTACCTGCGTCTACGTGAGCGACGATACCAATATTACGGTAGCGCTCAATAGGAGTTTTGCGAGCCACGATTGAATCCTCTTAACTTAGAGATAGGGACTATTGCTATAACTAAAAAATGCTATCCCCTAGATATAGCAATAGTTCCTAGCATAGGCATAGGAACTAAAGAAGTGCTGCAAGGAACCTTGCAGCACTGAAAAGGTATTACCAACGGTAATGAGCGAACGCTTTGTTTGCGTCAGCCATGCGGTGAACGTCTTCACGTTTCTTAACCGCAGTACCTTTGTTCTCAGACGCGTCTAGCATTTCAGCAGCTAGGCGTTGAGCCATAGATTTTTCACCACGCTTACGCGCAGCTTCAACCAACCAACGCATAGCAAGTGCGTTACGGCGAACCGGACGTACTTCTACAGGTACTTGGTAAGTTGAACCACCTACACGGCGAGACTTAACTTCTACCGCTGGGCGAACATTTTCAAGAGCTTCTTCAAAAATAGCTAAGTGGTCTTTACCAGACTTTTCAGCCATAGAATCTAGTGCAGTGTAAACGATTTTTTCTGCAGTAGATTTTTTACCGTCAACCATTAGGATGTTAACGAATTTTGCCAGCAGTTCAGATTTGAACTTTGGATCTGGAAGGATCTTACGCTGACCAATGACGCGACGACGTGGCATGGATTTTCTCCGTTGTCTTCTTCAGGTTTTATCCAAAACTTTTCAGTTTTTTCAAAAAATTAAAAATAATTTAGTGTTTGGCCTTACTTAACGGAATCCATTAAGACTTAGGACGCTTCACACCGTACTTAGAACGACCTTGTTTACGGTCGTTAACGCCAGCACAGTCAAGTGCACCGCGAACAGTGTGGTAACGTACACCCGGAAGGTCTTTTACACGACCGCCACGGATTAGTACAACACTGTGCTCTTGAAGGTTGTGACCTTCACCGCCGATGTACGATGTAACTTCGAAGCCGTTTGTCAGACGTACACGACAAACTTTACGAAGTGCTGAGTTAGGTTTTTTAGGTGTAGTAGTGTAAACACGAGTACATACACCACGTTTTTGTGGGCACGCTTCTAGTGCAGGCACGTTGCTTTTAACAACTTGCTTTGCACGTGGCTTACGTACCAACTGGTTAATAGTTGCCATTAACTAGCTCCTGATTTACTTGAAAGTAAGCTTTGTGAAAAATCTATCCCTAAAAGCGGTTGGCAGTTAGGGACGCAAAATTCTATGCAGCAGTGAGAGGTGTGTCAAGAAATATACGGATCTTTTTTGTTCAATTAGGGTAATTAATCCGTAAAGCTCAATCGACAGGAAAGATGGGTTAATCCCAAGTCAGAGATTTGGCTTGTTTTGCTGTTAGTTCAACAAAGCCAGTATAGCCAACCACTTCAATAGATGGGCTGATACGATTGCTCATGCCACGGGCTTCAATATCGCTTTGCAGCGCAAACACTGATGGACCTTTTACCTTGCTAAACGCCTTATGCTGAGGGTTCGCAGCGTACACGGAATCTTCAATCAACAAGACATCATCTTGCTCACTGTACAGTGCCATTGCATCGTCTAATGCAGCTACGGATTTGATGATAAGTAACATGGCTTCCTCAGAATGACAGCAGTTTGCCCGCTTGTTGCAGTTTAACTTTTAGTTGCTCAGTTTTTAGAGCCTCTGCATCAATGACTAGATCAGCTTGAGCCAAACCACGCTCGGCAAGCGAATCCGCACAAACAAACACTTGCTCAATGTCGTACAAGTCGAACAGTTTGAGCATTGGTGCGTAGTCTTTGCTTAAGATGCCATTAGGCTCTTGCCCAAGCAGTAATTGGTAAACACCATCACCAACAAATAGGACGGTGATGTCCTCACAGTACGCAGATGCCGCTAGCAGCGCATCCACACCTTCACGTCCTGCATTGCTACCATGCGGAGCACTACGAAATAGGTAAGTTAGCTGACTCAAAACTGCACCACTCTATCTTGGGTTAACATGGCTTCGGCTAAGCTTCCCAAACCGGCTTGCTCGAATCCTGTAGCTAGGTTGTTCTGCTCAAGACCATGTTGATTCGCTTCATCTTCGCTGACGATGCCGCGACGTAAAGCTGCTGCAACGCAGGTTTCCAAACGAATATCGTGTTGCTGTGCGAGTGATTGCCAAGCTTTGGTTAGGTCAAACTCGTCGTTGGCAGGCACGCTCAAAGCCGTACCATTAGTGACGCCATCTTGGTAAAAGAACACACTCACCAGAGTATGCCCTTGTTCAATTACCGCTTGTGCGAATTGATATGCGCTGCGTGCCGATTGACTGCCGTAAACCGGACCATTCACGACCAGTGTGTAAGTTAGTCCACTCACGCTTATTCGTCCTCAGTTTTACGCTGACGAATGTATAGGTAAACGGTGTGTTTAGAGATGTTCAGGCGATCTGCGACGCGGTTGATAGCGTCTTTGATATCGAAGATACCTTTGTCGTACAGCTCCATCACGATCTGACGGTTTTTGGTGTTATTCGATACCGATTTGTCAGCGTTGATCTCTTCAATCGTGCGCTCAACCGTTTGGTCTACGAGTTCTTCAACATCACTTGCGAAGTTAACGGATGACGCCGCTTCTTTCGCTTCTTGCGTTGGCATGAAAGATTGCAGCACTTGAGAGAAAGGCGCATCAAGGTTGACGTTGATACAAAGCAAACCAATCACGCGGTTTTCGCCGTTACGAATAGCAACGGTGATCGACTTCATTAATACGCCGCCTTTGGCGCGGGTGAAGTACGAACGTGAGAAGTTACGCTCAGAACCTTCGATGTCTTTCAGCATCTTAAGTGCTAAGTCAGTGATAGGAGAGCCTACCTGACGACCGGTGTTCTCACCATTAGCGATTTTGATTGCAGAGGTATTGAGGTCTTCCAGTGAGTGAAGAACGATCTCACAGAACGGACCAATAAGACTGGCAATGCCGTCAACGACCGCTTCGTAAGATCTCAAGATGATTTTATCGTGCTCGGTAAATGGCATCACGTTGACAGATTCCATTTCGAGCAACATTTCCGCATTTATTGTTTCTGTAGTTGTCATAAGCCTTCGAGCGAAAAATCAACAAATTGGTGTAAGTTTATCAGAAAATTTGAAAGGCAACCTAGCAAACTCACCAACTAGTGACCTAGAACAAAAAAGGCCCGTAAAACGGACCTTTTTTCATTGAGTTATCGCTAAGGATAATTATTGAGCAGCGTTGTCGCTCTCAATTTTTAGTAGCTCAACTTCGAATACTAGCGTTGAGTTAGCAGGGATGCTTGGTGTGTCTTGGTCACCGTATGCTAGCTCTGGCGGGATAACGAATTTGAACTTAGAACCTACAGGCATTAGCTGAACACCTTCAGTCCAACCTGGGATTACGCGGTTTAGTGGGAACGTTGCTGGTTCGCCACGATCGTAAGAACTGTCGAACTGAGTACCATCGATCAGAGTACCTTTGTAGTGTACTTGAACTGTGTCAGTATCTTTTGGCTTCTCACCTTCAGCTAGCGTTTCAACTTTGTATAGAAGACCAGATTCTGTCTTCACTACGCCTTCTTGCTTCTCGAATTCAGCACGGAAATCATCGCCAGCTTTCTTCGCTTCAGCCGCTTTCTCAGCCGCTTGCTTTTGCATTGTTTCAGCAACACGCTTGTCTAGAGATTCTAGAGCTGCACGAGTTTCTTCTTCGTTAAGCGCTGCGTTGCCTTTGAATACGTCTTCAATACCTTTAAGAACCAGGTCTTTGTTTAGGTCGATGCCAATCTCGCTTGGTTTTTCAATGCTAGTGCTTAGGTAGTTAGCAAATGAAACACCGATCGCGTAAGCCGCTTTGTCATCGTCTGTTTTAAAGTGAACTGCTTTACCAGTTTCTGCTTGAACTTGCTCTGCTTGAGGTGCTGCTTCTGGTTTTGTTTCTTCTTTTTGACAACCTACCGCTAGCATTACTGTTGCAGCAAGTAGCGACACTTTTAAAACTGATTTCATTAAATTCTCCCAATAATGGCTTAGCCACTGGTTGTTGTGCACAAATCTTCTATGAGACTAGTGAAGACAATCGTTATACCAATATACTAGCTATATGTCTTAAGACACAAACCGGATTATTAGATGTGATGCAAAGAATTTCTCATTTATTCCTATATTTAATTGTCATCACCACGTTAAATGGATGCTTTTTTACCGATCGCGATGTTCAACGTTGGTCACTCGAACCACAAGGTTCCACCAGCTTTGCGCTCAGCCGAGATGGTCGATTTGCGCTGCTGTACTCCAAAGAGCACCAATTGGTTCTTTGGGATTTGGAGCAAAACAAACAACTCGCAAAGCTGGGTGAACTCGATCAAGCTGCCAATGTGGTCTCCCATATTCGCATTTCGGACAATGGTCGTTATGCAGTCACAGCTAGCCAAATGAACTTCGCTGTGTGGGATCTCGGGTGGACTCAAGCCGAAGGACTTTGGTCTATCGATGACGCGCTGATTCGAGACGTTGATATCACCAGTAACGGTGAACAGGTGTTACTTGGACTGTCCAACGGTAAAGCAATTCACGTCAACTTAGTCACTGGTCGTCGGCTAGAGTTCCTTGCGCACCAAGAAAAAGTCAATTCTGTCGCTATCTCGCCCAACGGTCGCTTCGCTCTCACTGGTGGCAACGACTACAAAGCGTATCTGTGGGATACCGAAACCGGGCTAGTATTGCGTACCTTTGAACACGACCAGCGCGTTGTTCGAGTCGCCTTGCAGAGAGATGGAAAACTGGCCATGACCTCAGACGGTGGCAACCAAGCCATCATCTGGAATTTAGAGGCGGGTGAAGAAGTCACGCAACTGAGCAGTTGGTCTCGTCAGTTAATCTTCTCGACGGCGCGCTTCTCCGATGATGGCAACTGGTTAGTAACTGGCACACCTTCCGGTCGTGTGATGGTGTGGGATACCCAAACTGGCAAACGCGTCGATGGATTTGAAGTTGAGCCGAAAAAAGATACTCGCCCTCCTCGTGCGGTCGTGTATGATGCAGCCTTTGATTCCAAGCAACGTGTAATTACTGCCACTTCTGCGGGCATTGCCCAAGCTTGGCAGCTAGAGAACGGATCATGACAGATAAAATCATTCAGCAATTGGAAGCTCGTATTAATGACTTAGAATGTCAGCTTGCGTTCCAAGAACAGACTATTGAAGATCTGAACGGCGCCTTGTCGCAGCAGCAACTGCAAATTACCAAGATGCTCGATCAGATGAAATATGTGGTAGGTAAAGTGAAAAATATGGACTCGTCGAATTTAGCCGATCCATCGGAAGAAACACCACCACCGCATTATTAAAGTGCAGGTACAAATTGCATAAAGCCCAGAACGTGTTCTGGGCTTTGTTGTATTGGCGACTTCAAAATGCAGCTTAGGAATGAGGGGACGAAATTATTCGTCTGCGTAGATTTTCATGCTCAACTCACCTTGCGTATTGATGCCAGCTCGGTACATGCCAGAACTGTTCATCGCAAAGTGCAGCTCACCTTTAGCATCAATCGCAATCAAACCACCTTCGCCGCCCATTGCTTTTAAATCACCCTGAATAATGTGTTCGCACGCCGTGTGTACGTCTTCTTGCAAATAACGCATGCGTGCTGCAACGTCTTCGGCAGCACGTTTACGAATAAAGAACTCACCAACACCCGTAGTGGAAACCGCAACAACACCATTCTCTGCCACCGTGCCGCACCCAATCAGAGCGGAGTCTCCCACTCGACCGTATTTCTTGTTGGTCACACCGCCAGTGCTGGTTGCTGCCGCTAAGTTACCGTGTTGGTCCAATGCCACAGCGCCGACAGTACCGTGTTTACGATCATCAGGGTAACGAGACTCGGAAAGAGCAAACATGCCTTTCTCACGCATAGAAATCAGTTGTTCATAGCGACGATCAGTGAAGAAGTAATCTTGCTCGGTGTACTCATAGCCTTGTTCGAAAGCAAACTTTTCTGCGCCCTCGCCCATCAACAATACATGGTTACTGTTTCGCATTACGTCACGAGCGAGCTCAATTGGGTTTCTGATATGACGAACCCCAGCGACTGCTCCTGCAGCTTGGTGTCGACCATCCATCACAGAAGCGTCCATTTCGACCATCTCGTTATGGGTCAGCACAGAGCCTTTACCCGCATTAAAGTTGGGAGAGTCTTCCAACACTTTCACCGCCACCACGACCGCATCTAAGGCTTCACCGCCTGTTGCTAGGATTTGATGCCCCGCTTTTACCGCAGCTTCTAAATCCGCCAAGATGGATTGTTGCAGTTCATCACTCATCTGTTCACGCAAGATAGTGCCTGCACCGCCATGAATGGCAATCGAGAAAGTTTTCGTCATCGCTTTGTCCAACTGTTATTCCTTGTATGGTTGGCACTACACCCCAGATAAACAAAAAGCGCAAGTTGAAACCTCAACTTGCGCTTTTTAAAGCTTTGCTAGATAGCGTTATCTAGTGAAGAGCGTGCGATTAGTGAGAACCGCAACCGCCGCCGCCACAACATTCGTGGTCGTCAGCTTTTTCTTCGCCGCCACAACAGCCACCACCTTGGTGGATGTGACCGTGTTCGATCTCTTCAGCTGTCGCTTCACGAGTAGCCATAACTTCTACTTCGAAAGTTAGTGTTTGGCCAGCTAGCATGTGGTTACCGTCTACAACAACTTCGTCGCCGTCTACTTCAGTTACTTCTACAGGGATTGGACCTTGGTCAGTATCTGCTAGGAAACGCATGCCAACTTCGATTTGGTCAACGCCTTGGAATACGTCTGCAGGAACACGTTGCACTAGTGCATCGTTGTGGTCGCCGTACGCATCTTCAGGAGCTACTGTTACTGAGAACTTGTCGCCAGCCACTTTACCTTCTAGTTCTTTCTCAAGACCAGTGATTAGGTTGTTGTGACCGTGAAGGTAATCAAGAGGTGCTTCAGAAGTTGATTGATCAACAACAACACCGTCTTCCAACATTACTTTGTATGCAAGGCTTGCAACAACGTTCTTTTCAATTTTCATACTAACTCCAGGGAGATTAATTGACCTAACCAGAATGGGGTTAAGTACCGAGACGATAGTATTATGGGGATCAATTAACGAAGTTCAATTACTCAGGCTTAAAAATCCCGATCATTTCTTGTTCTGAGTGTTTATTTTTTTCTACAGATTGCGGTTTACGCTGCTCGGTATAATCGCAGTCGACACACTCAACCAGCTCAATGTTGTTATCAATCCACCAGCGTAGAGTATCTTGCTGACTGCATTGCGGGCAGCTTGCACCCGCGATAAAACGTTTCTTGGCTTTCACTTTTGTTCCTTTTCCCGCTTGATACTGTGCGGGTACTACTTCCAATGATTTGGCGACTGTTGGTCGCTTTCCATTTCACGACCGAAGATTTCTTCTAGTTCTTTACGTGCTTCTTTCGAGCGTTGAGCAAGTTCTTTGTCCTCATTGTGCTGAGGCAATAAGTCTTTGAGCATAGCATTATCTAGCTTGCGAAAATGTGCTTCTGCCCGCTTTGCTTGATACGGGTGCATGCCTAATTCTACGAGCGCTTGGCGACCTAGATCTAAAGCACCCAAAAAGGTTTCACGCGAGTAATTCTGCACGCCGTGGTTCATTAACTGGTAGGCTTCTACGCGGCTGCGAGCACGGGCAAGGATCTTCAATTTCGGAAAGTGCGCACGACAAATGTCGACAATCGCCATAACCTCATCTGGTGAATCCGTACAGATCACTAAAGCTTCTGCTTTATCTGCCCCCGCGGCACGTAACAAATCAATCTGAGTCGCATCACCATAAAACACCTTATAACCGTATTTACGCAGCAAGTGGATTTGGCTCGCGTCACTTTCTAGTACTGTTACTTTGATCTTATTGGCGTACATCAAGCGGCCGACAATCTGACCAAAACGACCAAAGCCCGCGATGATCACTCGTGGTCGACGATCCACCACATTGGTCGTGACGCTCTCTTCTTCTTGGTTCAGCGTGTGCGCAAACCACTTCTTCTGCCCCATGAGCAACAGCGGCGTGGTCACCATCGACAAGCTCACCACCACCAACAAGAAAGCAACTTGTTCTTTGGTTAAGATACCTTCTTGGCTTGCCGCGGTGAAAATCACAAACGCAAACTCACCACCTTGGCTCAAAATCGCTGCCATACGACTGCGCGACTTAGCACGAACTCGGGCAGTGCGAGCCAAGACATACAGAACTAAACCTTTGACTACAACAAGGGCAATCACGGCACTAATAATCGCAAACGGTTGAAGTGCTAATAAGCCCAAGTTCACTGCCATACCCACAGCAATAAAGAACAAGCCAAGCAGCAAACCTTTAAACGGTTCAATCGCGATTTCTAGTTCATGACGGTATTCACTTTCTGCCAGTAACACACCCGCTAAGAAAGTACCGAGTGCCATCGACAACCCCAGCTTTTGCATCGCAACAGAAATGCCAAGTACGACTAAGAGGGCAGCAACGGTGAAGAGTTCTCGCACGCCACTCATCACCACAAAACGGAACAGAGGACGCAAGAGGAAATGACCGCCAACTAATAACGCAGCCACACTGCCTAACACCCAAATAGCATCTAACCAATCACCGCCGCTTTGACCACCAGCGAGTAATGGCAACATGGCGAGCATCGGGATGACGGCAATATCTTGGAACAGCAACACAGCGAAACCAGATTGTCCGGTTTCCGTGCCGGCTTGCCCCTGCTCTTCGATCACTTTTAGTGCAATCGCGGTGGACGAGAGAGCCAAACCCATACCGATCACTAAGCTCACTTGCATGCTCAACCCAAACAGGCTGACAATGCTGCCTATCACCGCCGTGGTAACAATAACTTGGGCGCCACCCAGACCGAGGATGGGTCCGCGCATCTGCCATAACTTTTTAGGGTTCAGTTCCAAACCAATTAAGAACAGCAGCAACACCACCCCAAGTTCGGCGAAATGCAGAATCGCGTCCACATCGCTGATCAACCCCAGCCCCCAAGGGCCAATTAGAACACCTGCAATCAGGTAGCCAAGCACAGACCCCAGACCCAGCCGCTGGGCAATCGGCACCGCAATAACGGCAGCAGAAAGGAATACCACACTACTTTGAAGAAACTCACTGGTTATCGCCATGTTGACCTCCTTGCTCATCCCAATCTCTCAGGGGGTTGTTCAGCCATTGACGATATTGTTCAGCATGCTGATAACGTTCGATATCCGATACATTGCGCGACCAGTACAGCACTAAAGGTTCAATCCAATGCATCTGACACAAAGCCGCGGTCAGTTCGAACGGCTGGAGGATTTGTTCCAACGGGTATTTGTTGTACCCCATCGGGCTGAACGCATCCTCTTTACCGCCAGTAGTGATTACACTGCGCCAGTACTTACCCGCTAATGCGCTACCATCACCAAATGCAAAGCCTTTGCCCAACACACGGTCCATCCACTCTTTCAACAGTGCGGGACAGGAATACATATAGAGAGGATGATGAAAAACAATCACATCGTGCGTCATCAGCAGATCGTGTTCGTAGTTCACATCAATAAAGAAATCAGGGTACGCGCCATAAAGATCGTGCACGGTGACATGACCCAGTGATTCGATTTTTTTAATCATCACTTGGTTGGCAATGGAGTTTTGCGGTTCTGGGTGAGCATAAATAACCAGAACCCTCGGAGGAATGGGCGTAGCAACAGCCAAATGGTCGTCCTTGTGTTGATTTCTCAGGGAAAATTATCGTTATCAGCTTGTTATACTTTTTTGTATAGCATAATGCAATTAAAGCGCAGAGATCGACTTTTCCCGCCAATACCCCTACTATTCACCGCGAGATCAACGACCAAGAAACGCGCACTGCGCAAAGTGAATTAAAACTCTATGATTACCTTCTCTGATATTCAGTTACTGCGTGGCGGTAAACCTCTTTTAGACCAAGCATCTGCAACCATTCATCCGGGTGACAAAGTGGGTCTGGTTGGTAAAAACGGCTGTGGTAAATCAACTCTGTTTGCCCTACTAAAAGATGAACTGTCGATTGATGCAGGCTCATTTAGCCAACCTCAACATTGGGAATTGGCTTGGGTTGCACAGGAAACGCCAGCACTCGACCGTAGTGCACTGGAATACGTGATTGATGGTGATCGTGAGTTCCGCGATCTTGAAGCTCAACTGGCTGTCGCCGAAGAGAAAGACAACGGCACCTTAGTTGCGGAGATCCACGGCAAGATTGAAACCATTGGCGGTTACAGCATTCGCGCACGTGCTGCCGAGCTGCTTGATGGTCTGGGCTTTAGCCAAGAGCAAATGAGCTGGAACCTAACTCAGTTCTCGGGTGGTTGGCGTATGCGCCTTAACTTGGCTCAAGCGCTATTGTGTCGTTCTGATCTACTGTTACTCGACGAACCAACCAACCACTTGGATTTGGACGCGGTAATGTGGCTAGAGCGCTGGCTACAAAACTACCCTGGTACGCTGATTCTGATCTCGCACGACCGTGACTTCTTGGACCCGATCGTTGGTCGCATCATTCACATCGAGAACCAGCAGTTGAACGAATACACGGGTAACTACTCGTCATTCGAAAACCAACGCGCACAAAAGATGGTGCTGCAACAGGCGATGTTCGAGAAGCAACAGAAACAGATGTCGCACATGCAAAGCTACATTGACCGCTTCCGTTACAAAGCATCAAAAGCGCGCCAAGCACAAAGCCGTATTAAAGCGCTGGAGCGTATGGAGAAGGTACTGCCAGCGCAGTTCGATAACCCATTTAGTTTCCAGTTCCGCGATCCTGCAGCGCTACCAAACCCAATCATGATGATGGATGAAGTATCAGCAGGCTACGGTGACAACCTGATCCTAGAGAAGATCCGCCTTAACCTAGTGCCGGGTAGCCGTATTGGCCTACTTGGTCGTAACGGCGCAGGTAAATCAACCTTGATCAAACTGCTGTCTGGTGAGCTCAAAGCACAAGGCGGCGATCTGACTTACTCGCAAGGCGTGAAGATCGGTTACTTCGCTCAGCACCAACTAGAAACACTGCACCCAGAAGAAACACCGCTTCAGCACATGATGCAAATCGCGCCGGATCAAACCGAGCAGCAACTACGTGATTACCTAGGTAGCTTTGGTTTCCAAGGTGATAAAGCGCTTGAGAAAGTTGCACCGTTTTCTGGTGGTGAGAAAGCACGTTTGGTATTGGCATTAATTGTGTGGCAGAAACCGAACCTGTTGCTACTCGATGAACCGACCAACCACTTGGATTTGGACATGCGCCAAGCATTGACCATGGCACTGCAAACATTCGAAGGTGCCATGGTGATTGTTTCGCACGACCGCTACCTATTGCGTGCAACCACAGATGATTTGTACCTTGTGTACGATCGCCAAGTCGCACCATTCGACGGTGACTTGAACGATTACTACAAGTGGTTGACCGAGCAACAAAAAGCCGAGCGTAAAGAAGCACAAGCAGCTCAGCCAGTGAAAGATAACGCCAACAGTGCAGCGGCAAAAAAAGAGCAAAAGCGACGCGAAGCAGAATTTCGTAAACAGACCGCACCAATTCGCAAAACGCTGACACAGTTGGAAAACAAAATGGATAAGTTAGGCGAAGCACTGACGAAAGCAGAAGAACAGTTATCGGATAACTCTCTGTATGAAGCCGAAAACAAAGCTAAACTTAACGAAGTGTTGGCGCTTCAAGCTTCTAGCAAAGCAGATCTTGAAGAAGTAGAAATGGAATGGATGTCTGCCCAAGAAACACTTGAGCAGATGGAACTAGAGTTTAATCAATGACAAACGAGCACGCAGAATACACTCTTACCCTAGAACACCTTTGGCAGTTCAGTCTGCAATTTTATGGTGTGCGAGAAGTGAAGGAAGCGTGCCTATCATTGCAAAATAACTATCACGGTAACGTGAACCTATTACTGCTGCTCAGATGGCTCGATGAGCAGCAGGTAATTTTCCAAGAGCAAGACTGGCACTTGGTGCAAGGCTGTCTTGGTCGAAGTGAAACCCTGCTCCACTCTTACCGTGAACTTCGTCGCCACCTCAAATCACAAGTTAATGACGCGCTTTATCGCGAAGCATTACAGTTCGAATTGCAGCTCGAAAAACAGCAACAGTCCGACCTAGTCGACTGCGTCAACTCACTCAAATTAGTCAAGAATGACGGCGAACCACTGACGCTGAGATACTGTCGCCAGTTGGGTGGTGAACATTTACAACAGGCATTCTCCATGCCAGTTCCAAACATTCAATATCCATAAATCAGTCATAAACCAGTAAAATATCTATACTAAAGCTATAAAGGATTATATTAATAAGTTCTTCGGCGAACATTGAAGGACCATACAAGAGCAGTTAGGTATGACACAATTTTTCGCAGCCGCCGGGATTAAGAACCCGCATCTCCAGACGCTATTGCCGCGCTTTATCCGCAAAAAAGCGTTATTTACGCCTGTTTGGCAAACACTCGATACACCGGATGGTGACTTCCTTGATTTGGCCTGGTCACAGCAGCCAGGTTCTGAAGCCGCTCACATCAAACCAATCTTCGTCCTCTTTCATGGCTTGGAAGGCTGCTTCTATAGCCCGTATGCGAATGGTTTGATGAATGCCTTCTCTAAATCGGGTTGGCTGTCAGTGATGATGCACTTTCGTGGGTGCAGCGGTAAGCCAAACAAAAAAGCCCGCGCTTATCACTCCGGCGAAGTAACGGATGCTCGCTTCTTTCTTGAGCAGCTCAATCAGCAATTCCCTAACAACCCTAAAGTTGCGGTCGGTATTTCCCTTGGCGGTAACATGTTGGCGAACTACTTGGCTGAGTACAAAAACGATCCCATCTTAAGTGCCGCGACCATTGTCTCTGCACCACTGAACTTGGCAGCATGCGCAAATCGTATTGAGCAAGGCTTCTCGAAAGTTTACCGACGCTATTTGCTCTCCTCACTCAAACGCAATGCGTTACAGAAGCACGATTTGATCCACGGAGAGTTAGCCCTGTCGTACAACTCGATCAAACGCGTCACTCGCTTGTATGAGTTTGATGACTTGATCACCGCGCCTCTGCATGGCTTTAAGGACGCGCAAGATTATTACGATCAATGTTCAGGCTTAAGCAAGCTGCAGCAGATCACCTTGCCAACCTTGATCATCCACGCCAAAGACGATCCCTTTATGACCGAAGAAGTGATCCCGAAATTCGTATTGCCAGACAACATCGATTACCGACTTTACGAACATGGTGGTCACGTAGGCTTCCTAACAGGTAGCGCATTAAAGCCGAAGTTCTGGTTAGAAGAAGCCCTGCCGGCTTACTATGAAAGTATCGCTGCGGAGTACCTTTCTGCTGTATCCGTGCCGCGAACACAGTAAACTACTTAGGCGCACCAGACATCAACAACCTAAGAGGCGCGCTTAAACATCATAAAAGTTTGAGGTATTTATGATCATTCCATGGCAAGACATTGCGCCAGAGACACTAGAAAACCTGATCCGCGAATTCGTTCTTCGTGAAGGCACCGACTACGGCTCAGTTGAAGTTTCACTGCAGAGTAAAATCGATCAGGTCAAATCCCAATTAGAGAAAGGCGAAGCGGTCATCGTATTTTCTGAGCTTCATGAAACGGTTGATATCCAACTAAAAGCAAAGTTTTAGACCCTTCACATTTTACCGTATCCCACTCGATGACAAGGGCTTGTTACGTGCTATAGTGGGTTATCGACCGTGCAGCATACGCGTGCTGCACTTTACAGGTAAGTAATTTTCGACAAGGTTTGTCATGTCAGCGAAACACCCAATCATTGCGGTTACTGGTTCGTCCGGTGCCGGTACTACCACCACTTCTGAAGCCTTCCGCAAGATGTTCAATATGATGAACGTCAAACCAGCGTGGGTTGAAGGTGACAGCTTCCACCGTTTTACACGTCCAGAGATGGATGTCGAAATCCGTAAAGCGCGTGAGCAAGGCAAACACATTAGCTACTTTGGGCCACAAGCCAATGACTTTCCGGGCCTAGAAGAGTTCTTTCGTCAGTTTGGTGAAGATGGCACCGGCAGCGTGCGCCGCTATCTGCACACTTTTGATGAAGCCGTTCCATACAACCAAATGCCGGGCACCTTTACACCTTGGCAAGATCTGCCTGAAAACAGCGATGTACTGTTCTACGAAGGTTTACACGGTGGCGTGGTGGATGGCGATGTTAATGTGGCGCGTCACGTTGACTTTCTGATTGGCATGGTGCCAATCGTGAACTTGGAATGGATTCAAAAGTTCGTTCGTGACACGCGCGATCGTGGCCACTCAAGAGAAGCGGTAATGGATTCGATCGTGCGCTCGATGGACGATTATCTGAACTACATTACCCCGCAATTTTCCCGCACACATATCAACTTCCAGCGTGTACCGACCGTTGATACTTCCAACCCACTTAACGCCAAAGGCATCCCTAGTTTGGATGAAAGCTTCGTGGTGATCCGCCTACGCGGTATCAAGAATGTCGACTTCCCGTATTTGCTGGCGATGATTGATGGCTCATTCATGTCTCGCCATAACACCATTGTGGTTCCAGGCGGTAAGATGAGCTTTGCAATGGAGCTCATAGTGAGGCCGATCCTGCAGCAACTCATCGAAACTGGGAAAATTGGCTAAAAACCTCGTTAATTGAGTGTTTACTTTTCATACCGTGATCATGTGCACAGTTTTGCTTACAAAATCTCAATCATGGCACGATTAAAATCAAGAAATCGTTTCCGAAAAAGGATACTATTTCTAACCGAAACACAAGAGAGCTTGCAGCATATAAAAAGTGCTCTTATCCTAGTAAGCCCATTCAGGCTTAGCTAAAATATGGATAGCGCAAGCGTACCCTGCAGAGGAAGTGAGATATTATGGTTCTAGGTAAACCTCAAACCGACCCAACATTAGAGTGGTTTCTTTCACACTGTCATATTCATAAGTACCCATCAAAGAGCACGCTAATTCACGCGGGCGAAAAAGCAGAGACTTTGTACTACATCGTTAAAGGTTCTGTTGCGGTTCTTATCAAAGACGAAGAAGGTAAGGAAATGATCCTTTCTTACCTAAACCAAGGCGACTTCATTGGTGAGCTTGGTCTATTCGAAGAAGACCAAGAGCGTACAGCTTGGGTTCGCGCTAAATCTCCTTGTGAAGTGGCAGAGATTTCTTTCAAGAAATTCCGTCAACTTATCCAAGTTAACCCAGACATCCTAATGCGCCTTTCTGCGCAAATGGCTCGTCGTCTACAAGTTACTAGCCAAAAAGTGGGTGACCTAGCGTTCCTAGACGTAACTGGTCGTATCGCTCAGACTCTTCTGAACCTTGCTAAACAGCCAGATGCGATGACGCACCCAGACGGCATGCAAATCAAGATCACTCGTCAAGAGATCGGTCAAATTGTTGGCTGTTCTCGTGAGACAGTAGGCCGTATCTTGAAGATGCTAGAAGAGCAGAACCTAATTTCTGCGCACGGTAAAACTATCGTTGTTTACGGGACTCGTTAATCTCGATTAACGTTTAAAAAATTTAAAAGCCACCAAATGTAAGTTTGGTGGCTTTTTTGTTTTTAAGAGACGAGAATCGGGAACACTGCGTTCCGAAATCGGACTTCGTCCTTCGGGATTAAGCCCTCTAAGGTTCTGAGAGTAAAAACCTCCCGAAGCAAAGCGTTCCCGCATCTCCAGTGCGTAGCACGTTCTCGATTCTTTCTACCCGTTAGTACTCTCGAAGATCTTATCTGCCGATGCAGCCACAAATCCTGGGTACAACTCACCGTTATCCATTGGGTAGCGCTTAGCAAACTCGTAGAAGCCTCCAGGAATCACCTCAACGCCTTCAGTAAAGGTCACTGGCACTTTGTCTGCCATGGTCGACGATTGCTCTAGTAGTACCTCTGGCGTGCCTTTTACTTCACCGCCATTCTCGTTGATGGTAAAGCCTACTGTGCGTAGGTGGTCGTTCACTTGCTTCACTTCTTCATGCTGATTGAGTTGATTCACACTCACTGTGAAGTGGTTCGCTCCGTAACCATGCGCTGCAAGCCAAGAAGCGTATTCACTCTCTTTCGCCAAAGTTTGGAAGTCAGCATAGCTTAGGTCCCACAAACGTCCGCCGTACAAGAAGTCACTGCCTGTCAGTTTAGAAGCATCAACCTGCTCTGCCAGTTTATGAACGATGGCTTGTAGCTCTGGTGAGCACTCATCCACTTTCAATTCACTGATGAAGACCTTTGGCTGCTTCGGATCTGGGTGCTCAAAATGTTTTGCCACCAGCTTTTTGCTTTCAAATACGTAGTCACCACAGGCTTTGTAACCCACCGCCAAGAATGGCTTCGCTAACGTTTCAATGCCTAGGGGAGCGACATTAAACGTACGTAGCGCAATATGGTCATTAATCAGAGGTTCATCTTCTTGAAGAAGTTGATGGACTTTAGCAGCGGAAGGGCACAGACGTTGAATGTAGTCTTGCCATAGCGATTCAAATAACACATCGGGCGTCATAACGACTCCTTGTTATGAAATGTAGAGTTAGGGGTAAGAAGAAGTTGACCGCTCGTTCACAGCCCGTGGGCTGTCCAGAATCACGAACGAGCGGTCATCAACCTGTGACGGTATGTGCAGCATAAGTGCCAGTCAGTCAACACACGCTGGAGAGTCTTAAGCTCGCCTTTGGCGTTTGCCAGCGCGCTTACCAGAATCCTAACTTGGTAAATAGCTCCGGCAGAGAGAAACGGCGATACTTTGTCACCGCTTCGTATTTCTCTATTACAGGCTTAAACCTGGGCTCAATGTGGCAGGCAAGACCGTCTCTTGTCCCTCCATTGATGCCATTGGGTACGCACAGTAGTCTGCTGCGTAGTAAGCACTTGGACGTAGGTTACCTGAGGCACCCGGACCACCAAATGGCGCATCACCACTTGCACCCGTTAACTGACGGTTGCGGTTCACGATGCCGGCACGAATGTGGTCCACGAAGTATTCCCACTCTTGGTCGTCGGTCGAAACCAGACCCGCAGATAAACCAAAGCGCGTATCGTTCGCCAGTTCTACCGCTTTCTCTAGCCCCTCGTAGCGTACTACTTGTAGAAGTGGACCGAAGTACTCTTCATCTGGCAATTCGGCAATGTTCGTCACATCGATGATGCCTGGAGAAACAAACGCCGCCTCGCCCGCTTTCGCTTCAATCAAGCTTTCGCCACCCAGTGATTGCAAGTTCGCTTGTGCATCGAGAATGAACTTGGCTGCCGCAAGCGAAATTTGCGGTCCCATGAATGGCGCAGGCTCTGCAAATGGTTGGTCTACACGAATATTGCGTGTCGCTTCCACCAACTTAGTAATGACTGCATCACCCTTGTCGCCAAATGGAATGTAAAGACGACGAGCACAAGTACAGCGTTGCCCTGCGCTGATGAAGGCAGATTGGATGATGGTGTAAACCGTTGCGTCTAGTTCGCCGTAGTTATCCGAGATAACCATCGGGTTGTTGCCACCCATTTCAAGCGCCAGCATCTTACCCGGCTGACCAGCAAATTGACGATGCAGAACATGACCTGTGTTCGCACTACCGGTGAACAGCACGCCATCAATGCCTTTCGCATCAGCCAGCGCAATGCCTGTCTCTTTCGCACCTTGGACTAAGTTAATCACACCTTTTGGTAGACCAACCTCTTCCCACAACTTCATAGCAAGTTCACCCGTCCATGGCGTTTGCTCAGACGGTTTGAAGACTACGGTATTACCTGCTAGCAGCGCTGGCACAATGTGGCCATTTGGTAAGTGACCAGGGAAGTTATAAGGACCAAACACCGCCATCACGCCTAATGGGCGATGACGCAATACAATTTGGTTGCCCGCGGCTTCACGTGTCGCTTCACCAGTACGGTCGTGGTAAGCACGAATAGAAATCGCAATTTTACCTGCCATCGCTGCCGCTTCGGTACGTGTTTCCCAGATTGGCTTGCCGGTTTCTTTGGCAATCACTTCAGCGATTTTTTCGCTGTTCTCTTTTACTTTCTCAGCAAAAGCCAATACGATCGCCTCACGCTCTGCAAATGGGCGCTTCTTCCAATCAACAAACGCTTCACGCGCCGCAGATACCGCTTGGTTAACCTGCTCTGCTGTTGCGCCGTTGCCTTGCCAGATAACTTCTTGGTTGTAAGGCGACAGAGACGTAAATGCTTCACCCTGACCTTGTACCCATTCACCTGCAATCCAATGTGTCATTGTTTCTATCCTTAAATTCTGTCGTCAGTTACTGCGGAAGAAGGCGAACAAAATCCCCTTCCTCAACCAAGAGTGCATCCGCCAATTCAGGTGCGAGCACTACGCTTTGCGTTTCCGCGTCATACGCCGCTTTTGCTGCTGCGGCACGGAAGTTCTCGAATGACGAGTTACACATCAAGAAGTCTTTTGTGCTGGTGTGCTCCGAGATTTTGACTTGCGCGCGGAATGAGTGGCGTACCGATTCGATATTGCGTAGGTCACACTCCACCGTTGGACCACCATCAAAAATGTCAACGTAGCCACGGTTGGTAAAGCCTTCACGCTCAAGCAGCTTCAATGCTGGACGCGTGTTATCGTGCACTTTGCCAATCACGGCTTGTGCCTCTGGGCTCAGTAGGTTGATGTAGATTGGCAACTTCGGCATCAAGTCGGCGATAAAGCCTTTCTTGCCGATACCAGTAAGGTAATCCGCAAGCGTAAAATCGATAGAGAAGAAATGCTCTTGAAGCCACTGCCAGAATGGTGAATTACCTTCCTCGTCTGAAACACCACGCATTTCAGCAAAGATGGTTTCCGAGAAACGTTCTGGGTGCTCTGCCATCATTAAGAAACGGCACTTGGACATCAGACGCCCGTTCAAGCCACCACGAAATTTCTCACGTAGGAACAAGGTACAGATTTCACTGTTACCCGTGTAGTTATTACCAAACGTCAGCAGTTTCACCACGTTGTTTACACCAAGCTTTGGTGACGAGTGCACCACTTTGCTGATGTGGTAAGAATAAAAAGGCACATCCCAGCCGATCGAAGCTTCAATACCTGTGGTACCTGCGACTTCACCAGTTTCAGATTCAAAGCCCACCATTAGGTAGCCTTCATCACCAGCTTCATTCACTTCAGGTTTGCCAAAACTGTATTCTGAGTGCTTGATTCGATTGGTTAACAGTTCTTCGTTAACCGGTAGAGATGTAAATCCATGACCTGACTCAACCGCACAGGTGTGCAGCGCGTCATAATCCGACATTGCGATAGGGCGAACTACTAGCATCAATACTCCCTCCAGATGCAAGAAGATCCTAACTATATTTTAGGAACAATACCCCCATCAGAGATCCTTGATGGGGGTTTCTAGGTTGACGATAAGCGGAGATCGCGCTTAAACCAGCGTAGCGATCGCTTTATCCAGCTTAGCCAAACCTTCTTCAATTTCTTGTTGTGTGATGACGAGTGATGGTGTGAAACGTACGACATTGGCACCCGCAACCAATACCATGAGACCTTGTTTACCTGCAGCAACCAGTACGTCACGCGCACGACCTTGCCACTCTTCATTCAGTGCTGCACCAAGCAGTAGACCTTTACCACGCACTTCAGAGAAGATGTTGTATTTCGCGTTAATCTTCTCCAGACCCTCACGGAACATCACTTCACGCTCTAGCACGCCAGCCAGTACTTCTGGTTTTGTTACTTCATCAACAACCGCTTCTGCAACCGCACACGCTAGTGGGTTACCGCCGTAAGTTGAACCGTGCGTGCCCACTTTCATGTGCTCAGCCAGTTTTGCCGTCGTTAGCATGGCACCGATAGGGAAACCGCCGCCCAGTGATTTCGCTGTGCTTAGAATGTCTGGCGTGATGCCTACACCTTGGTATGCGTAGAAGTGACCTGTACGGCCGTTACCAGTTTGCACTTCATCAAAGATCAGTAGTGCGTTGTGTTTGTCACACAGTTCACGAACCGCTTGAGCAAACTCAGGTGTTGGTGGAATGACGCCGCCCTCACCTTGCAGAGGCTCCATCATTACCGCACAAGTGCGATCAGACATATGTGCTTGTAGTGCTTCGATATCGTTGTAAGGAAGGTGTGTCACATCGCCTGGCTTAGGGCCGAAACCGTCTGAGTAAGCCGCTTGACCGCCTACCGTTACCGTGAAGAAAGTACGACCATGGAAACCTTGTTTGAATGCGATGATTTCAGATTTCTCAGTACCATGAACGTCTGCTGCGTAACGACGAGCTAGCTTTAGTGCCGCTTCGTTTGCTTCTGCGCCAGAGTTAGCGAAGAACACGCGCTCAGCAAAGCTGACTTCTGTTAGCTTCTTCGCCAATCGCAGTGCAGGCTCGTTAGTCATAACATTACTTAGGTGCCAAAGCTTGTTACCTTGCTCAGTCAATGCGTTCACCATAACTGGGTGACAATGGCCAAGACAGCTCACCGCAATACCACCAGCAAAGTCGATGTATTCATTTCCGTTCTGATCCCAAATACGTGAACCTTCACCTTTTACAGGGATCATTTCCATCGGGTTATAGCAAGGTACCATTACCTCATCGAATAAACCGCGCTCTACTTTGTTTTCCGTTGTCATTGCACATTCCTTATTGATACCGCATGCCTGGCAGATAAGCGAATTTAACCGGCACTCTTTGCCAGCAAATAATGTTTTGCATTTAAGCTATTACGGCATTGTATTTACATTTGATTAACCATTTCAATAGTGATTTATTCTTTTCGCATCCAAGCGCAACACCTCATACTCACTATCTATGATTATTTATGCACCAAGAAACGCAAATAGAGAAGCAATTTTTTATAAAAACCATGTATGACAATGGCTAGAAGGAAATGAGAAAAATGAATAGACCTCACCTAATTGGCAGAACGCATAGTTTTGCATTCGCCTTCTTAGATGGAAAATATGAAGAATTTGTTAAGAAAGGTGATCGCGATCAGATCGTTTTACGCGCGAGAAAGTTTGCGAGTAGTTCGTGGCCTTGTTCTGTCTTAATTGACTCAGGATGAAACTGTACCGCGTCAATTGGCAGGGTTTTATGCTGGTAGCCCATGATTTCATCCATGGTTCCGTCAGTCAGCTCTGTCCAAGCGGTCAATTCAAACACATCAGGTAACGTGCCGTTTTTCACCACCAGAGAGTGGTAGCGGGTTACCGTCAATGGGTTGTTAAGGTTTTTAAACACACTGCGACCGTTGTGACGAATTGGTGATGTCTTGCCGTGCATCACTTGTCGAGCACGAACCACTTCCCCTCCAAACACCTGTGCAATCGCCTGATGACCAAGGCAAACGCCCAAGATAGGTAACTTACCAGCAAAGTGCTCAATGGCTTGTAGAGAGATACCCGCTTCGTTAGGAGTACATGGCCCTGGAGAGATCACCAAATGAGTTGGGTTGAGCGCCTCAATGCCTTGGATATCGATTTCATCGTTACGCACCACCTTTACGTCTGCACCAAGCTCGCAGAAGTATTGGTAAAGGTTGTAGGTAAAAGAGTCGTAGTTATCGATGATCAACAACATAAAAGGTCGGTTGCTCCAATCCGTTTTGGCAATGCTTACGTGGTGAATCGCCACGTTCGTGACAATCAAGGGCGGTATTTTGCTATACCAAGCAAGAAAGGCAAGTTTTTGCTGAATAAAAAGGCCAGCATAGGCTGGCCTTTGGTCTTTACAGCTATTTAAGAACTGTTTGTCAGGAAATAAATTCGTTTAGCGGCGACGGCCGAATAAGCCCAGACCTAGCAGCGCAATTAGCGCGCCAAAGCCAAATGAACCACCATCATCATCGTCTGATGGGTTCGTGCTCGACGCCTCTAACGTAACAGCGCGAGAATCACTGAACTTAACCGTATTACCCGTAGAGTCTGTCACTTTCTCTTCTAGAACGTACTGACCTTCTGTTGGTGCTTTGTCGAACTCCACACTCACGCTACGAGCATCAATGTCCGCTTGTGTCAGTGTGGCACTCGCTTCGTAACCATCAGCATCAGAGGTTGATGACGCTGCTTGAGTTGCTTCCGTTAGGCTTACTGTCACGATGTCACCGACAACTGCGTTTGGCGGCAGGCGTACTTCCACTGCTAGGTTTTCACCTGAGCTTGGAAGGTCGATATCTGTATCTGGGAAATCAATCGCGATGATCACTGGATCGTGGTCAGACGCCGAGAACGCATCTTTGTACTTCGGCATATCACCTGTGTACTTGCTGCTGTATTCGAACAAGTTACTTTCTAGTGAGTTGATATGCCAATCTTCAATCGCCACCACTTTTTGTGCCAAGCTGTTGCTAGCCAATGCGTGGTCTAGGTTACCTAGCTCACCAGAGTAGGTGTATGAGAAAGTGTCTGCGCCGTGAAGTACCGTGTTCAGGTTATGGTAACCGTAGCCTTTTTCAATTTTGGTCTTCTCGACTTGAAGCTCACCACCACCAATGGTTGTGTAAGCAGCTGTGTAGATGTCACGGCCGTATTTCTCTTTCGAGTAATCGGTCAGTGTAAGCAGAGGATCTTCCATGCCGTAGGCGTTTAGGTCACCCATCACTAGCACGTCACCTTCAATGCCTTTCAGAGCATCACCCACAACGTTAGCAGCAGAAACACGGAAGTTGTTACAGTTGCCTTGCAGATCCGCTGGCTCAGAGTCTTCTACGCCTGCGATCCACTCTTCAATACATTCAGAACCTTTCGATTTGAAGTGGTTAACAACAACAGATAGATCTTTACCTGTATCTTTCACCGTAAAGGTTTGTAGCAAGCTATGACGTTGGTATTTGTCGTAAGCTGGGTTGCCTTCTGCATCGTCACCACGTGTAATGGTGTTTTCTTCGATGTGCTGCTCTGGCGTCACAATCACTTTCGCTGCTTCTTTTGGCGTCACTTCGTTTGCACGGTATAGGATCGCCACCATGATCGCATCACTACCAAAGTACTCATCTTGGTATTTGTCTTGATCCGCGATTTCAACGTAAGTGTAATGATCTTCTGTGTCTTCGATTTCAGCATTCAATGCATCCACCAAGTTCTTCACAGCACTGCTGTCACCAAAGCCGTTGTTCTCGACTTCCATCAGACCAATGATGTCAGCGTCCATCTTGTTCATCGCCGCAACGATTTTCGCTTGTTGGATCAGGAATTCGTCTAGGTTAGTCGCACCACGGTTTTGTCCAGTTGGGTTTTCATGGCCACTGTCAGCCACAGAGTTGAAGTAGTTCAAGACGTTGAAGCTAGCGATACGCAAATCTGAATCCGCAATCGCAGGGGCATCTTTACGAGCCACGTCGAAACCTTCACCTGTAGTGACGAAGTTAGTGTTATCGACTTCATTAGTCGCAATCAGGCGGTACTCGTTGTAGCTATAAGCTACCACGCCCTGCAGACCTTCTACTCGCGAACCAAGGCGAATATGCTGTTCAGAAGAGCCATCTTGGTCTGCATCTTTAGCAAAATCTGGGTAGTAAGGAATTTGGCCGTTTGGTGCTTTGCCATCAGATTCTAGGTATACGCGGTTCGCTGCGTTGTCTTTTGCTAGCTCAACGGCTGCATCGCTCTCTGCTGCGTGCAATTGAGTCGGCTTAAACAATGGCGCTTCATGAGACAACATCATGTTGTTACGGCGAGAGTCGTAGTCGTAAGAGAAGTTACGAGTTACAAACAAGTCACTTGCCGAGGTTAATTCAACTTGCATACCTTCATGACGCTCTAGCGCCCCACGCAGTGTCTCACCTTCTTTGATAACAAGATCGGTAACTCGAGGGATATCCGATGTGCCTGTTTTCACATAGCTGTTAGCATCAGAAGCTAGCTGAGTATTGCTGTAGTACTCTTGTACTTTACCTTTAACACAAACAACGTCCCCAGCTTTTAGCTCCGTGTCTGCCGCATCAGTATGAATGAACAAGCCTTCTGAGGTCTTGTCGTTGTTGTCACTTTCTAGTGCTTGTAGGTAGAAACCTTTGGTTAGGCCAGTGGTAACAGCAGTCACGACGCCAGTTACGAAATGATCTTCGTCGGTAATATATGGGTAACCATCAATTAATGGAGACGTATCGCCTTCACCTTGAATATCTTGGATGGTAGTAAAGTTAGGTTGCTGACCGTCGACTTCACAAGCGAATGGTGCTGGTGGCTCAGTCGCATTTAGCTCACCAAGACCGTCAATATTGTCTTTCTCAAATGCTGTCCACTGAGATGCATCATAGGTAGCCGAAGGGGTTAGTGCATCACTGTTACGAACCAATGTGGTGTCTTTACCAAAATCTACGTCACCCATCACACCGATGATATCGTGCACTTCACCATCTTTAAGCAATGCGATCGGATCGTCACCGTTAAAGTTCGTGACGCTTTTCTCCGTGTGATCTGCAACGGCTTTGATTGCGTCGCTAGCGTCACCATGCGCCAGTACATACACTTGGTTAGCTTGTAGCGTCACTTGGCTAAGGTCGAATGTGCTGCCCCAAGTACCACCACCGTTTGATGATTTCGCCAGCTCGTAACCGGTTAGCGTTACCGCTGCATCACCCGTGTTCGCGATTTCCACCGCTTTGTTGTAGGAACCGCCTTCAACATACTGGGAGAGAATAATTTCTGCGTTAGCATTGGCACTAAGCGCGCTGGCAATCGTCAGTGCAAGTAAAGAGGGTTTGATTAACGTATCCATTGTCGTACCTGATATTTATTTAAATGCAAACTAAGCCCTGAGCAGAGCCCACCATTTGTGCCTACTATCAGGTTTATTTATGAAATAAATAAGAAACACCAGCAAAAGCCGTGAAATATATCACACGTGAATACGCAAAATTATGCCAGGGCTGCCCCTTTAAACAGCTTTTGTAACAAATACAGCAACTAAGGATATAAATATCAATAATTAGACTTATTACTCGGTTTTATAACACTCAATATGTTATGTGAATGTATGAGTATTCAATCTGAATTCATTCAATTCCAGCAACGCAACTTAAATATTAATAAACACTAATTTAGAATAAAGTAAATTAGTGTTTCCTTCCTTTTTACCGTGTGAATCAAAATAAGCTTTCTGGTTATTTAAGCCTGTTAAGTTCAAATTTTTATAAATCAAACATCATTTTCACCACACAATACTCGCTAAATCCATAATCACTCGTTATAAACCCGCAAGAGACAGAGAACAAGGTCTCCAATAACGACTATCAGGATAAGAAAATGAAACGATTTCAGCAGATTGCGCTAGCCCTTTCGGCTTCAATGTTAATGGCGGGGTGTCAATTGACCTCGAGTGAACCCATCGAACCAAGTACCTCTGAGCATCTGGTCGAAGTGGCTAAGCAAGAACTCAGTGAGTTCAAAATGTTTGAAGTAAGTGATAATGGCTTAATCACCTATACCGCCCGCTTACCTGGCCCTGGCTACTATTGGCTACCCGCAAGTATTAAGGAATCCAGCTACGAGATATCTTGTATCGAATTAAGTTACTTTGTTGATCGTGGCTTTGTCGTCAAGTCTGCTTTCCTAGGCCCAAGAGGACGCGTGGAGTATTACGATATGGAACGTTGCATGGAAGACACGCCATTCCAGTAACATAGGCATTAAAAAAGCTCCACCAATGGTGGAGCTTTTTTAATTCTGATGTTTTTGAGCAACTATGGGCGAGCGACAAAACCCACTACTTCGTATGCTTTCTTCAACGTTTCAGCCGCACGTGCTGATGCTTTCTCTGCGCCTTGCTTCATCACTTCGTTCATGTAAGTACGGTCAGCGCGGATGCGATGGTATTCAGCCTGAATTGGCTCAAGCATAGTCACCAAGGCTTCACCAACGTCTTTCTTGAATGGACCGTACATTTCAACGCCTTGGTATTTCGCTTCAATATCTTCAAAGCTCATGCCTGTTGCCGCAGAGTACAGACCCATTAAGTTAGAGATACCAGCCTTGTTGTCCCAATCGTGAGCAATACGCGGTGGCGTTTCTGTGTCGGTTTGCGCTTTGTTGATCTTCTTAATGATCGACTTAGGCTCTTCCAACAGCGTGATAACGTTCTTACGGTTGTCATCAGATTTAGACATCTTCTTGGTTGCGTCTTGAAGGCTCATTACACGCGCGTTTACCGTCGGAATGTAAGGCTCTGGCACTTGGAAGATTGGCTGCTCTGGTGAGTAGATGTTGTTGAAGCGGTTAGCAATATCACGCGCTAGCTCTAGGTGTTGCTTCTGGTCGCTACCTACCGGCACTTGGTGTGCGCCGTAAAGCAGGATGTCTGCCGCCATGAGTACTGGGTAATCAAACAGGCCAACATTTACATCACCAAACTGGCTTGAGCTATCGTTTGAGTAACGTGCAGATTTGTCTTTAAACTGCGTCATACGACCCAGTTCACCCATTTGGGTGTAACAGTTAAGAAGCCAACCAAGTTGAGCATGCTCTGGTACGTGTGACTGAACAAATAGCGTGCTCTTCTTCGGGTCAACACCAACTGCCAGACAGATCGCCAGTGCGTCTAGAGTCGCTTCATGCAGCGCTTTAGGGTCCTGACGAACCGTAATCGCGTGAAGGTCTACCACACAGTATTGGCAATCATAATCGTCTTGCATCTGCTGCCATTGACGTAGAGCACCCAAGTAGTTACCGATACTTAGTTCACCTGAAGGTTGAACACCACTCAATACAATGGGTTTGCTCATTAGAATGATTCCTTTGACTTCTTAATCTAATTAAATGAAAAAACCGTGCAGCGATAGGCGCACGGTTTACTCAGTGTACTCATTAACGAGTATTTTGGAAGCTCTTTTGTAGCCGTTATGCAGAAACCGCTACAACGTCCAATAATTCTGCCAAACTGTCAGCGACGAAATCTGGATTTGACGCTGAGATTGGCTCGCCATGGTTGTAACCATAAGTCAGACCAAATGAGGCGCAACCTGCGTTCTTCGCTGCAAGAATGTCGTTCTTCGAGTCACCAACCATCATCATTTCACTTGGTTGGATTTGGTGCTTTTCCATCAACCAGTTCAGTGCGATTGGGTTTGGTTTTTTCTCTGGGAACGCATCGCCACCTAGCACATCAACAAAGTATTTTGCGATGTCGTGCTTTTCTAAAACATCAGGCACAAACTTCGAAGGCTTGTTGGTTACCAATGCCATAACAAAGCCGGCTTTGTGTAACTCTTCCAGTGTCTCTTTTACCGTTGGGTAAAGGTGGCTTAGTTTGTGACCGCTTTGCTCGTAGTAATCATCAAACAGTACACGTGCTTTAGCACGAAGCTCTTCATTCAGATCTGGGTTGATGGTTAAGCTCTGGCTCAATGCACGACCGATCAACACGTCTGCGCCGTTGCCCACATAATCACGGACTTGCTCTTCTGAAACCGATGGAAAGCCAAGCGCTTGCACTGATTGGTCTGCCGCAACCGCGAGATCTGGCACGCTATCAAGCAACGTACCATCAAGATCGAAGGCGATGAATTTAATATCTTGTTGAGTCATAACTTCCCTGAAGATTTTTATTTATAAATCGGTGAAAACGACAAAGGATGGCACCCCATCCTTTGTTTTTATCATTATGTCTGACTTTGCAGTAACTGTTTGTTTATTAGAAGTTTGTCTAGCAATTACTTTGCTGCAATACGCTGACGAACCGCTTCAAACAAACAAATGCCTGATGCCACAGATACGTTCAAACTTGAAACGCTACCTGCCATTGGGATCTTAATCAAATCGTCACAGGTTTCGCGAGTCAGACGACGCATGCCGTCGCCTTCTGCACCCATTACGATAGCAAGAGGCCCCGTCAGTTTTGCTTGGTAGATGTCGTGCGTTGCTTCACCCGCCGTGCCCACAAACCAAATGCCTTGCTCTTGCAGTGTACGCATAGTACGAGCCAAGTTAGTCACTCGGATCAATGGCACGACCTCAGCCGCGCCACAAGCGACTTTGCTTACGGTTGCGTTCATCGGTGCAGAACGATCTTTCGGTACGATTATCGCCGCTGCGCCAGCTGCGTCTGCATTACGTAGGCAAGCACCTAGGTTGTGCGGATCCGTCACGCCATCCAATACCAATAGTAGCGGTGATTCGTGCTGCGCTAGGATGCCATCAATGTCATTTTCATTAAGCTGCTTCGCCGCTTTAACACGAGCAATGATGCCTTGATGGTTAGCACCGTTCGCTTTGTCGTCCAGCGTTTTACGTGTCATTTGTTGAATCGAAACACCACACACCTGAAGATCGTTCAGGATTGGCATTAGGCGATCGTCTTGACGACCCTTTAAAACATACGCTTCGATAAAACGCTCTGGTTCGCGTTCCAATACCGCCTTCACTGCGTGAATGCCGTAGATAAATTCGTTACTCATTGTTTAACCTGTTGTTCTGGTCGTATTGCCTGCGCCAATCTACCCGTTTAAATCCAGACTAGATTGGCGATTCAGCCTACTCTGCGTCACTCTTAGTACGCTTAGTCTTCTTCGGCTTACTGTGTGGCTTTTTCTTGCGTGCTTTTTTCACTTTCGGCTTTTTAGCGCCTTCAGTGTCACTGCGTTTTGCTCCATTTGGGCGAGGCTTTTCTGCTACTGCAGGCTCTGGTCGCTTGGTTGGTTCAATCGCAGGTGTTGCACGAGTGCCGCCTTTTGTTGCCGCACGTTTTTTCTCTTTCGCTTTGCGTTTGGCATCTGCTGCGCGTTTCTTCGCAGTCTTACCTTTGCCGCGTAGCTTACGGCTTGTTTCGATTAATTCAAAATCAATTTGCTTGTCATTTAAGTTAACCGCAAGCACTTTCACTTTCACCGCATCGCCTAGGCGATAGATGTTACCGAAGCTTTCACCGATAAGTCTTTGACCAATCGGATCAAATTGGTAGTAGTCGTTCGCTAACGTCGAAATGTGCACCAAACCATCGATGTGCAGCTCTGTCAGACGAACAAAGAAACCAAAGCTGGTCACGTTTGCAATAACACCATCCAACTCGTCGCCAACATGGTCTTGCATGTATTCACACTTCAACCAATCAGCCACTTCACGAGTTGCGTCGTCTGCACGGCGCTCTGTCATCGAACATTGCTCACCATAGAAGTCCATGTCGTCAAACGAGTAGTGGTAACCGCCGGTTGGCGTCCAACGATCCTGGTTACGGCCTTCTTCTTTAGCAATCAGGTACTTGATTGCGCGGTGCAACAGCAGGTCTGGGTAACGACGAATTGGCGACGTGAAGTGCGCGTAACGTTTCAGCGCTAGACCAAAGTGGCCTGCATTGTCTGCGTTGTAGACCGCTTGCTTCATTGATCGCAGCAACATGGTTTGAATCAGCTCTTTGTCCTGACGTTCTGCGATTTGTTTTACCAAATCGGCATAGTCGGTTGGTGATGGCTCTAGACTACCTTTCAGATCCAGACCTAACTCACTTAGGAAGTCACGGAAACCTTGCAGACGCAGTTCACCCGGAGATTCGTGAACACGGTACAACGCTGGTTCTTTCGCTTTCTCAACATAAGACGCTGAAGCGATGTTCGCGAGGATCATACATTCTTCGATGATCTTGTGTGCGTCGTTGCGAATCACTGGCTCGATGCTTTCAATCTTACGATCCGCGTTGAAGATGAACTTAGCTTCAACGGTTTCGAATTCGATCGCACCACGGTTATCACGCGCTTCTTTAAGTACTTTGTACATCGCGTGCAACTCTTCAAGATGAGGAACGACAGCGTGATAACGCATACGTAGTTCTTCATCCCCTTCTAGAATCGCGCCCACTTTGTTGTAAGTCAGACGAGCGTGCGAGTTCATCACGGCTTCGTAGTGCTTGTAGCCCGATAGTTTACCAGTGTCAGAGATGGTCATCTCACACACCATACACAAGCGATCTACCTGTGGGTTAAGTGAACACAAACCGTTTGATAGCACTTCAGGTAGCATTGGCACCACTTGAGATGGGAAGTACACCGAGTTACCACGGTTGATGGCTTCTTTATCCAGCGCAGAGTCTGTACGTACGTAGTAACTTACGTCAGCAATCGCAACCCATAAGCGCCAACCGCCACTCTTTTTCTTCTCACAGTAAACGGCGTCATCGAAGTCACGCGCGTCTTCACCATCGATGGTAACCAACGGTAAGTCACGCAGGTCGACACGACCTACTTTCGCTTCTTCTGGAACTTCTTCGCCCAGGTTTTCAATTTGCTTATCAACCGCTTCTGGCCAATCGTGTGGAATTTGGTGGGTACGAATTGCAATTTGCGTTTCCATGCCCGGCGCCATGTTTTCGCCAAGGACTTCAACCACTTTACCCATCATGCCACGTGAGCGAGAGCCGCGATCAGTAATCTCAATCACGACCACGTTACCCATACGAGCACCCGCTTTGTGCTCATTTGGGATCAAAATATCTTGGCTAATACGAGAGTCATCAGGCACAACGTATGAGTAGCCGTATTCAAGGAAGAAACGACCCACAATCTGCGTATTACGTTCTTCTAAAACACGTACAAGGCGACCTTCACGACGACCACGCTTGCTGTTGTCAGTTGGTTGCACCAGCACGTAGTCACCGTGGATGATGTGCTTCATCTGGTGATGCGGCAGTACAATGTCATTATCCTTGCCGACACTGCCTTCAGGACGAACCCAACCATGGCCATCTTTGTGGCCAATTACGTAACCTTTCACCATCTCGAGTTTTTCTGGTAACGCATAGCACTGACGGCGCGTAAACACGAGCTGACCATCACGCTCCATTGCGCGCAGTCGACGACGCAAACCTTCGTACTGCTCTTCACCTTTAAGTTTCAGCGCTTCGAACAAATCATTGCGATTCATCGGTACGCCTGCTTCTTCTAGAAACTCAAGAATGAACTCTCGGCTTGGGATTGGATTTTCGTAATTTTTGGATTCACGATCTGCGAAAGGATCGTTTGGAATGTTGTCTGACATAGGCACGCCTATCTAGCAAGGAAGGTATAGAGCTAGTATATCCGAGTCTCTCGATAAGCTACAGAAATTGCTTTAAAAAAGAGTGTCAGTAAGAAGATTTATAAAGCGTTAAGAAGGCTAAGGACGAGCAAGTAAGATCAGCAGTTCTGAATTATCGCTCAGTAGCTCTTCAATCGTGCAGTCATCCAGTTCTGCAAGAAAGGCCAATTTCGCTTTCGCTAACTTTTCTTTTAGACGACATGCCGGCGTGATATGGCAGAATTCAACAGAGCAATTCACCAAATCTAATGGCTCTAAATCACGCACCACACCACCGACTGTGATTTCTTGCGGTGCTTTCATTAAACGAATGCCACCGTTTTTACCGCGCACTGTATGTACATAACCAAGCTGTCCAAGACGGTTGATCACTTTCACCATATGGTTACGTGATACACCAAATAAATCAGTCACTTCGGTAATATTTGTTAGCTCATCTTTTGGCAATGATGCCAAGTAGATTAAGGTTCTGAGCGCGTAGTCGGTAAAACTGGTTAACTGCATATTGCTATCCTCTCTAGATAGCAAAATTGTAATTCTTTTCTTGATCAAAAGATACATTTGAGATACAACTTTAAACATGCATTACAAATACAACTTTAAATAGGAATCCATTATGCTCAGCAACCAAACCATTGATATCGTGAAAGTAACCGCCCCTATTATCGCTGAAACTGGCCCGAAACTAACGGCACATTTTTATGATCGCATGTTTATCCATAACCCTGAGTTAAAAGACATTTTCAACATGAGTAACCAGCGTAATGGTGACCAACGTGAAGCTCTATTTAATGCAATCTGTGCTTATGCAGCCAACATCGATAACCTTCCAGCACTGCTTGGTGCAGTAGAGAAGATCGCCCACAAGCACACCAGTTTTATGATCACTAAAGATCAGTACCAAATCGTTGGCACACATCTACTGGCGACGATCGACGAATTGTTATCTCCGGGTCAGGAAGTGATTGATGCATGGGCAGAAGCTTATGGCGTGCTTGCGAACGTGTTCATTCAACGTGAAGAGCAAATCTACCAAGAGAATGCCGCACTTCAAGGTGGCTGGCGTGGGCTGCGCGAATTTGAGTTGGTGGGCAAGCAGCTTGAAAGTGAAAACATCTGTAGCTTTATTTTCAAACCAACCGATGGTGAAATGGTTTCTGAGTACAAACCGGGGCAATACCTAGGTATCTACATCAACAGCGATAAGTTTGAAAACCAAGAGATTCGCCAATACAGCCTATCCTCTGCAGTTCAAGAGAACAGTTACCGTATCTCTGTAAAACGCGAACAAGGCGGCAAAGTGTCTAACTTCCTGCACGATGATCTGAACATCGGCGACAAAGTGCAGCTCGCAGCACCGGCAGGTGACTTCTTTATGGACGTAGATGCTTCTACACCAGTTGTTTTAGTGTCAGCGGGCGTTGGTCTAACTCCGACTCTATCAATGCTTGAGAGCCTTTCTGAGCACCAAGCGTCAGTAACCTGGGTGCATGCAGCAGAAAACGGTCAACAGCACGCATTCAAACAGCACGTAAACCAGCTTGTGAATGCAAAAGAAAACATGAACTCGCTAGTGTGGTACAACCAACCAACAGCAGATGACAAGATGGGTGAAGATTTCCACTTCAGTGGTTTTGTAAACCTGAAGGAAATTGAAGCCGCCCTTAAGCAAGACAACGTGCAAGTCTACTTCTGTGGCCCTGTTGGCTTTATGCAGCACGTCGCGAAGCAGTTGCTTGAGCTTGGTGTAGCGCAAGACCAATTCCACTACGAGTGCTTCGGCCCACACAAAGTCGTTTAATCACTCACGATTACGCTTGGGGAAAAACAACAAAGCCCACATGATGTGGGCTTTGTTGTATGTATTGGTAGAGCTTTATGAAGTTACTGGTATTTTAAGAGTACATCTACCAGAAGTTGTCGCGGCGCTTAGCACGCGCAATAATGTTTTGCGGCATACGTTGCTCAAGACCACTTCTCAGCATCGCAATACGCTTGTGTTTTCTTTGGTCGGCAGTCACCGAGTTGTACAGCCAACGGTAAGCATCTTCGTAGTCGAGCGGACTGCCATAATCACGCAACAGTAGCTCAGCAAGATGAATACGCGCATTTAGATTGCCCATTGCCGCCGCTTCTCGCAGGTATGGGATTGCACGTTCTTTATCTTGTTGGACTAAAGTACCGCGAGAGTAATAGCGACCTAGCTGCTCTAGTGCAGCTGGCAAACCTTGGTGGGCTGCGTTTTCCATGTAGTAAAGACCGAGTTCTACGTCTTGTTCTACACACACGCCCCACGCCAACATATCGCCATAAAGGAATTCATAAGACGGCAAGTTAATGCGCGTCGCACGTGCCACGATATCTTCTACCAACTGGCAGTTATCAGCGCGCACGCGCTCTAGGTGCTTATTCTGCTCAATAAGCTTTATAAGCTCTGCTTCGGTGTAGATGGGGACAGGCGCCCCTACATCGGCAACATTTGCCTTAGCCGATGTCGCACTCAGCATCAATAACAGTGAAGCAGCCACTGTTCGTAACTTCATAAATGTACTCTTTAAGGTATCTAAAAAACCAAAGATCAGCCAAGGATCTCCTCTGCTTGATAACCTTATCGGCAAAGGTCAGTTAAGCTTTAGGCAATTTTTGCCTCCTACTTAAGCTTAACGGCAAATATTTGCCACAGTGAGTCGCATTTTTCAGTAATGAACCTAACTCACAGATACAAAAAAGCCAGCGATAAACGCTGGCTTTTACAACTGCCTGAACAATCAGGAATTAAGCACCGTATGGGTGAACCTTGATGATTGTTTCGTTACGGTCAGGACCTGTAGAAATGATGTCTACTGGAACACCTGTTAGTTCTTCGATACGTTTGATGTAATCAAGAGCAGCTTGTGGAAGCGCATCGATTGATTTAGCACCAAATGTTGTCTCAGACCAACCAGGCATTGTTTCGTAGATTGGCGTTGCCTCTTCGAATGACTCAGCAGCCATTGGAGAAACTTCTAGGATAGCGCCATCTTTCATCTTGTAACCAGTACAGATCTTGATCTCTTTAAGACCATCAAGAACGTCTAGTTTAGTTAGACACATACCCGTTAGAGAGTTGATTTGGATTGCACGACGCATTGCTACTGCATCAAACCAACCTGTACGACGTAGACGACCAGTCGTTGCACCAAACTCGTGGCCAACATCACCTAGGTGTTTACCAACTGGATCTTGCTTATCTAGACCGTCGTATAGTTCTGTAGGGAATGGACCTGAACCAACGCGAGTACAGTACGCCTTTGTGATACCAAGGATGTAACCGATGTGACGAGGACCAAAACCAGAACCTGCGGCAACACCACCAGCAGTCGTGTTAGAAGAAGTTACGTACGGGTAAGTACCGTGGTCGATATCTAGTAGCGTACCTTGAGCACCTTCGAACATGATCTTGTCGCCGCGCTTACGTGCTGCGTCTAGTTCGTCAGTTACGTCCATAACCATTGAAGTAAGTAGATCTGCGTAACCCATGCACTGCTCAAGAACTTCATCGTAGCTTACTGTGTCAGCTTTGTAGAAGTGCTCTAGTTGGAAGTTATGGAATTCCATTACTTCTTTCAGTTTCTCAGCGAACATTTCTTTATCGAAAAGGTCACCAACGCGTAGACCGCGACGAGCAACTTTATCTTCGTATGCTGGACCGATACCACGACCCGTTGTACCGATAGCTTTCGCGCCACGAGCGATTTCACGCGCGTTGTCGATAGCGATATGGTACGGAAGAATTAGAGGACAAGCTTCAGAAACGAAAAGACGCTCACGTACTGGGATACCGCGCTCTTCAAGAGGCTTCATTTCTTTCAGAAGTGCTTCAGGCGATAGTACAACGCCATTACCGATAACACATTTTACGTTATCGCGAAGGATACCTGATGGAATTAAGTGAAGAACGGTTTTTTCACCGTCAATTACAAGTGTGTGACCTGCATTGTGACCGCCTTGGTAGCGTACCACGTATTTTGCATCTTCAGTTAAAAGGTCTACAATTTTACCTTTACCTTCGTCACCCCATTGGGTGCCTAGAACGACTACGTTATTTCCCATCTTTCCAAGTCTGATTGCTAGTTAAAAATGGATTCTAGCACCGAATCACTCTTCTTGCAGTCATTTTTTGTTCACAGAGTTGATACTAGAATGCAAACTCGCCAACCTTGTTCATTTCGAAATCACTACATCACTGATAATATTTACTTTTCATAACTCAACTAGGAATCATGATGTCTGAGTCTATTTGGCTAGCGATAGGGCTAGTATTGATTGTTGAAGGTATTGGGCCGTTGGTCGCCCCAAATGGCTGGCGTAACATGGTGGCTCAGTTGAGTGAACAACCTGATAACCATTTACGTCGCATTGGTGGCTGCTTAGTAGTGGCCGGTGCTGTCATCGCTATCATGATGAGTTAATCGCACTTCTGAATCCTATCTCAAGTCTGTTTAGCACACACCGATAGGTGCAAAATAGAGATACAAAAAAGGCTCCATCACGGAGCCTTTTCAATTTGCTTGAACGCTGAGCTTATTTCGCTTCTGCGCCTTTCGCATTGTTCATGTATTGGAAGAATTCACTCTTCGGATCCAGAACAAGGATGTCACTCTTAGAGCTGAACGATTTCTCGTAAGCCTTTAGAGAGCGTAGGAAGCTGAAGAACTCAGGATCTTTATTGTACGCATCTGCGTAGATCTTCGCTGCTTCTGCATCTGCTGCACCTCGTGTTACACGAGCTGTTTTGTCTGCTTCTGCAAGAATCGTTGCCACTTCAAGCTCAGCTTGTGCACGGATGACTTCTGCTTTCTCACGACCTTGAGAGCGGAACTTACGCGCTACTGACTCACGTTCTGCACGCATACGACGGTAAATCGACTCACTGATTTCATCAGGTAGGTTGATTTTCTTAATACGAAAATCAACAACCCTAACACCAAGGTCTTTCATCGCACTTTCTCGCGTATCGCTGAGAACTTCAGACATAATCACATCACGTTCACCATCAATTTCTAGAGCTTTAAGAGCGGCTTCAGTCGTTAGTTCACCTTCAACCTCGCCGACCAAATCTTGGCTCTTCTTACGTGGCCCTGAAATAATCTGCTTGATTTCACGCGAACCAATTTCTGAACGTAAAACGTCAGTTACTTTACGCTCTAAAAGTGCTTCAGCTGTCAGCGTGTTACCGCCACCAGTCGCTAGATAGTAACGACCGAAATCTTCAATACGCCACTTCGCGTAGGTATCGATGATTACGTCTTTTTTCTCAGACGTTACGAAACGGTCAGCACGGCCATCCATTGTTTGGATACGTGCGTCCAGTTTTTTAACACGATCGAACAGCGGCATTTTAAAATGCAAACCCGGCTCGTAAATTCGAGTGATGTCGTTATTGTCTTTTAAGACACGACCGAATCGAACCACAATACCGCGTTCACCTTCAGGAATCACAAACAGTGACATCAGCATTAATGCCAGTGCGATGACCAGTACAGGGATCATTAACTTACGCATTCTTAGTATCTCCCTTGACGTGTACCAGTTGAACGAGACTGCATGTTCGAAGTGTCTTCTTGCGAACGCTCAGATTCCAATTGGATATGATCGTACGTTGAAGTCGATTTCGATTTACGTTTAGTGTCTGTTTGACCATCTTGACCAGCCAATTTATCAATTGGAAGGTAAAGAAGGTTGCCGCTAGATTCAGAGTCAATCAGCACTTTCGATGTGCTTGAGTAAACCTCTTCCATAGTGTCTAGGTACAGACGGTCACGAGTTACACCCGGTGCCGCTTGGTATTCAGGTAGTAGTTTTTCAAACTGAGCTACTTGACCAAGTGCTTCGTTAGTTACACGCTCGTTGTAACCTTGCGCTTCTTTCTTCAAACGCTCTGCACGACCAGTTGCTTTAGGCAAGATTTCGTTCTTGTAAGCTTCTGCTTCACGGATGAAACGCTCTTCATCCTCACGTGCTGCGATTGCATCATCAAACGCATCTTTCACTTGCTCTGGCGGACGCGCAGACTGGAAGTTCACGTCAACAATCACGATGCCCATATCGTAGCTATCGATGATTTGGTTTAGCGTTTCTTGTGTCGTTTGACGGATTTGCTGACGACCACTTGTTAGGATGCTATCCATCAGTGAGTCACCAATTACCGCACGTAACGCAGAATCCGTTGCTTGACGCAAGCTGTCATCAGCATTGGTTACGCGATATAGATATTTGTATGGGTCAGCAACACGGTATTGAACGTCCATCGCTACCGTTACTACGTTTTCATCTTTAGTCAGCATTAGACCTGATGCACGTAGCGAACGAATCGCTTGCACGTTAACCGCTTCGTATTCGTCGATAAAACGAGGACGCCAGTTCAGACCTGGGTCCACGATACGGTCGTATTTACCTAAACGCAGCACGACACCGCGCTCTGCTTCACCGATGGTGTAAAAGCCAGCGAAGAACCACACCGCAATCGCGATAACTGCAATGACACCAAAGCCAATCGCACTACCGCCACCGCCGATAGGTGAACCACCGCCGCCGCCTTTTTTACCAAATTTGCCACCCAGCTTTTGACTCAGTTTGCTGAACACTTCATCTAAATCTGGCGGACCTTGATCTCGGCCACCAGGACGCTGGCCACCACGATTATTATTACCCCAAGGGTCATTATCGCGGCCATTGTTGCCGTTGTTATTTCCAGGCTCATTCCACGCCATTAGAAAGCTCCATCATTTGATATGACGTTATACTGTAGCAGTCCTTTAAGTGACTATAAAGTCGACTAAAACTGCCCCTTCTCTTTTTTCAAGTCTAGACCAATCTACCTGTTGCATTCGAATATTGATCAACAAGTTACCTTCCTGGTCATATTCCTCACGTTGAATACACTTCATTTGGAAGAATGTACTACGGAATCGTCCTTGATACTGTGGAGGAATTCGCAACTGATGCTCAACCATTTGCGACGCTAAACGCTCGGTCAGCGCGTCAAACAGAAGATCAATGCCTAATCCGTCCATCGCGGAAACCCAGACCGTACGAGGCACGCCTTCCTCATCACGTTCTATACGTGGTTTCTGCTCTTCTAGATTGTCAATCTTGTTCATTACTACGAGTGTCGGCACTTCATGTGCGTCGATCTCTTCTAAGACTTCATGAACAGCTTGAATATTCTCACGAAAACGCTCGTCACTGGCATCAACAACATGTAACAAAATGTCAGCTTCTTGCGTTTCCTGCAAGGTCGCTTTGAAGGCTGCCACCAAATCGTGAGGTAGGTGTCGGATAAAACCAACGGTATCTGCAAGTATTGCAGGCCCTACATCTGCTAACTCTATCTTACGTAAAGTTGGGTCAAGAGTAGCAAATAGTTGATCTGCCGCGTAAACGCCAGCTTCTGTAATACGGTTGAAGAGTGTAGACTTACCCGCGTTGGTGTAGCCCACGAGAGAAACCGTTGGGATTTCAGCTCGGTTTCGGGCACGACGCCCTTGTTCACGCTGCTTCGCGACTTTTTCAAGACGACGAAGGATAGCTTTAATTCTGTCACGCAATAAACGACGGTCGGTTTCTAACTGGGTTTCACCTGGCCCACGTAGACCGATGCCGCCTTTCTGCCTTTCAAGGTGCGTCCAACCGCGAATTAAACGAGTAGAAATATGACGAAGTTGGGCTAGCTCGACTTGCAGCTTACCTTCGTGTGTTCGTGCTCGTTGAGCAAAGATATCGAGGATGAGACCGGTGCGGTCGAGGACTCGACATTTGCACAGTGCTTCGAGGTTACGTTCTTGGGCAGGAGAGAGGGAGTGATTAAAAATCACAATTTCAGCACCAGTTAATTGTACCGCAGTAGCAATTTCTTGCGCCTTACCCTCTCCGACATAGTATTTCGGGTGTGGGGATTGACGACTGCCAGTCACAACTTGCAGCGCCTCTACCCCAGCGGAAGATACCAGCATTTCGAATTCAGCCAAGTCTTCCCATTCACCTTCTTGCGTGAAGTTGATATGAACAAGTACGGCTCGCTCACCGGATTCATAACGGTCAAACAAGCAATCAACTCCTTATTTTAGCAATACTAAATGAAGAATTAATCTTCAGATTTCTCTTGTGGACGGTCACCTTGAGGGCGATCACCACTGTGGTGGCTCACTGGACGAGCCGGAACAACGGTAGAGATTGCGTGCTTGTACACCATTTGGTTAACAGTGTTCTTCAATAGGATCACGAACTGATCGAAAGATTCGATCTGACCTTGCAGTTTAATACCGTTCACAAGGTAGATAGATACCGGGATACGCTCACGACGTAGCGCATTTAGGAATGGGTCTTGTAGAGATTGCCCCTTAGCCATTTTATTTTCCTTATTTAATTTGTAGTTGTAATTATTTAGCTAGTGGTGCAATGCAAAAGGTACTGCTTTTTGCATCTGAGCTAAACGAATCAAAAATGCACTCTAAGTAATTAGCAGCATAGTATAAAAACCGCCAATAACAGATCCTTTGAGAGTGCGTTCACGCAAAAACGATCACATTATACACAGCTATCTCAATCAGATGCTATTGCTTCTGACATGGTTTCAAGTGCCTGTTCAATGTTATCGCTATCCAACCAAGTTAAATCATTCCAGCTGCGTAACCAGGTGATTTGACGCTTGGCCAATTGACGAGTTGCACATATGCCACGAAAAACGGCTTCGTCGCGTGTGCAGTCCCCATCTAAGTACTCCCACATCTGTCTGTAGCCGACGCAACGGATAGAAGGAAGATCAGGGTGAAGATCTTTGCGCGCGTACAACGCTTTCATTTCCTCTTCAAAACCCGCTTCCATCATCTTATCGAAACGTAGTTCAATTCGACGGTGAAGTTCTGCCCTGTCCTTGGGAGCTATTGCAAACTGTTTGACTCGGTAAGGCAAGCTGTCGCCTTTTGTTTGAGTCAACTCAGTAAGAGTTTTACCTGAAATGCGGAATACTTCCAATGCCCTAGATAAACGTTGAGGATCATTAGGATGGATTCTCGCAGCTGACACAGGATCAATCTCTTTCAGCTCATCGTGCAACACCGACCAACCTTTAGTCAATGCCTCTTGCTCAATTTGCTGACGAATTTCAGGATTTGCAGCAGGAAGTGGTGATAAGCCTTCAAGTAAGGCTTTGTAATACAACATGGTTCCGCCGACTAGTAGCGGAATTTTTCCTTCTGCAACAATGTCATCCATTGCCTGTAGTGCATCACGACGGAAGTCCGCCGCAGAGTATGATTCACTTGGATCAAGAATATCGATAAGACGATGTGGCGCTAAGCTAAGCTCGCGCTCATCTGGCTTTGCTGTGCCGATATTCATGTCTTTGTAGATCAACGCCGAGTCCACGCTGATGATCTCAACTGGGTATCTCTGGCGAAGTCGAATCGCTAGCTCTGTTTTACCTGATGCTGTTGGCCCCATTAGAAATAGCGCCAAAGGTAGTTTGTCTGTCATGGTCTTAATTTGGCAATCGTGGCAGAGAAATCAACAGCAGACACAAATTTTGTATCTTCTAATGGCAATTGACCATGTCTTAGCTGTTCAAGTTCCGCAATAATTTGAATGGCTTCGGAAAGAGTATAGTGGCTCTTAACAGTAGTGACCTGCAAAGCAAGCCAATCTATCAGCTCTGATAGCAGCTGAACCGTTGCCACCTCTCCTCTCACGCGAGTTTGCGCGTAAGATAGCAGATCTGGTATCAAATTTTGTAAGTTTTGTTGACGCAGTGGTGATGGTACGCTCATGACCATTAAAGCTTTGTCATTTCGAGCTTTCAGTTGAATGCCCAACTGCGCAAAATCTTGCTGATAATCGCGCGCAAGCTCAACTAATTCCGGCTCTAACTTAACGGATAATGGAACCAACAGTGGCTGAGCTTTTAACGCTCCGTCACTTGGTGTGAGCTGACCTTTGGTCCGATAAAATTCCGCTCTTGGCAACGCGACCAAAGCTGCACCGCTATCGCTACTCATCAATACATACTGTTCGTCCACCACGGCCAGCGCTTTACTCAATGCCGTAACTGGCGGTAAAGCAGCTTCTGCCGATATGCTAACTGACGCTTTTAGAGCTTCTTTTTGAGGCTCAAAATCAGGCGTCTGAAGCAACTCGTGATAAGCGCGCACTTCTTGTTTACTTGGCGCAGGCTCTGCATGTCGTTGTTCTCTGTTAGAACTAGGTTTAGGCGCAGGTTTTGACTCAACCCAATCTGTTCGTCTGAAAGAGTCTGCCGGACGTGCTTCCCGCACAGAAGAATCACTTGATGCCCTATCGCGAAGTTTCGTTTCAAAGTCTGAACGCCCCGGATAAGCTGGAGTGTTATCAATCGCTTGATAGACTCGCCCAGGTACAGGTGAACCAGTTTGCTCCGGTTTACTTACTGGCTCCGGCAAACTTGCTGCTTCATGAGCAGACGTCATCGCCTCAAATGGTTCTATCGGCTGGGCAGGATCTGCATGGTGGAATGCAGATTCGTTTACGTGTGGTTTATCTATCACTGAGCTTTGCGCAAGCGCGTCTGCCAAAGCTTGATAGATAAAGTCATGCACTAAGCGGGCTTGATGGAAACGCACTTCATGCTTAGCAGGGTGCACGTTAACGTCCACTTGGTGCGGGTCGAGCTCAATAAACAATACATACGCGGCGAATTGATCCGGCTTTAAGCTGGTTTCGTAACTTTGGCGAATCGCGTGGTTGATCAACTTGTCACGCATCATGCGACCATTCACGTAGCAGTATTGTAAGTCACTCTGCTGTCTCGCCCCTTCTGGCGTGGTAATCCAGCCATGCAGCTTAAGACCTTGATGCTCCAATTCGATACGTAGCATATTACGCACAAAGGCATTACCACATACTGCAGCAATACGCTTTTCGGTTTGAAGCTGGTTCTTTGCCGCACGGTATTGGCGAATCATTTTGCCGTTATGGCGCACGTTGATAGTGACATCAAAGCGGCTCAATGCAATGCGCTTCAATAATTCATCGATATGAGCAAATTCAGTTTTCTCAGTACGAAGGAACTTACGACGAGCGGGGGTGTTAAAAAACAAATCGAGCACTTCAACCGACGTACCAATTGGGTGTGCGGTCGGTTGCAACTTAACCTTCATGTCGCGCCCTTCCGAATAGGCGCTCCAAGCTTGTTCTTGTGCCGCTGGACGAGAGGTTATGGTCAGGCGCGATACCGAACTGATACTCGCTAGCGCCTCACCACGGAAACCCAAACTCATGATAGCTTCAAGATCGTCCAATGTGTGGATCTTAGAGGTGGCATGACGACTCAACGCCAGACCTAACTCATCTTTCACAATCCCTTTGCCGTTATCGCGCACGCGAATCAGCTTAGCGCCCCCTTTCTCGATATCAATATCAATTCGAGTGGCACCAGAGTCGAGACTGTTTTCTACCAGTTCTTTCACGACAGAGGCGGGCCTTTCAACCACTTCCCCTGCCGCGATTTGGTTTGCCAGCCGAGCAGGCAAAATCTTAATGGTCATGATGAGTTATAAGCTCACTTATTTATTTGGAATGATCAGCACCTGTCCCACGGCGAGTTCATCAGAACGCAGGTTATTCGCTTTGCGGATGCTGGAAACACTCACGCCGTATTTCGATGCAATCTTACCTAGGTATTCACCACGAGCAACCTTGTGCTTGCGGATTGGTTTGTCCTTCACTGCGACCGTGATCTTCAATTTCTGACCAACCCAAACTGTGTCTGATTTCAGATTGTTCTCGCGACGAATATCCGCAATCTTCACCTTGTAATGGCTAGCGATCTTACCGAGGAACTCACCAGACTTAACAGTATGTGTGATCGTCTCGGTCTCAACGGTATTTGGGGTATTCGGTACAGAAACAGAAGCAGAAGCAGAAGCAGCGCCAGTACCAGGAATTTTCAACTTCTGACCAACCGCCAAACCGCTTGATTTAAGCTTGTTCGCGCTCATGATTGCTTTGGTCGACGTACCGTATTTCTGAGCAATCACAGACAACGACTCACCACGCTTCACTGTGTGAACCGAAGGCTTAGAAGAAGACGAGAACACCGTACCTTCTGGCGGGTTATCTTTCAGGTATTGCACTACCGCTTTAGTGATCGCTCGCGCTAACTTGTCTTGGTGAGAGCGCTGGAACAGCAGCTTCTCTTCCGTTGGGTTTGAGATAAAGCCCGTTTCAACCAACACAGACGGAATCTGCGGAGAGCGCAAAACTGCCAAGCTGGTATTGATTGGTTTCGAGTTGTGTAGACGAGCCACTTTGCCCATCTCACCTAGAATGTTTGTCGCTAATTTATAGCCTTCCTTCTGCGAATGGCTGAACTGAAGATCTAATAAGGTTTGGTTGACGTTGCGGTCATTTGAATTACTCACAAACGCCGTACCCGATCCGCCGAGCAATTCAGATTGTCTCTCGTGGTTTTCGACCCAACGTGAAATTTCAGTGTTTGCACGACGCGTGTTCAATACGAACACCGAACCACCGCGCGGCTTTGGTGAAGTAAACGCATCAGCGTGGATTGAAATCAATAAGTGTGCATTGTTCTCACGAGCAATTGCAACACGTCGGTTAAGGTTAACAAAGTAATCACCGCTGCGCGTCATTCGTGTTTTGATCCCCGGTACTGCATTTAATTGAGCAGAAAGCTTGCGAGAAATGCTCAGTACCGCGTCTTTTTCGTATTTGCGGCGTGATGGTCCAATCGAGCCTGGGTCTTCGCCACCGTGGCCTGGGTCAATCACAATAAGAATTTCTTGTGCACGTTGCACCGTGCTCATGTCTTTGCTCGGTGTCGTAGGCTTACTCGGTTTAGTCGCACTGGTTGCTGGTGTGGATTTCTTCGCACCATGCGGCAAATCGATCACTAAACGGTGGCCATATTGTCCAGCAGGTGTTGGTTTAAGCGTGAATAGCTCCGCTTTCACATTCTTCTTCAGCTCGAACACCAAACGGAATGTGCCTTTGTTCGGCGGCGAACTCTTACGAACGCGCTTTAACACAGGGCTGTCGGTTACCGTAACAGGTAACTTAGCTTGCATAGAGGTGTTTTTGAGATCAACCACTAAGCGATCCGGGCTAGATAAAGAGAAATAGGAATAGTCAGCTTCTGCACTCAGGTCGATGACGACACGAGTCTCATCAGGTGAAGGCCAAACTCGGAAACTTTTTACGACGTTAGCAAATGCTAAATTGGGGATGATAAGGAGAAAAGTGGCGACAAATGCCGCCACTACTCTAAATTTTGAAAGACTCAACATAGCTCCAATCGACTGAGTAACTGCACACCATATTCATTGTTCGCCGTTAATTCGGCTACGCGCTGCTCGCCCTGGTAGCGAATATCCACATCAAGATCCGGCTGTGGCAGCATTCCTTGCCCTTTTTCTGGCCATTCCACCAAACAAATCGCATCATCCGTGAAGTAATCGCGAATCCCCATGAATTCTAATTCTCCCGGATCAGCCAGTCGGTAAAGATCAAAATGGTAAACTTGCCACTTATCCAATTGATAAGGTTCAACCAAAGTATAGGTCGGGCTTTTTACATTTCCTTGATGACCAAGAGCACGGACAAAACCACGACTGAAGGTTGTTTTACCTGCACCCAGATCGCCATGCAAATAAATGGTGGTTTGTTGAGAACAAAGCTGAGCCAATGCGGTGCCCAGTGCTACCGTTTCATGCTCATCTTTAAGATTAAATTGTTTCGTGCTCATTGATGTTTCTCTAACTAATGATCGTTGACTATATAAAAATCAAAAGAACAGGAATAGTAAACTGTGTTGGTTTTGAGAGACAAGCTCTCAAATGTCATATATGCGAAAAAATGACCAAAAAAGACAAAACCTAATTACCTGATTCTATTGAGTGCATAAGCAAAATTACTCATGCCTACGTCAACTTTTGATGACTTGGTTTCAAAACCTATTTCTCGAATTTCTGTCTAGACTTTCTGGTGGCGCCCATTCATAAGATCCGGTAAGATCCGCCCCCCTTTTATCTCGGTGATAAAACATGAACTACGAACAACTCGCTCAACAAATCAAAATTTGGGGTAAAGAGCTCGGCTTCCAGAAAGTCGGTATCTGCGATGTTGATCTTAGTGAACATGAGGCCGCTCTGCAAAAGTGGCTTGATGCTGGCTATCATGGCTCTATGGACTGGATGGCTCGTCACGGCATGATGCGCGCCAGGCCAAATGAACTTCTACCGGGAACAGTACGCGTCATCAGCGTGCGCATGGATTACCTACCACCAGAAGCCAAGTTTGCTTCCAATTTGGCAAATAAGAACCACGCATACATCAGTCGCTATGCACTTGGCCGTGATTATCACAAGTTGGTCAGAAAGCAGCTTAATAAGCTTGGCAAACTTATTGAGCAAGAAGTCGGCCAATATGGCTATCGCCCCTTTGTCGACTCAGCCCCTATCCTTGAACGCCCACTGGCTCAAAAAGCCGGGTTAGGCTGGACGGGCAAGCACTCTCTCATATTGGATAAGGACTGTGGCTCTTGGTTTTTCCTTGGCGAGTTACTTATCGACTTACCATTACCAGTAGACGAACCAAGTGTTGACCAATGTGACAAGTGTAAAGCGTGCATCACATCGTGTCCGACACAAGCAATCGTCGATGAAAAAGTCGTGGATGCTAGACGATGTATCTCGTATCTCACTATCGAATTTGATGGTGTTATTCCTGAAGAGTTCCGCAAGCCAATGGGAAATCGCATCTACGGGTGTGATGACTGCCAACTCGTTTGCCCTTGGAATCGATACGCAGACATAACCGAGCAAGACGACTTCCATCGCCGCGACAGTTTTGAAGACCCAGATCTCGTTACTATGTTCAATTGGGATGAGGCAACCTTCCTAAAACAAATGGAAGGGTCTGCGATCCGCCGAATTGGACACTTGCAATGGCTGCGTAATATTTCTGTCGCACTTGGTAATACAGAATACAGCCAAAGAACGATTGACGCTCTAGAGGCCCGTCGTGGTGAAAGTGAGTTACTAGATGAACATATTAATTGGGCTCTAGGACAACAACTCAGCCAAATTCCTACCGCTGAATCAGACTCTATCGAGACGAAGAAGAAGCGTTTAATTAGAATCGTCGAAAAAGGCCTTCCGAGAGACGCATAACGCGTAGCTCATATGCAAGAGATTGAAAACTCTTTTTACATGATCAATTTATGACCTTGTTCTCAATTCTGTAATGTGGAAAAAAATTAGAGAATTGCAAGATTTCAGGGAAGAGAAAAAAGTTAAACACAACCTGAAGAAATGATTAGGATCAAAAAAACACAAAATAATGATCCTGATTTAACGCACCCGATCCGCAATAAAACAAAGTTTTCCTATAAAAAACATACACTTATGCAATAAAGAAAAACTTTCATGGCTTTTGCATAAAGAAAAGATCTTTCTTTCTAGCTCATAAAATCCAAGCTGAAAACACTTTATCAACCAATTTATCCACAGAACAAGACATGTGGATAACTCTGTTAATTAATGAGCAGAAAGCACTCCGAACACCAGAATATTCGTTGCTCAGACAAGTCGTCTCATGTTTAAAACACAAACGAAATCGTCCGACATCGACTGATGCGGATTAAAATATTATTTTTCAGGGGTTCATGCTTCGCAGCATTATGAAAAGAGCGATGTGAATTGGTTGCGGGAGCCGGATTTGAACCGACGACCTTCGGGTTATGAGCCCGACGAGCTACCAAGCTGCTCCATCCCGCGTCCGTGTATTATCGCTTAATACGATAATAGAAACTGGAGCGACACACGAGGTTCGAACTCGTGACCTCAACCTTGGCAAGGTTGCGCTCTACCAACTGAGCTAGTGTCGCAATGTCACTGTTAAGCACAATGAGGACTATCAAATTGGAGCGACACACGAGGTTCGAACTCGTGACCTCAACCTTGGCAAGGTTGCGCTCTACCAACTGAGCTAGTGTCGCAATGTCATTGTTAAGCACAATGAGGGCTATCAAATTGGAGCGACACACGAGGTTCGAACTCGTGACCTCAACCTTGGCAAGGTTGCGCTCTACCAACTGAGCTAGTGTCGCATATTCTCGAAAGAGAATTGGTTGCGGGAGCCGGATTTGAACCGACGACCTTCGGGTTATGAGCCCGACGAGCTACCAGGCTGCTCCATCCCGCGTCCGTATTTCATTGTTAAGCACAATGAGAGCTATTAAATTGGAGCGACACACGAGGTTCGAACTCGTGACCTCAACCTTGGCAAGGTTGCGCTCTACCAACTGAGCTAGTGTCGCATATTCTCGAAAGAGAATTGGTTGCGGGAGCCGGATTTGAACCGACGACCTTCGGGTTATGAGCCCGACGAGCTACCAGGCTGCTCCATCCCGCGTCCGTGTTTCATTGTTAAGCACAATGAGAGCTATTAAATTGGAGCGACACACGAGGTTCGAACTCGTGACCTCAACCTTGGCAAGGTTGCGCTCTACCAACTGAGCTAGTGTCGCATATTCTCGAAAGAGAATTGGTTGCGGGAGCCGGATTTGAACCGACGACCTTCGGGTTATGAGCCCGACGAGCTACCAGGCTGCTCCATCCCGCGTCCGTATTTCATTGTTAAGCACAATGAGAGCTATTAAATTGGAGCGACACACGAGGTTCGAACTCGTGACCTCAACCTTGGCAAGGTTGCGCTCTACCAACTGAGCTAGTGTCGCATATTCTCGAAAGAGAATTGGTTGCGGGAGCCGGATTTGAACCGACGACCTTCGGGTTATGAGCCCGACGAGCTACCAGGCTGCTCCATCCCGCGTCCGTGTTTCATTGTTAAGCACAATGAGAGCTATTAAATTGGAGCGACACACGAGGTTCGAACTCGTGACCTCAACCTTGGCAAGGTTGCGCTCTACCAACTGAGCTAGTGTCGCATGTTCTCGAAAGAGAATTGGTTGCGGGAGCCGGATTTGAACCGACGACCTTCGGGTTATGAGCCCGACGAGCTACCAAGCTGCTCCATCCCGCGTCCGTATTTCATTGTTAAGCACAATGAGAGCTATCAAACTGGAGCGACACACGAGGTTCGAACTCGTGACCTCAACCTTGGCAAGGTTGCGCTCTACCAACTGAGCTAGTGTCGCATCAACAACGTTTCCGTCGTTCAGGGCTGCGAATTATAAGAGCATTTTTTTGTGATGCAAGTCCTTCGTTCAAAAAAACTTTATTTTTTTGCTGACAGATGAAAAAGCAAGCAAAACGCTCATTAATTACAACAATTTGGATCGCAGCCTTAACAGTTAGATCTTAAAGATCGTTTCGCGGTAGTACTTTAGCTCAGCAATCGACTCACGGATATCATCTAATGCTAGATGCGTGCCCTGCTTCGAAAAACCGTCTAACACTTCTGGTTTCCAGCGGCGAGTCAGTTCTTTTAGCGTACTCACGTCCAAATAACGGTAGTGGAAGTATTCTTCCAATTCAGGCATATGCTTGTACAAGAAACGGCGATCCTGACCAATGCTGTTACCACAAATTGGAGAAACACCCTTTGGTACCCATTTATCAAGAAATTCGATGGTCTGCGCAACAGCATCTTGTTCAGAAACATCACTGTTACGAACGCGCTCAACCAAGCCACTTGAAGTGTGCGTATTAGTACACCAATCATCCATCTTCGCCAGCTCTTCTTCAGGCTGATGTACAGCAAGAACAGGACCTTCAGCCAAAATATTCAATTCACTATCCGTGACGATAGAAGCAATTTCGATGATTTTGTGCGTTTCAGGATCGAGGCCTGTCATCTCTAAATCCACCCAAATCAGGTTTTGATCGCTAAAGGACATGGTTACGCCGCCTATTTGTTTATCGATAAAAGAGGTACTATACCTGAAAATACTTGAAACACGATACTCACGAGTTTGAGCCGAAAGCGTGCTCAATCAACTGAGTCAACTCACATTAAGTACAAGATTGTGGTAAAAAAGAAAAAGTTAACCAAAGGTCAGGTGCGCCGCGTACGCAGCAACCAACAAAAACGCCTAAAAAAGCAAGAAGAGTCCATCCAGTGGGATGAAACCATGCTAGGCGCAAGTAAACAGGGTCTCGTCATCACTCGTTTCGGTCAGCACGCTGACATCGAAGATCTAGAAACTGGTGAGGTGCAGCGCTGTAACCTTCGTCGTGGTATCGAATCACTGGTATCCGGCGACCGCGTACTTTGGCGTGAAGGACTTGAATCAATGGCAGGTATTTCTGGCGTGGTTGAAGCCGTAGAACCTCGCACATCGATGCTAACTCGTCCTGACTACTACGATGGCTTGAAACCTGTCGCCGCTAACATCGACCAAATGGTGATCGTGTCTTCGGTTTTACCTGAGCTCTCGCTCAACATCATTGACCGCTACTTGGTCGCATCAGAAACACTGAACATCGCACCACTGCTGGTACTCAACAAGATAGACCTACTTGCTGACGAAGATCGAGCAATGTACGAAGAGTGGCTAGAAGAATACAAACGTATTGGCTACAAAGTCCTGTTTGTGAGCAAGCAGTCAGGTGAAGGTATTGCCGAACTTGAAGAGCAACTGCGTGATCGTATCAATATCTTCGTTGGTCAATCTGGCGTAGGTAAATCGAGCCTAGTCAACGCACTAATGCCTGAACTTGAGCAGGAAGTGGAAGAAGGCGAGATCTCAGAGAATTCTGGTTTGGGTCAGCATACAACCACAGCAGCTCGCTTGTATCACATCCCAACTGGTGGCGATCTGATTGACTCTCCAGGGGTACGTGAATTTGGTTTGTGGCACCTAGAAGCAGAAGAAGTGACCAAAGCGTTCGTTGAATTCCGCCCTTATCTTGGCGGTTGTAAGTTCCGCGACTGTAAACACAATGATGATCCTGGCTGTATCTTGCGTGAAGCAGTAGAGAAAGGCGAAGTCAGTGAAGTGCGTTTTGAAAACTACCATCGAATTCTAGAGAGCATGGTAGAAAACAAAGCCAACCGTCAGTACTCACGTAACAAGAAAGCGGATCTGTAACTGAGTTAAGGCTGCAACTGTGTAAGAAATCATCACCTAATACTGACAAGCAGATGAAATTTCAGTAACATCACGCGCCCTAAAGCGAGAATCTAACAGAAGTATCGGAATTAAAGATGGACAAGATTAAAGTTGGACTGCAGTACTGGATCCCACAACATGGACTAACACGTCTAGTGGGTAAACTGGCTTCGGCTGAGGCTGGCGGTCTAACAACAGCAGTCATTCGCTGGTTTATCAAGCAATATAACGTGAACATGGATGAGGCGAAGCACTCCGATCCTAAGCACTTCAAAACCTTCAACGAGTTCTTTGTTCGTGAGCTAAAAGACGGCGCACGTCCAATCGCGGAAGGTGAAAAGGTGATCACTCACCCTGCGGACGCGTGCGTAAGCCAATTTGGTCCGATTGAAGATGGTCAGCTTATCCAAGCGAAAGGCCATAACTTCTCAGCACAAGAACTGCTTGGCGGTGACGCAAAACTAGCGGAAGAATTCCAAGACGGCTCCTTCGCAACCTTGTACCTATCACCTCGTGACTACCACCGTGTACACATGCCATGTGACGGCACGTTGCGTCAGATGATTTACGTACCTGGTGATCTATTCTCGGTAAACCCATTAACCGCAGAGAACGTGCCAAACCTATTCGCACGCAACGAACGCGTAGTATGTATCTTTGATACTGAGTTTGGCCCAATGGCACAAATACTGGTTGGCGCAACCATCGTAGGTAGCATCGAGCAAGTATGGGCCGGCACTATCACGCCACCACGTGGTAACTCGGTTTACAAATGGGACTACCCAGCAGAAGGCGATAAAGCGGTTATCTTGAAGAAAGGCGAAGAAATGGGTCGCTTCAAGCTTGGCTCAACCGTTATCAACCTGTTCGCAAAAGATGCTATCGCATTCGATGAAAGCATGGAAAATGGCAAGCCAACCGTAATGGGTACCCCTTACGCGCACCAGCAGTAAGCTTTCCGCTCAAACTGATTTTAATGCCTCCGCTCGCGGAGGCTTTTTTATTGACGAAAAGCAAAACTCTGTTCGAAATTTCGCCTCTATTTTTCAAACTCGTACTTGCCTCTAAGTACCTAAAAGCGCAATCAATTATTCTGCGTCGAGGGATGATTATAAAAGGGGCTGCCAATGCCAAAGATGAGTGCAGGCACACTGGTCAAGTTACTGGTGTGTTTTTTGATTCCACTCGGTGTCTTAATGATGCCGATAGATACCATTCCAATTGACAATCTCACTCTAATTCAACATCGCCTTCTGGCTATTTTCCTTCTTGCTGCACTACTTTGGGTTTTAGAACCAGTTCCCGTATTCGCTACTTCGATTCTTATCATCGCACTTGAATTGATCATTATATCGGACAAAGGCTTACATCTATTTCGTAATCCACCAGCGGGACATGATCTGGGTGAGTTAATTGCTTACACCGATATTTTCTCCGCCTTCTCCTCTCCCATCATTATCCTTTTCATGGGCGGCTTCGCTCTCGCTATTGCTGCCTCTAAATACGAGCTTGATAACAACCTTGCTCGTGTACTACTTAAGCCGTTTGGCACTCAGCCTAAGTTCATCATGTTAGGCTTAATGCTGATCACCGCCGTGTTCTCGATGTTTATGTCGAACACTGCAACAACCGTTATGATGCTAGCTCTCCTTGGCCCCATCGTTGCTTCGGCACCAAAAGGCGATTTGGGGATAAAAGCACTAGTTCTCTGTATTCCTATCGCCGCTAATACGGGTGGTATTGCAACACCAATTGGTACCCCGCCTAACGCAATTGCCTTGCAATATTTAACCGGAGAAAACAGCATCGATTTCCTATCTTGGATGATGATGGGCTTGCCTTTTGTCTTAGTGCAACTGACGCTGGCTTGGTTCTTATTGCAAAAGCTCTTCCCTTCTAGCGAACCAGAAATGAAGCTGCGCTTGGATGGTAAGTTCAAGAAGGGCTGGCGTGCGATCGTGGTTTACGTGACCTTCGCCATGACTATTCTGCTGTGGATGACAACCAAAGTGCACGGCATGAATACCTATGTCGTCGCCATCATTCCACTCGCTGTGTTCACCTTGACGGGCATCATGGGTAAAGAAGAGCTCAAGCTTATCAACTGGGATGTGCTGTGGCTGGTAGCTGGTGGTATCGCCATTGGTATTGCACTAGATAAAACGGGCTTGGCAGAAGCCCTCGCTCACGCAATAGATTATGAGTCCCTGTCTCCATTTGCGGTCGTCGTCGCCCTATCGATCGTGTGTTGGCTGATGGCCAACTTTATGTCCAACACTGCTACCGCGAACTTGTTGATGCCAATTGCAGCAGCGATTGGGGCTTCTATGCCGGGTCTGGTTGCTATCGGTGGCCTACAAGGTTTTTTGGTTGTGGTCGCCTTCTCGGCATCGCTCGGTATGATTTTGCCAGTCTCTACGCCACCTAACTCACTCGCTTACTCAACAGGCTTAATTGAAAGTAAAGACATGGCGAAGGTCGGTTTGATTATCGGCTTGGTCGGTCTGTTCATTGTCTATGGTGCTGTGATTATCTTGTTCTAACAAGCTAGCTTCGGGGTGGTTCACGCCGCCCCAGGCAATCCCTCTTTTACCCCTTGCTACTCACGATATATTTTAAGAAATTCACCTCTATTTCATAAACTTAAAAATCCCCCACATAATCAACATCTTGAATAAGAATCACACTATTTACCTCAAGTTACATAAGAAAATGTCGATAAATTCACTACAGCCTTTCATGTAACTTTCAGTGCTTGAATCGTCTCACACCCTTTGGAGTCACAGCTTGTGACATTGATCTTTTTGTCTGTTTTATGAAGGTAAGGCAATGAGAAGTACCATCAAACTAAAAATACAGATTGCGATTGCAGTCATTATCGCCATTGTTAGTGGCGTTCAAGCTTGGGTTTCCGTCAATCAACTGCGCACAGAAACCACTTCTACCCTTAATCGAGAGATTCAAAACATCTCTCAATCGACCAACCGTTACATCACCGATTGGCTGACAATTCGCAGCGATATGATGCTGGCAAATGAAAATATCATTGCAGGATCAGACGATGCCGATCGTGAAATGCTACTGACCAAGCGCGCTGGTAAGTTTTTATCGGTCTACGCTGGCTTCTCTGACGGCTCAATCGCCTACGGTGATAAGACGGAATCATGGCCTGCAGATTACGATCCACGCACTCGTCCTTGGTACCAAGATGCGATGGCAAAATCAGGGTTGATCATCACAGAGCCATACCAAGATTTCGATGGCAGCATTGTGGTTAGCTTTGCCAAAGCTTTTAATCAAGGTAAAAAAGGTGTGCTTGCTGCAGACTTGGCGGTAACTGACATCATCACTGAAGTGCTTAACATTCAGCTTGATAACGATGGTTTCGCGTTCCTAGTTGATGGCAACAACAACTTAGTGGCTTACAAAGATGAAAAGCTCAGCCAAAAGCCGCTGACAGAACTCAACCCAGCCTTAACTCATAGCACGATGATGACGCTAGCTGGTGATGCGAAGCTAGACACCATTCAATGGCCGAGCCAAGGCGATAAGCTGATTTATGTAGCGAAAGTGCCGAACACCGATTGGTCTTTAGGTATTGTTCAAGACAAACAAATGGCGTTTGCTTCTGTCTCTGATCAAGTGACATTTACCGCTATTGCTTCGATTGTGTTGTATCTGATTATTGCGGCAATCAGTACTTACATCATCACTCGCTTACTGCAGCCACTTCAAACGCTGTCTGATGCGCTTTCAGAGTTATCACAGGGCGAAGGCGATCTTACTCAGCGCATCAAGATCGAGCGCATGGATGAGATTGGGGAACTTGCCACTCACGTGAACCAGTTCCTTGCTCAAATGCAGACCATGTTGAAGAGTATTGTTGATAACAGTGAGCAACTTTCTGAGCAGGCTAATCAAGCAAATGAGCTATCTGCGATGGCTGCGGGTCGTGTTGAACATCAGCAAAATGACGTCAACCAAATTGCTACTGCTATTCATGAGATGTCAGCAACCGCTGCTGAGGTAGCAAGCCACGCAGAGCTAACAGCGAGCGCTTCGCAAAACTCCGCATCTGCTTGTATGGAAGGGCAAAACGTCATCCAGAAAAACCGTGAAGCGATTGTCGAACTGGCTGAACAAGTCAGTGATGCCGCCAGTGTGATTTCAGAGCTAGAAGCAAACACGCAAAGCATCAACCAAATCCTATCGACTATCCAAGGCATTGCTGAACAAACTAACTTGTTAGCACTTAACGCGGCAATTGAAGCGGCTCGTGCTGGTGAGCAAGGTCGCGGTTTTGCTGTAGTTGCTGATGAAGTACGTGTACTTAGCCAGCGCACCCATGGTTCGACGGAAGAAATCCGCACCATGATCGAAACATTGCAAAACAACACCAAGCTGGCAGTCAATAGCATGCAAACCAGCACCAGTTTGGCAGATACTAGCGTGGATTATGCTCAGCAAGCGCACGACAGCTTAACCAGCATCACCAACTCGATCACTGAGATCAACGACATGGCGATGCAAATCGCAAGCGCTGCAGAAGAGCAACGCGCGGTAAGCGAAGACATCAGCCGCAACACACAAGGCATTAAAGACGATGCCGACATGATTGCCGAACAATCGCTTAAAGGCAGTGAAGGCGCACGCCAGATGTACGATACCGCCAATACCATGCGTGAGAACATCAGTCGTTTTAAAGTGTAATCCTCCCTATCAAAAGCAGCTCAACGAGCTGCTTTTTTATTAGCGATAAGATGCTCTTTTACATCTCTATAAATTGATGCATATTAAAGCCCTTCCCCTGCTCTACAAGGATGTCTCGCAATCATGGGTTATGAATGGTTGGCGTTGTGTGCCGCTTTCCTATGGGCTGTTTCTAGCTTAATTTCTGTTGTTCCCGCTCAGCATCTTGGTGCGTTTGCCTATAGCCGTTGGCGTATGGGTTGTACCGCAGTGATCCTCTCCACAATGGCGTGGATAACGGGTGGCTGGTTCAGTGTATCGGCAGAACACATTACGCCGATGATGGCGTCCGGTTTGATTGGTATCTTTATTGGCGATACCGCGTTATTCGCTTGTTTGAACCGCATGGGGCCACGCCAAGCAGGCTTATTGTTTTCTTGTCATGCCGTCTTCTCTGCCATTCTGGGTTACTTCCTGTTTAGCGAAAGCATGACGGGTATGGAGCTGATTGGAGCAGCCTTGGTCTTCAGCGGTGTAGTGATGGCAATTTTCTATGGTCGACGCGGGCAAACCAGCAACGCGCTAGAAGAGATCAAAGGCAACGTTTGGATTGGCGTCGGGCTCGGTTTAACTGCCGCTATATGTCAGGCTCTAGGCGGCATCATCGCTAAACCTGTCATGCAAACCAGTGTCGATCCAGTCGCCGCTTCCGCGATTCGCATGATCAGTGCTTTCGTCGCACATTGCGCACTTTGGTTAATTGGCGCCAAAGTTGCTCGTGCGACTCAAACCATCACATGGAAAGTTTTTGGCATTACGGCATTAAACGGCTTTTTGGCCATGGCGGTGGGTATGACGTTGATTCTCTATGCCCTGCGTGAAGGTAATGTCGGGATGGTGGCTCTGCTGTCTTCAACAACGCCGATCATGTTGCTGCCATTGCTGTGGGTTTACACCAAAAAACGTCCGAATCGATTCGCTTGGTTTGGCGCTGCTCTGGCGGTCATAGGCACTGGCATCTTAGTGCACTAGATCAGGTTTAATGAGGGGCTGTTGACCTTAGTAATTGTTGAGCTTCGTAACTCACCGCCACCTTACTAAACACAGAATCGCAGACATAAAAAAGCCCGAGTCGAGCTCGGGCTTTTATCATTCTGAATCGTCAGTTAATTACTTAACTAGCACTTCACCAGACATTTCTGCAGGGATTTCTAGACCTGCTAGAGAAAGCATTGTTGGTGCAAGGTCAGACAGTTTACCGCCTTCTTTGAACTCAACCGCTTTGTCACCTACGTAGATTAGAGGTACTGGTAGGTTAGTGTGAGCAGTGTGGATACCGCCAGTTTCTGGGTCGATCATCATCTCTGCGTTACCGTGGTCCGCAGTAATTAGCATTTGACCGCCAACTTCTTTGATTGCTTCAACCACTTTACCAACGCTTTCGTCTAGTGCTTCGATAGCTTGCTCAGCCGCTTCGTAAACACCAGTGTGACCAACCATATCTGCGTTCGGGTAGTTACAGATGATAGTGTCGTACTTACCAGACTTGATAGCCGCAACCATTTTCTCTGTTAGCTCTGGAGAGCTCATTTCTGGCTGCATGTCGTAAGTTGCTACTTTTGGAGAAGCAACAAGTTGACGCTCTTCGCCTTCGAATTCGTTCTCAATACCACCGTTGAAGAAGAAGGTTACGTGTGCGTATTTCTCTGTTTCAGAGATACGTAGCTGAGTTTGACCTTGTTTAGATAGCCACTCACCGTAAGTGTTTTCTAGAGACGCAGGTGGGAATGCGATAGCTAGAGGGATATCAGCCGCGTATTGAGTCAGCATCACGAAGTTGATTGCTGGGAATACAGCGCGCTCGAAGCCGTCAAATGCAGGAACGAATGCACGAGTGATTTGACGTGCACGGTCAGCACGGTAGTTCATGAAGATAACTGCATCGCCATCTTGCATGATTGCGTCTTCTTGACCTTCAGCTTTGATAGCCGTTGCTTTAACGAACTCATCGTTTTCTTCACGAGCGTAAGCCGCTTCTAGACCTGCAACTGCCGTTTCTGCTGTGAACTCAGCTTTAGCTTGAGTTAGAAGATCGTAAGCAACTTGAACGCGATCCCAGTTGTTGTCACGGTCCATTGCGTAATAACGACCTACTAGAGAAGCAACACGACCTTTACCTAGTTTCGCAAATAGGTCTTGGAAACGTTGTAGTGAGTTTTCAGCACTACGTGGTGGCGTGTCACGGCCGTCTAGGAAGCAGTGTAGGTAGATTTTCTCAGCGCCACGAGCTGCTGCCATTTCAACCGCTGCGTAGATGTGATCTTCGTGAGAGTGAACACCACCCGGAGACATTAGGCCCATGATGTGTACTGCTTTCTCAGCTTTTACTGCAGAGTCGATAGCTTCTACTAGTGCTGCCGTTTCAGCGAATTCACCGTCAGCGATAGACTTAGTGATACGTGTTAAATCTTGGTATACAACGCGACCTGCACCGATGTTGGTGTGACCAACTTCTGAGTTACCCATTTGACCATCAGGTAGACCAACGTCCATGCCTGAAGCAGAGATTAGAGTGTTAGGGTTGTTCGCAATCAGTGCATCCATTACTGGTGTTTTAGCATTTGCAATTGCGTTACTTGCTGTGTCTTCACGGTAACCGTAACCGTCAAGGATAACTAGAGCCAATGGCTTCTTAGCAGACATAGTGATGACCTCATCAAATTTAAGTAACTTTCGGTGTAGAGCTTCGCTGCTCCATCTAACCTTGAAACAAAACTAGCGTAATTTTACTACACTTTTTAACCAAAACTGTAGGTTAAGATCAAATAATGTTTGCGATTTATTGTTGCTATCTTACAAGTTAGCAAGCAATCCGACCTAGTCAGCAAACGTGTTCCACAAGCATAGTCACTTTCAAGATGCTTTGTACGACCACCGAAATACTTTGGTGAAAAACTTTTTGTTGCCATTCATTGTGCGCTTTTTCGACCAAAAGTGAAGTCAATTACGCCAATTGAATTGATAGGAAGAAGTGATAATAAGATTGCAGAAATGCACAGCCCGTACGAGGCTCACCTGAAGCGCTTAGATCTCAATTATTCGTTAGAAAATTTTAACCCTCTCGCCTAAGGCGACTATCCCCGCTATACTCCTGCTTTATTTTTCCGCCAACATTGCAAGAGCTCAAGACATGCAAGAGTACATTGATTTTTTCCAACAGAACATGATTCTATCTTTGGTTTGGGTAGGTCTTCTTGTCGCATTTATCATGAACCTCGTGAAATCAGCGACAGCCGCATACAAAGAGATTAACGTAAACCAATTGACTCACCTTATGAACCGTGAAAACGGCGTTGTAGTGGATATCCGCTCTAAGGATGAGTTCAAACAAGGTCATATCACCGACGCACTTCACATTTTGCCGTCTGATATCAAAGCAGGTAACTTTGGTAGCCTTGAAAACCACAAATCAGACCCAATCATTGTGGTATGCAAAACGGGTCAAACCGCCCAAGAGAGTGCAAACCTACTAGCTAAAGCAGGCTTCGAAAACGTAAGCCTACTGAAAAACGGTTTGATTGCATGGAACGAAGCGAACCTTCCATTAGTACGTGGTAAGAAATAAGGTCGCGGTAAAACAATTTTGCCAGCCTCGTTTACATAAACTGAGCAAATAGAAAGCAGTTGAAGCACTAAGTTGTGATGCTTTGCACGTAATACGCGCTTCATCTAGTCAAGGTAGATTTGCTCAGTTAGTCTCAGGACAAACCATATTTCTGGGTTTAGAGAATCCTAGACCCAACAAATGTTTATTAAGGATTTAAAAATGGCTGAAGCAGCACCACAAGACGCACAACAAAACTTTGCAATTCAACGCATCTTCCTAAAAGACGTTTCTTTCGAAGCGCCTAACTCTCCAGTAATGTTCCAAAAAGAGTGGAACCCAGACGTTAAACTAGACCTAGACACTCAAAGCCGTGAGCTTGGTGAAGGTGTTTACGAAGTTGTTCTACGTCTAACCGTTACTGTTAAGAACGAAGAAGAAACAGCGTTCCTATGTGAAGTTCAACAAGGTGGTATCTTCACTGCTGAGCAAATGGAAGCAGGTCAACTTGCACATTGCCTAGGCGCATTCTGCCCGAACATCCTATTCCCGTACGCTCGTGAAACTATCTCAAGCCTAGTAGTTAAAGGTACGTTCCCTCAGCTGAACCTAGCGCCAGTTAACTTCGACGCGCTATTCATGAACTACCTACAACAGCAAGCTCAACAAGGCGAAGCTGAAGCGTAATTCACGTTTTGTAAGTGGCGTGTTGCCCTTCATAAAAAATGAGCACACGTCATATACCTGAAGAAAATGCACAAAGCGTCCTCTCTGCGATGCAATGTGCATTTTTTATTTCTGATAAAACTTCCTAGTTCCTAACCCCTTGAGAGCGTAAACTCTAGTGATTATGGACTAGATTCTACTAGTAGAAAGACTATTAGGCGGTAGCATGACACAAGCAAATACCAACAATGCTTACGGTAAAGACATCGCAATGACTGTGATTGGTGCTGGCTCATATGGCACCTCTTTGGCAATATCCCTCGCACGTAACGGCGCGAACGTCATCCTATGGGGTCACGAGCCAGAGCACATGGCACGCCTTGAAGCAGATCGTGCCAACCACGTATTCCTACCTGATATTGATTTCCCAGAAAGCTTGATTATTGAATCGGATTTAGAAAAAGCCGTTCAAGCAAGCCGTGATTTGTTAGTTGTGGTTCCTAGCCACGTTTTTGGTATTGTCCTCAACAGCTGTAAGCCTTTCCTGCGTGAAGATTCTCGTATCTGTTGGGCAACCAAAGGCCTTGAGCCAGAAACGGGGCGTCTACTAAAAGAAGTAGCATTCGATATCATCGGTGACAGCTACTCGTTGGCAGTTTTATCCGGTCCTACATTTGCTAAAGAGTTAGCTATGGGCATGCCTACCGCAATTTCTGTGGCTTCTCCAGACGCAAACTTTGTTGCCGACCTACAAGAGAAAATCCACTGTAGTAAAACCTTCCGTGTTTACGCAAACAACGACTTTATCGGCATGCAACTTGGTGGTGCAGTGAAGAATGTTATCGCGATTGGCGCGGGTATGTCTGATGGTATTGGTTTTGGTGCCAATGCTCGCACGGCGCTGATTACACGTGGTTTGGCAGAGATGAGCCGTCTTGGCGCAGCGCTAGGCGCACAACCTGAAACCTTTATGGGCATGGCTGGCTTGGGCGATCTCGTCTTAACTTGTACCGATAACCAATCGCGTAACCGTCGCTTTGGTTTGGCACTAGGCCAAGGTAAAGACGTCGACACAGCACAAGAAGAAATCGGTCAGGTGGTCGAAGGCTACCGCAACACCAAGGAAGTTTGGATGCTATCTCAGCGCATGGGCGTAGAAATGCCAATTGTTGACCAAATTTATCAAGTATTGTATCAAGGAAAAGATGCGCGTCTGGCAGCGCAAGATTTACTTGCTCGTGACAAAAAAGCCGAAGGAAAGTAGCAATCTACTGCCCTTTGCACCTCATCTGAGAAGAATAGAAGTTGTCGGGTCACGGAAGAACCACTCAGGATATTGAGAATGAAACACTGCGAAAAACAAAAAGTCTGGGACAAAATCGTTTCAGAGGCCCGTGAAATGTCAGAGCAAGAGCCGATGCTGGCGAGCTTTTATCATGCAACCATTATCAAGCATGACAGCTTGTGTGCCGCATTGAGCTACATTCTGGCCAACAAATTGAACACAGCCTCCATGCCTGCAATGGCAGTACGTGAAGTGGTTGAAGAAGCCTTTGCCGCTGATCCAACGATTACGGACGGCGCAGCTTGTGACATTTGTGCCACGGTTAATCGCGACCCTGCGGTTTCAATGTACTCAATGCCATTGTTGTACCTGAAAGGCTACCATGCTCTGCAAGGCTACCGAGTAGCAAACTGGTTGTGGAAGCAAGGTCGTCACGCTCTTGCGACATATCTACAAAATCAGATTTCTGTGGCGTGTCAGGTCGATATTCACCCTGCAGCGCGCATTGGTAGTGGTATCATGCTCGACCATGCAACTGGTATCGTGATTGGTGAAACAGCTGTCGTAGAAAACGACGTGTCTATTTTGCAGGACGTCACCCTTGGTGGTACCGGCAAAGAATGCGGTGACCGTCACCCGAAAATTCGCGAAGGCGTAATGATCGGCGCAGGTGCAAAGATTCTTGGCAATATTGAAGTCGGTCAAGGGGCGAAAATCGGCTCTTGTTCTGTGGTATTGCAAGCAGTGCCACCCCACACAACTGTGGCTGGTGTGCCTGCAAAAATCGTTGGTCGTCCGAAAACGGACAAACCTTCTCTCGATATGGATCAAGGCTTTAATGGCAAATCGCAAAGCTTTATCCATGGAGATGGTATTTAATCGTCATCTGATCCTTTGACAAGAATGTGGTAGGTAACTCTCAAGTGCGAAAACAAAATCACCCAGTGCTACGCTCGGCTATTTTATTAACTTGTGCTTTATCTGCCACATATCCCCTCACCTCTTCCGCTGCCAGTCAGCAAGAGTTAAAAGGCGTTTCTAACGAAATCAGCCGTCAGCGTAAATCGCTCACTTCTCAAGAAAAACAACTTAACGATCTGCAAAAGTCGCTTAAAGACCAAGAGCTTGGTATCTCTAAACTAGAAAGAGAAATTAAGCAAACTAAGGCGGAATTAGCGCAAGCCGATCAGAACATTAATAAGTTGGAAGAGAAAATTGCACTGCAAGAAGGCCAACGCCAAGCGCAAGAGGAAGAGCTAAAGCAGCTCATTCAAACCTACTACGTGACGGAACGTGCCAAAGCCAATGGGCATCTGCTCAATGAAGGGGTTGAAGAGGATCGCATCAGTCAATATTTCCAGCACTTAGCGAAAGCACGTGCGGAGGTTATTGATGCCATTACTAAAACCACTCAAGAGTTGGCGCACAATAAAAACCAACTTGAGTTGGAAAAAGAACAGATAGAAACCTTGCTTAAGCAGCAATCGGAAAAGCGCTCGTCATTGGCAAGCACGCAATCGAAACGTAAAGGCACGCTAAGCAAGATTCAGAAAAGCATCAAAGACGACAAACGTTACCTTTCAGAATTGCAACGCAACGAAACCCGTCTAAAAGCCGAGATCGCGAAAGCCGCGAAACGTAACGCAGTACCGATGGATGGTATCGCGAAACAACGTGGCAAACTGCCTTGGCCACTCAAAGGCCGAGTGCTGCATAACTTCGGAACCAGACAGACTGGCCAAGTAAACTGGAAAGGCATGGTGCTTTCAGCAAGCTACGGTCAACAAGTCAAAGCCGTTTACCCAGGAACCGTTGTATTCGCCGAATACTTGCGTGGTTATGGCCTAGTCGTTCTGCTCGACCACGGCAAAGGCGACATGACGCTCTACGGTTACAACCAAGCATTGACCAAGAAAGAAGGCGATAAGGTAACAGCCGGTGAAGTAATTGCCCTTGCGGGTGATACGGGTGGTCAAGATAGACCTTCACTGTACTTCGAAATTCGCCGTAACAGTGAAGCGCAGAACCCGAAATCTTGGTTAAAGCGTATGTAGCTGTCGTTGGTAACCCCAGTTCAAAACAGCGCTATCAACAAATAAAAACAAAGGAGCCACTCGGCTCCTCTGTTGTATGTCTATTTTGGAAAATGCTATGCGTAGTAGGTTTCGACCGCATCAATAAAGGCACTAACATCATCTTTGCTTAGCGCATTGATACCCGCCGCAGCCTCTCGACCACCACCTGTCGGGAACTGCCCACACACCGCCACGGCACCCTGCTTATTATTCAGTGGCGCGCGAAGAGAAACCGTGTAAGTACCGTCTGCATTTTCAGTTAATACCGCATGCGCGGAGTCTGGTTTTTGGTTTGCAAGCCAGTTGCCATAAACACCACTAATTCGACGTGATGCTGCATTGTTTGGCAGTTCAAATAGCTTGAGCTTCGCACTTTCGTGAGTAGCAGGAACCGCCTGCGCCGCATCCATATCTTGTTGATAAGCCGATTGTAATTGGTAGTAAGGTGACGCTTTATCTGCAATCGCATCGAATGGTGAAACGTATTGTTTTAACGCTTGATACAAGTCCGCTGGGTGAAAATGAAGGTCGTCTACTTTAGAGCCATAACCGTTGTAGTTGATTAAAGTGCCAAGCTCTTTTAGTTGTGCTTTCTGCTCTTGATTAAGTCCGGCTTTGTCCGCCAATGCATCCGCTTTAGCGATCAAGTTATCGCCATAAGCAGCGGTGATCGCCCATGTATGAAAACGACCATCAAGCAGTTTATCGACAATCAATGCAGTACACATGTTGGCATCAAGATCGATGTGCGCGTCCAAATTACCGTGCTGAGGAATCTCGCCTGCTTTGTGGTGATCGGCGTAGAAAACATGCGCGCCTTGAGCCAAAGCTTGCTCTAGACCTGCCATGTTCTTTTCCATTGAAATGTCCAACACTGTCAGCTCATCGCCCGCTTGCACACCCACTTTTTCCACCAGTTTGATGTCGCGCTTTACGCCTGTCACCAACTCAGCGTTGATAGGATCCGCTAAGCGCAATTGCAGCAATGCGATGATACCGTCGGCATCACCATTAAAAATGTCGTAATTCATTGAACGATAGTTCCTTTATCGAGAATCATCTTCCACTAGAAAGTATGGAAGAGCATGAGTTCTATTGTGCGAAATAAGCACAGCAAGTCAACTCAAGGAAGGAGCCGAAAATGAGAGTTGCGCTCTAAACCTTAAGCGTTGAGCCATACTCTCATTTTCTGATATGAATAAGGAGGGAAAATAGTATTAACTGTGCAGACGACTCACCGCTTCTTCAAGCAGCAGCAATTGCTCCATACCCTGCTCGGTCGCTACTGGCTTAACGACGTTAAGCATTTGCAGCATGCCTTGTTTCACCATTTGCTCTGTGATTTGAGTCTTTGGTGACATCGCCGATTGGTAAGCTAACCAACTACACGCGATAAGGTGCAGTGTACAAACCAGTGATTTTAGCTGCTCTTGATCAACACTCAACAGCTTCAAAGACACAAACTCTTGCATGATTGCAATGAGGTTGGCTTGCAACTTCTCTTGAACATCAATGTATTCATCATGCAGTTGCCCGTCTCGAGAAAGGATTTCTGGAAGGTTCGCGTAGAAAAAACGGTACTTCCACATCAAAGTGAAGATCGAGTCGAGGTAGCTTTTCAGCATGGTCAGGCTCTCTTGAGAACCTTGAATTGGGGTAAAGCGTTCTAGCAATTCCGCAGAGTAAAGCGCAAAGATCTCACGCACAATCTCTTGCTTGTTGCGGAAGTGGTAGTAAAGGTTGCCTGGGCTAATTTCAATATGGTCAGCAATGTGATTGGTTGTGATATTGCGCTCACCATGTTGGTTGAACAGCTCCAATGCGGCATAGACGATTTTGTCGCGCGTTTTCATGGTTATCGTATTCCCTCTTCATTATCGAATCGAGTATAGCGACTTCACCAACCTAGGTCGATAGAGGCTCCAAATACGGTAACATAGCAGACCAGTTAGAATGCCAATCGAGTTCGCAATCAAGTCGTGCCAAGATGTTTGGCGCCCCACATAACCTTGTAAAACTTCAATCACAGCACTGAATAACAGAATACTCAGTGCCACAATCCAACGCAGACGCCAATTTGCGACACAGAAGCCTCCCAGGAAACCAAGACCACTGTATGCCATCGCATGCTGCATCTTGTCCAAGTAAACAATGTTACCCCAATCTTGCAACTCTCCTGAACTCAAAGACAAGTACGCTATTAATGTCGCGTAGCTAAGCAATACTAAACAGGCAGCGGTTAGGTTCATCGTCAATCCTTAAGCAATAGGGAATGGGAAAGCGGTCACTTGATCGATATGGTCACAACCCAATGCCAACATGATCAGGCGATCAACGCCGAGCGCCACGCCTGCGCAATCTGGTAAGCCCGCCTCTAATGCGCCGATCAAGTGGTAATCAATCGGCTGTGGCTTCAAGCCCATTTCCAGACGCTTAGCATTATCTTGTTCAAAACGCGCCAATTGCTCTTTCGGGTTATCCAGCTCGTGGAAGCCGTTCGCCAACTCAATACCTTTGAAGTACACCTCAAAGCGATCCGCCACTCGGTTGTCTTGCGGGTTGATCTTGGCCAGCGCCGCCTGCGATGCAGGGAAGTCATAAACAAATACAGGCACTTGCTGACCGATCTTGGCTTCGACACCAATGCTGAACAGTAGTTGCAGCAAGGTATCGCGATCCTCTTCAGGCTCGGCAATGTCACTTAGCCCTAGCTTAGCCGCGACCACTTTTAGCTCTTGCATCGAGCCTTCTAATGGGCACACGCCTAGCACATCAATAAAAGCTTGCTGGTAAGTCATACGTTCTGCCGCGCCACACTTCAGCACCAGTTGCAGCAGATCGTCCATTTCGTCCATCAGCTTGTGGTGATCAAAGCCGATGCGGTACCACTCCAGCATAGTGAACTCGGGGTTGTGATAACGACCATTCTCTTCGTTACGAAACGCTTTGTTGATCTGGTAGATACAGCCGCTGCCCGCTGCTAGCAAGCGCTTCATATGGAATTCAGGGCTGGTCATAAAGAACAGTTTGCTGCCATCGGCATAGCACGGTCCAACAAACTCTGTTTGGAAGGTATGCAAATGAATGTCGGTCACCGTGGCGTGACTCATGGCTGGCGTGTCAACTTCCATCACCTGTCGCTCGGCAAAGAATTGACGAATAGCGGTGATCAACGCGGCACGTTGACGAAGTTGTTCCATAGAAGCGGTAGGTTGCCAGGTCGTTTGCATAACAAGACTCTCAATACATTAGTGAGCGAGGAAAATAGCAATTTTGGCACGCTTTGCCTAGTTCATCGATAGGGGATTCATCTTAATTTCATCCGTCTAAATACGAATAAAACTCGATTAAAATTGAAGCAAGTATTTCACGTTCCACAGTACAAAAAACACTCACAATTAATCCTATTATCAATGAGGGTAATGTCGCGCAACACCTATGTAACATTGACCGAGTTTACGTTTATGCCTCAACCGTTTCGTGCCGTGATAGCAGTCACATAACCTAGAATTTCTATGCTCTTGTGTGCATTACCGGAGAAAAAAACCAAATACATCAATTTTTCTGCCATAAGGCTCCCCTACACTAACCCTACTACTTTTGAGGGATTGCCTTAAAACCCTTCCCTCACACTCACAATAACAAGCGGATTTCCGCAATCACACACTGGAGGATAACTGTGCAAATTATCACCACAGATATCGCAGTCATCGGCGCAGGCGGCGCTGGTCTTCGTACTGCTATTGCAGCGGCTGAAGCAAACCCGGACTTAGAAGTAGCACTTATTTCTAAAGTTTACCCAATGCGCTCCCATACGGTTGCTGCAGAAGGTGGCTCAGCAGCAGTTATCAAGGATGAAGATAGCTTAGACAACCACTTCAACGACACTGTTGGCGGTGGTGACTGGCTATGTGAACAGGACGTTGTTGAATACTTTGTAGAGAACGCGACTCGCGAAATGATCCAAATGGAGCAATGGGGTTGCCCATGGAGTCGTAAAGAGAACGGTGAGGTCAACGTACGCCGCTTTGGTGGTATGAAGGTTGAACGTACTTGGTTCGCTGCAGATAAAACTGGCTTCCACATGCTTCACACGCTATTCCAGACGTCGATGAAGTACGACAACATCAAGCGCTTTGATGAGTACTTTGTTGTTGACTTGCTTGTTGATGAAGGTGAAGTACAAGGTCTGATTGCAATCCACATGTCTGAAGGTGAACTAGTAACGATTAAGGCGAAGTCTGTCGTACTAGCAACAGGTGGCGCAGGTCGCGTTTACCACTGTAACACCAACGGCGGTATCGTAACGGGCGACGGCATGGCGATGGCTTACCGTCACGGCGTTCCTCTACGTGATATGGAATTCGTTCAGTACCACCCAACCGGTCTTCCTGGCACAGGTATCCTGATGACTGAAGGTTGTCGTGGTGAAGGCGGTATCATCGTCAATAAAGACGGCTACCGTTACCTACAAGACTACGGTATGGGTCCTGAGACTCCAGTGGGTCAACCTAAGAACAAATACATGGAACTGGGTCCTCGTGACAAAGTTTCTCAAGCTTTCTGGCACGAACAACAGAAAGGCAACACCATCAAACACCCTCTTGGTGATGTGGTGCATCTAGACCTTCGCCACCTGGGTGAAGAGTATCTACAAGAGCGTCTACCGTTCATTTGTGAGCTAGCGAAAGCTTACGTGAACGTTGACCCTGCAAAAGAGCCAATTCCAATTCGTCCAACGGTTCACTACACCATGGGTGGTATTGAGACTAACGGCGAATGTGAAACTCGCATTAAAGGTCTATTCGCGGTTGGCGAATGTGCGTCAGTTGGTCTTCACGGTGCAAACCGTCTAGGTTCTAACTCACTGGCTGAGTTCGTAGTATTCGGTCGCGTTGCAGGTGAACAAGCGGTGAAACGCGCGGCAGAATTCAAAGGCTGGAACGAAGTGTCTATCGCGACTCAGGTGAAAACAGTTGAAGACCGCATTGCTGCTCTAATGAACCAAGAAGGTGATGAAAACTGGGCAGATATCCGTACTGAAATGGGTCACACCATGGAAGCAGGTTGTGGTATCTACCGCCAAGAAGATTTGATGCAAGCAACGATTGAAAAGATCACTGAGCTGAAAGCTCGTTACAAGAAAATCAGCATCAAAGACAAAGGCAAAGTGTTCAACACTGACCTTCTATACGCTATCGAAGTGGGCTACGGTCTAGAGGTAGCAGAAGCAATGGTTCACTCTGCAATCCTGCGTAAAGAATCTCGTGGTGCGCACCAACGTCTAGACGACGGTTGCACTGAACGTGATGACGAGAACTTCCTAAAACACTCACTCGCTTTCTTCCAAGAAGATGCTGAACCAAGCATCGACTACAGCAACGTGAAGATCACTAAATCTCAGCCTAAAGCGCGTCTATACGGTGAAGCGGCAGAGAGAGCCGCAGCAGCTGAAAAAGCCGCTGAAGCAGAAGCGAAGAGCGCAGAGGAGCAAGCATAATGTCAGCAAACCGCATTCAAAAAGTAGACATTCTGCGTTACGCCCCTGAGAAGGACGCGGAACCATACACGCAAACATTCGAAGTTCCATTTGATGAAACCATGTCTGTGCTTGATGCGCTTGGCTACATCAAAGATCACCTAGATAAAGATCTGTCTTACCGCTGGTCTTGTCGTATGGCGATCTGTGGTTCTTGCGGCATCATGGTAAACAACGTGCCTAAGCTAGCTTGTAAGAGCTTCCTACGTGATTACCCGAATGGCGTGACTATCGAGCCACTAGCAAACTTCCCAATCGAGAAAGACTTGATCGTTGATATGACGCCGTTCATCGAGCGCCTAGAAGCGATCAAACCTTACATCATTGGTAACGACCGCAAACCAGAAGACGGCACAAACCTGCAAACGCCTGAGCAAATGGCGAAATACAAGCAGTTTGCTGGCTGTATCAACTGTGGTCTTTGCTACGCAGCGTGTCCTCAGTTCGGTTTGAACCCTGAGTTCATCGGTCCTGCTGCTCTAACTATGGCACACCGTTACAACCTAGACAGCCGTGACAACGGTAAAGATGAGCGCATGAAGCTGATCAATGGTGAAAACGGCGCTTGGGGTTGTACGTTCGTAGGTTACTGTTCTGAAGTTTGTCCGAAGAGCGTAGATCCTGCAGCGGCAGTAAACCAAGGCAAAGTAGAGTCTTCCATGGACTTCGTAATTGCTATGTTGAAACCTGATGGTTCACCGAAAAAAGTGGAGGCATAAGGATGAGCAACCGTAAACCTTACGTTCGTGAAGTAAAACGCACTTGGTGGAAGAACCATCCTTTCTACCGCTTCTACATGCTACGTGAAGCAACTGTGCTCCCTCTGATCCTGTTCACTATCTTCCTGACTTTCGGTCTAGGTTCACTAGTGAAAGGCCCAGAAGCTTGGCAAGGTTGGTTGGAGTTCATGGCAAACCCTATCGTGGTAGCGATCAACATCGTTGCACTACTAGGTAGCCTATTCCACGCACAAACTTTCTTCAGCATGATGCCACAAGTTATGCCAATTCGTCTGAAAGGCAAACCAGTGGATAAGAAAATCATCGTTCTGACTCAGTGGGCAGCAGTTGCGTTCATCTCACTGATCGTTCTCATCGTGATGTAAGGAGCTTGAGTAATGAAACCGAATTATAGTGTTAATACAGCACCGAAACGTTCTGATGAGCCAATCTGGTGGGGTCTATTTGGTGCCGGTGGTACTTGGTTCGCAATGATCACGCCAATCACGGTACTCGTACTCGGCATCCTAGTTCCACTAGGTGTGATTGATGCAGAAGCAATGAGCTACGAGCGCGTTTCTGAGTTCGCAACTAGCATCATTGGAGCACTGTTCATCATCGGTACGCTAGCGTTGCCAATGTGGCATGCAATGCACCGTGTACACCACGGCATGCACGACCTTAAATTCCACACAGGTGTGGTAGGTAAGATCGCATGTTACGCGTTTGCAGGTCTTATCTCGGCACTGGCTGTTGTCTTTATCTTCATGATTTAAGACGCTGACGGAAAATGAAAAAAGCTGGCACATCGCCAGCTTTTTTATTGCCTGTTATTTGTGTTTATCGTCAGCGCTATTCGCTTTAGACACTATTCAATAAAGGTCGCGATTTCATCCAGTGACTTTTTGTGCATTGCATGTTCTGGAATGGTTGCGTCTTCTTCCGGATAACCGGTCACAATCAACATGTACGGACGATCGACATCGCTGTCTCGCCCACAAATCTTACTCAAGAAGCTCATCGGCTTTGGCGTGTGTGTCAACGTCCCCAAACCTGCATTGTGCAGCGCTTGAAGTAAAAAGCCTGTGGCAATCCCGACTGACTCGTGCACGTAATAGTTAGTTTGTTCCCCATCGTTACTCATGCCGCCCTTCTTCTGCGAAAACACCGCAATCAACCACGGTGCTTTTTCTAGATAAGGCTTACTGGCATTGGTACCGAGTGGCTTCAGTGCATCTAACCATTCTTGCCCTGCTCTCCCTTCATAGAAAGAACGCTCTAGTTCTTCAGCGGCTTGGCGGATCTGCCCTTTCACTTCCGCACAGTTAATCGCAACAAAATGCCAAGGCTGATGGTTTGCCCCACTCGGAGCTGTACCTGCTGCTCGAATGCAATGCTCAATCACTTCTTTCGCCACTGGACGATCAGAGAAGCTACGAATGGAATGACGGCGTTGAAGTTGCTCAAGATTATGTACAGCTCTTGCTGCCATTTCTTGTGGTGGGTATTCAACAAAATCATTGAGTGGGTGATGTTGTTCTTGATTCGACATAGTGCTTCCTTGCGCTTGTTGGGTGTCGATTTACTATAGCCACAAATTTCACCCTCGCCTTTTTATCTTCTTAAAATCAATGTGATATTGAGATAAAGCGCAAATATTCAGCAATAGATAACCAACAAAAAAGAGAGGCCGATAACACGTATCAGCCTCTGCATTACTCTGATTTGTACAATTGTCAGAGCTTTTGGTCACCCATGATCTTTTTGCTTTTTTAGCTTTTTACCACCCATGATCTTATTGCTGTGTGACCTTCTTGGTTTGGTCCATTAAGCCCAATGCGCCAAAGCCAGTAATGACATCAAGGTTGGTTTTAAGACCTGTCTCTTCACCACCACCGATGTAGTTTTGTGGCATCTGCACTTGGAAGTTTTGCAGGTTGTTGTACAGCGAGTTCGCCACATCTCGGTTCAACTCTGCCAAGTACACTTCTCGGTTTGCACCTAGAGCTGCGTACTTCGCTTTCAAGACTTCCGCTTCTGCGCGGCCTTTTTCAAGAATCGCTTTTGCTTCAAACTCCGCAGACAAAGCATTGGCTTTTTGAATCGCTAGGTTCGCTTCCGCTACCGCTAGCTCTTTCTCTTTTTCCACCTCAGCCAATCGCTTAGTTTTCTCTACTTCGACGATTTCACGCTCCGCAATTTGACGCGCAACTTCGACTTCTTTTTGCTGTGCGATGATCGCGAGCTCTTTACTGCGCTGAGCATCTTGTACTTCACGAGTGCGTTGAATCTCTTTACGTAACTGCTCTGTCTCTGCTTGTGCTTTCGAGGTCTCTTGCTCCTGAATCGCACGGATACGGTCAGCAACTAGACGCTTCTTATCTGCCAACAACTGATCAAGCTGCTTCTCTGGCTGCGGGTCACCGATGGTCACCTGCGTCACTTGAATACCGTATTGCTGTAGCGGGTTATCCTGTCGGATTGGTTGCCCCGTTCCATCCACAACCGGAACCGTTTTCCACACCAATTGGTTAGTACGTTGTAGTTGGTTCGCGTTCGACTGATTCGCACCCACCGGAGCAAGGTCTAGCTCTTCCACTTCGACCTGACGACGCTCAGTCAGATAAATACCTTCACGCAGTTGGTCACCCAATTTGGATTTGAACTGGTTCAAACCACCTTGGAAGAACTCTTCACCCGTATACTGGGTTGCGGTAATCACTGTCACATTACGCGCGTTCTTCACCAGCAGTGCATCGATAAGGTTGCTGTTGTTACGGAACTCTTTATGCATCTTCTTAACCGCTTCAGGGTCATTGCTGAGCTTGAAGCGAAATGTCACTGGGATCTGACCAATGTAGGTATCAGCAAAGCGAACCTGCACCGCATCAAGACGTTGATAAAAATCCTCGCCCTTGCTATTACCAAATGACACGGTGATCACTTGGTCATACTTGGTGATCTTGGACAAAAACGGCATACGAAAATGAATGCCCGGCTCCGTGAATACGTCCAATTCACCGGTAATATTGTTCTGATGCACATAGCTGTAACCCGCATCAGTCATTAGCACTGAGCTATTAATCGTTAAGCCAATTGCTAGCAGCGGGATACCAAATACGGCTGCTTTCAATCCTTTATGTAGTAACTGACGTCTCTCTTCCACTTTTAAACCTCGTCCTAAGCCTCTGCTTTCCATTTTGTTCTCCTTTTGGATTGTCATTGAGTTAAATCGATAAAAATCAAATTGCTATGCAACTCTCTGACAACGAGGACTAATGTATCAAATTGTGACATTAAGAAATAATCGAAAGATTCATGGAATTAATAAGATTTTTACGAATAATACAAAATCACCGAGAATTTGCGGCAGATATCGATTTTTGACGACAGGGATGAGGGCGAGGAGAATGACAGGTAATAAAAAAGGCCGCCGAAGCGACCTTTTTCATCGAGTACGTTTGGGTGAATTACTTCACACGACCTACGTATTCAGCAGTACGAGTATCAACTTTGATCACTTCACCGATTGCGATGAATAGTGGAACACGTACAACAGCGCCAGTTGATAGCGTCGCTGGTTTACCACCAGTACCTTGAGTATCACCTTTCAGGCCTGGATCTGTATCTGTAACTTCTAGCTCAACGAAGTTTGGTGGAGTCACAGTAATTGGGTTACCGTTCCAAAGCGTGATCATACAAGTGTTGTTTTCTACCAACCACTTAGCGTTGTCGCCAACTGCTTTCGCGTCTGCAGCGATCTGCTCGAAAGTTTCGTTGTTCATAAAGTGGTAGAATTCGCCGTCTGAATATAGATAATCTAGGTCGATATCCATTACGTCTGCCACTTCACAAGTGTCACCAGACTTGAATGTTTTCTCTAGCACTTTACCAGAAAGAAGTTTACGAATTTTAACGCGGTTGAACGCTTGGCCTTTACCTGGTTTAACGTATTCGTTTTCCAGAATTACACAAGGCTCGTTATCAAGCATTAACTTAAGGCCGCCTTTAAATTCATTGGTGCTAACTGTAGCCATTTTTTCCTCTTACATTCTTAGAGCTAAATTCAATGCCGCACATAATAACCCGAAAAGTCGAATCTGTTGAGCAAAACTGGCTCAAACAGTTAGCGAATGGGATCTCTGATCCTGCAAAATTGCTGGAAATGTTGGAAATAGATCCATCGCCATGGCAAGGCGGGTTTGCTGCACGCAAGCTGTTTGCACAGCGTGTACCGCAAAGTTTTGTCGATAGGATGGAAAAAGGCAATCCTTACGATCCACTTTTGCGCCAAGTTTTACCTTTGAGCGAAGAGTTTGAGGTCCATGAAGGCTATTCCAATGATCCTTTGGAAGAACAAGACAACGAATTGCCTGGGTTGCTGCACAAATACCGCAATCGCGCCCTAATGATCGTGAAAGGTGGCTGCGCGGTGAATTGCCGTTACTGCTTTCGTCGTCACTTCCCTTATCAAGAGAATAAAAGCGGCAAGCAAGCATGGACAAAGTGCTTAGAGTACATGGGGCAGCAACCAGAGCTTAACGAAGTGATCTTCTCTGGTGGCGATCCCTTGATGGCAAAAGACGATGAGATCCACTGGTTATTGGAGCACATCGCACAAATCCCACACATCAAACGCCTGCGTATTCACAGCCGTTTGCCAGTGGTGATTCCTGCTCGTATCACTGATGAGCTATGCCAACGACTTCGCGCTTCTCGTCTGCAAATCGTGTTGGTGACGCACATCAACCACGCTAACGAAATCAACGCTGAATTTGCCGCTCAAATGGCGAAACTTAAGCAAGCCGGAGTGACCTTGCTAAACCAAGCCGTATTGCTGAAAGACGTCAACAACAGCATTGATGCACAGGTTGCGTTAAACGAAGCCTTGTTTGATGCGGGCATTTTACCTTACTACTTACACGTTTTGGATAAAGTCCAAGGTGCGGCGCACTACTTTGTTTCCGATGAAGAAGCCAAAACAATCATGCGCGGCGTGATCACGCAAGTTTCCGGTTACCTAGTACCTAAGCTAACCCGTGAAATTGGCGGTCGTCCAAGTAAAACGCCTCTGGATCTGCATCTAGAGTAAGTTGCTAGCCGTATAAAGGTTGTCGTTACGAGCAAAAGCTTTTGTTCGATCGAACGGTCTTATCTATGCATACTCCGCAAATTTGGAGGTTAAGATGCAAGCAACTTTTGAACACTATTTCGCTCTTGGCCCATTCAGTTGGGCTGCATTACTTTGCTGTGCTATCAATGGTTTGATGATCGGCATAGAACGCCAGACACGAGGTAAGCCCGTTGGTATTCGTACCGCAATTCTCGTTATCTCAGGCACTTACTTGTTTATGTCGATGGCAGTGTCACTCTCGCCAAATACACTCGACCAAGCTCGCGTGTTGGGTCAGATCATCACGGGCGTTGGCTTTTTAGGTGCTGGTGTGATGATGACTCAAGACGGAAAAATCCATGGCGTAACTTCTGCAGCAGTGATTTGGGTATTGGCAGGGTTGGGCTTGATGATTGGTTTAGGTTACTTATCGCAGTCGATCATCATTACCGTCTTGGCACTGACCGTTTTGCTTGGCGTGGACCGAGCCGAAAATCGCGTCAAAGCGCTACGTCGTGGTGTACACCAGAAAATGCAGCAACGAAAAACATCAACGCGTTTAATCAAATAGACAGCTCAATAAAAAAGACCCCAACATCATGCTGGGGTCTTTTTGTATCTAGCGTTAAGTTAGGAAGGTGACTTAACTTTTGGCGAAGCTCGCTGATTATTTAGCGAAGTTCACGATTGGGAAACACTTGAAGAAGCCGTTGTCCGCACAGTTTAGAAGGCCAATTTGAACGCCGTCAATATGGTCTGTCATGTTGAAGAAACCTAGCTGGAAGTTAGATTTTTTAGAGATACTTGCCAGACCGATGTCTGCCATTGTGTAACCTTCAGAGTAGTTCACAGCACTCCAGTTTAGACCTTCAACATTGTTAGTCACGTTTACCGCACCTAGGTTAAGACCCGTAGTTTGGCCTTGGTTCCAGTTGAATAGACCTAGCGAAACACCTTTCATTTCTTTGTTTACTTTAGACGCACCAAAGAAAAGGCCGAAGTTAACACCCGTAGTGCGGTCTGTTTCAGACATACCTAGTAGAGAGAAGTCGACACCTTTCACTTCGTTCACTTGACCGTGAAGAACCGCAAGACGAACACCACCAACAGAAGAGTTAGAAGGTGCGTTAGTATTATCGATAGTCGAGAACATAACTGGCGTGCTGTCAGCAAGGGCAACAGGTGAAGCAATAGCGGCTGCAACAGCCAGTGACGTCATTAGCTTTTTCATTTTCATCTCCATTGGGGGTTGTTAATTTACAACATAGTGTAATGTACAGATCTTGCTTCATTACCTCTCGTTAAGTGTTAGCTGGAAGTCATAATAAAATATTTATGGCTGTGGAGTGCTCAATCATTGATTTAAAATAGTTATATTCGCAAACTCAATGAATTAGGATAGAAGCTCTACATATTTGGACACTATTTTAAAGTGGACGTTTTTTATGCCTTTAACTAGCATGCTAACTGTTTAATTAACAACCAGAGAGGGTTAGCTATGGCTTCATTTCAATTTTATAACAAGGATTCAGTGTCATTACATTTAGATACAAATAGCCGATCGTTTACAACTGAAAGTGAACAGCTCATCGAACAAGGGTTCGAGCCCATCGGTGATATTATAAAAGCGGAGGATAGTCGGGCAGCTCACGAAAAATTCAAATCAATCTATCTTAATGAATTGAAAAACTTTGCTAAGTCACAAGTTGTAGTCGGAGTTTTTACAGCTGGATCGGGTGGACTGTAGGGATTGCTCAGTGTTTGCCGTTTTAGCCAATATTAGGAATACTTTAGCCAACCTTACCTTATGCTTTAAGCAATGAGCTAAAGCATACGCTCTAACGCTACTTTTCACTGCTCCGTAATGCCAACCTCCAGCACCAGTGCTAGTGCTCCTTTCTCACACAAAAAATCAGGCACAAAAAAGCCGAGGTATTCTCCTCGGCTTATCGAACTTTATCGGTAATAGCTCTTTGTTCTAAGGCATGAGAGCAAAGAGATAGGCTGGCTATTACATCATGCCGCCCATACCACCCATACCGCCCATACCACCCATGTCAGGCATACCTGCGCCGTCTTTTTGTGGTAGGTCAGTAACCATCGCTTCAGTTGTGATCATTAGACCTGCTACTGATGCTGCGAATTGTAGTGCGCTACGAGTTACTTTAGTTGGATCTAGGATACCCATCTCTAGCATGTCGCCGTATTCGCCTGTCGCTGCGTTGTAGCCGTAAGAACCTTCACCCGCTTTCACGTTGTTCGCTACTACTGACTCTTCGTCACCTGCGTTCTTCGTGATTTGACGGATTGGCGCTTCCATTGCACGTAGTGCAACGCGGATACCAACGTTTTGCTCTTCGTTGTCGCCTTCTAGGTCAACAATCTTAGATGCAGCGCGGATTAGTGCAACACCACCACCAGCAACTACGCCTTCTTCAACCGCTGCGCGAGTCGCGTGTAGTGCGTCTTCTACGCGGTCTTTCTTCTCTTTCATTTCAACTTCAGTTGCTGCACCAACTTTGATTACTGCTACACCGCCTGCTAGCTTAGCAACGCGCTCTTGTAGTTTCTCTTTGTCGTAGTCTGAAGTTGCATCTTCGATTTGCTGACGGATTTGAGCAACACGACCTTGGATCATTGCTTCTTCACCCATGCCATCAATGATGGTTGTGTTTTCTTTTGTGATTGCAACGCGCTTCGCTTGACCTAGGTCTTCTAGTGCTACTTTTTCTAGCTCTAGACCCACTTCTTCAGAAATCACGATACCGCCCGTTAGGATAGCGATGTCCTGTAGCATTGCTTTACGACGGTCACCGAAACCAGGCGCTTTCACTGCTGCTACTTTAACGATGCCACGCATGTTGTTCACAACTAGTGTTGCTAGTGCTTCACCTTCTACGTCTTCTGCGATGATCAGTAGTGGGCGAGATGCTTTTGCTACTGCCTCTAGTGCTGGAAGAAGTTCACGGATGTTCGATACTTTCTTATCGATCAGAAGGATGAATGGGTTTTCTAGCTCAACGCTGCCAGCTTCTTGGTTGTTGATGAAGTAAGGAGATAGGTAACCGCGGTCGAACTGCATACCTTCTACTACGTCTAGCTCATCTTGTAGTGCTTGACCTTCTTCAACAGTGATAACACCGTCGCGGCCAACTTTTTCCATTGCTTCAGCAATGATGTTACCTACGCTTGAGTCAGAGTTCGCAGAGATAGTACCAACCTGTGCGATTGCTTTAGTGTCGTTACACTCAACAGATAGCTCTTTTAGTTGCTCAACCGCTGCGATAACTGCTTTGTCGATACCGCGCTTAAGGTCCATTGGGTTCATACCCGCTGCAACTGCTTTTAGACCTTCGTTTACGATTGCTTGCGCTAGTACGGTTGCTGTTGTTGTACCGTCACCCGCTGCGTCGTTTGCTTTAGACGCAACTTCTTTAACCATTTGTGCGCCCATGTTCTGGAATTTGTCTTCCAGTTCAATTTCACGCGCTACTGATACACCATCTTTAGTGATCGTTGGTGCACCAAAAGATTTGTCTAGAACTACGTTACGACCTTTAGGACCCAGTGTTACTTTTACTGCGTCAGCTAGAACGTTTACGCCTTCTAGCATTTTAACTCGTGCGTCATTACCAAATTTAACGTCTTTAGCAGCCATCTTTGATTTCCTTTCTAAATTCTGTTTTCGATTTCGTTTTTGAATCTGAGCAAAAAATTACTCAATGATTGCTATTACTCAACGATCGCCATGATGTCGTTTTCAGACATTACTAGCACTTCTTTACCGTCGATTTTTTCAGTCTTAGTGCCGTAGCCTTCAGCGAAGATAACGGTATCACCAACTTTAACGTCCAATGGTAGCACTGTGCCGTTTTCTAGGATGCGGCCTTTACCTACAGCTAGAACAACACCACGTGTCGATTTTTCCGCAGCAGAACCAGTTAGAACGATGCCACCCGCTGATTTTGATTCAACTTCTTTACGTTCTACGATAACTCGGTCATGTAATGGACGAATGTTCATCGGTCGTCTCTCCTGAAAGTTTCCATGTTTATTTGATAATTGCCCGCTCTGAGGCACGTGATCTGTATATAAGGGGCAAACCCAGCGATCCCAAGGGGTAGACGTGAATTTTTTGTGACTTAGTTAAAAGAACCAGCAGCCAAGCAACGGTTTGCGCGCGAAATGCTCACTCGCCGAGGCAACGGCTTTCTTGTATCCTTGCACTTCCCTCACCAGATAGACGTCAAAAATGCTGGAAAAGAACAAGCCGGACAATCAGGCCCAAGACAAACATGGTTTGCTGACCGCGCCCATTCCCGACACATTACGCAAAATGACCATCCCCATGACCATGGGCATGATCGCGATTTTGATGTTTAACTTGGTCGATACCTTTTTCATCTCGCTATTGGGTACCGAAGCGCTGGCGGCGATCAGTTATACCTTCCCAGTGACCTTTGCAGTGAACTGCATCACTATGGGGATTGGGATGGGTCTGTCGACCAATATCGGCCGCTTACTTGGCCAAGGGCAATCTTCCCAAGCCGCTCGTTTTACCAGTCATGGCTTACTGCTTGCCGTTGCTCTAGTCACTATCGCTTCGACATTGGGCTTCTTTACTATCGAACCTTTGTTTAGCTTCCTAGGCGCAAAAGAAGACTCCATCCCACTGATTGAGCAGTATATGCAGGTTTGGTATTTGACCATTCCTCTATTAGTGATTCCAATGGCGGGCAACAGTGCCATTCGAGCCACAGGTGACACCAAAACTCCAGCTAAGATCATGATGCTCGCAGGGCTTATTAACGGCATTCTCGACCCTTTACTGATCTTTGGTTATGGCCCTTTCCCTGAGCTCGGTATTCAAGGCGCTGCGATTGCCAGTGCATTCAGTTGGTTTGGTGCGTTGTGCGGTTCTTTCTATGTATTGATCAAACGCGAAAAGCTGCTTGCCGCGCCGCAATGGTCGCTCATCAAACAAGACTGGCAGCAAACACTTAAGATAGGCACACCCGCCGCTCTATCGAATGCCATGACGCCACTCTCTGGCGCGATTCTGATGATGATACTTTCCAGTCACGGTACTGCAGCGGTGGCCGCTTATGGCGCGGCGCAGCGTATTGAGTCAATTTTGATTCTGGTGCTGATGTCGCTGACCTCTGCACTTACCCCGTTTATGGCGCAAAACTTTGGTGCCAATAACCCTGCACGAGCATTCGCAGGCTGGTTCATCAGCATGCGCTTTGCGGTGGTGTTTCAAGGCTTTATCTTCTTGATGATGGTGCCTCTCAGTATTCCTCTCGCAGCACTGTTCTCCCAAGAAGCGGCAGTAAAAGACTTGCTGTGGCATTACCTCTTAGTGGTGCCATTTAGCTATGGTTTCCAAGGCATTGTGATGATGTTAGTCAGTGGCTATAACGCAATGCACAAGCCGCTGCGAGCCTTCCAATGGAGCTTTATGCGCTTGTTTATCTTTACTTTGCCTGCGGCATGGGTTGGCAGCCGACTGTACAGCATCGAAGGTTTATTTATCGGTATCGCACTGGGCAACATACTGGGTGGATTACTGGGTTATCTGTTCGCTCTACGTGAGCATCGTTTAGCATTAACTGAACCATAAGGTTCTTAATTCAGCAACGCTAACCTAACTGAATATTAGATAATAAAAAACCGCGGATAACCGCGGTTTTTTTTGATTTTGACTTTATCAAGCGAGCTTAGAATAGCTCTTCAGCAACTTGGTATAGGTCGCTGCGTACTGGACGTTTCATGTTCTCGATTGCATCGATGATGTCGTGGTGAACCAGTTGCTCTTTCACGATACCAACACAACGGCCGCCATGGCCTTCCATTAGCAAGTGAACGGCGTAGTTACCCATGCGAGATGCTAGAACACGATCAAATGCAGCTGGACGACCACCACGCTGGATGTGGCCAAGAACCGTTGCGCGAGTTTCACGACCAGTCGCCGCTTCAATCTCTCTCGCTAGTTCGTTTGCATCCATCATCAGCTCAGTTAGTGCGATAATTGCGTGCTTTTTACCTTTAGCAATGCCGTCTTGGATATTTTTGATTAACTTGTCTTTATCTAGACCTGTTTCTGGCGTAATGATGTACTCACAACCACCTGCGATTGCAGACATCAGAGTCAGGTCACCACAGTGACGACCCATGATTTCTACGATAGAAATACGCTGGTGAGAAGAAGACGTGTCGCGTAGACGGTCGATTGCATCGATAACTGTGTTTAGCGCTGTTAGGTAACCGATTGTGTAATCTGTACCTGCGATGTCGTTATCGATTGTGCCTGGTAGACCGATACATGGGTAACCCATTTCAGTCAGTTTCTTAGCACCCATGTAAGAACCGTCACCACCGATAACAACTAGTGCATCAATACCATGTTTTTTCAGGTTCTCAATCGCTTGTTCGCGTACTTCCACTTCCTTGAATTCAGGGAAGCGAGCAGAGCCTAGGAATGTACCACCTTTGTTGATCACATCTGAAACGCTAGAACGATCTAGCTTCTCGATGCGGCCTTCATATAGACCTAGGTAGCCATCGTAAACACCGTAAACTTCCAATCCCTCAGATAGTGCTGTACGAACTACGCCGCGTACTGCAGCGTTCATACCAGGTGCGTCACCGCCACTTGTTAAAACACCGATCTTCTTAATCATGCTCACCCTCGATCTTTGGCAATCAATTTATTTAATTTTCTTCTAGGCCCCTTGTTACCAAGCAACCTGCATAATCCAGAACTGTGCGTTATGTTACATTTCCTCTACAGGAATACCAATGAAAACACACTTTTTTATGTAACTTTTCTACTTATGTAAGAGTATTACAGTTTCTCTTTGCAACTTCGTTGATTCACATCAGGATCACGATTCTTAATAAGTAGTGATGGAAAGATAGCCAATAAGCGCCTGTTTGTCGTCAGGCACCGTCTGATTTTTCGACCGCTACCAATCTTGCGCCTTCTGCTCCTTTTCTGGTCCAAATACAACCGACACTGGATCTTGGTGGATCAATACGTCCGCCTCGGGGAAAAGAGCCAGCAAATTGTCTTCTACTTTATCGGCAATATGATGTGCTTCGATCAAACGTAAATTGTCATCTAGTTCTAGGTGTAACTGGATAAAGCGCGTTGGACCAGACATACGCGTGCGCAACTGATGCACACCTAATACCTCATCCACTTTCAAGCACTCTGAGCGGATTTGTTCTAGTTCTTCATCAGGCAATTTTCTGTCTAATAGGATCTGAATCGCTTCGCTGACCATCTTGAAAGCGCTGTACAAAATAAAGATACCAATACCAATCGCGAAAACAGCATCGGCTTGAGTGACACCAAAGTAGCTTAGACCCAGTGCCACCATAATGGCACCGTTCATATATAAGTCCGTTTGGTAGTGCAGCGAGTCTGCAGCGATCGCCTGGCTGCCGGTGACGCGCACCACATGCTTTTGGAACATCACAAGTCCAAAGGTCACCACCATGGCGAATAGAGAGACGTAAATACCGAGCTCTGGAGCATTGAGTGTATTTGGACGGAAGAAACGTTCGATACCATTAAGAATCAAGAACACGGCAGAACCCGAGATAAACATGGCTTGCGCCAAGGCCGCTAAAGACTCTGCTTTACCGTGACCAAATGTATGTTCTCTGTCGGCAGGTTGTAAGGAATAGCGCACCACAATAAGGTTTACTACCGATGCCGCGATATCCAGCATCGAGTCAATTAAGGATGCAAGTAGACTGACCGAGCCAGTGACCCACCAAGTGATGACTTTAACAATCAAAAGAAGTGTCGCGACAATAGTAGCCGTCCAAGCAGCCGTCGTGACTAAACGTGCGTATTGCTGTTTCATAATCAGATAGTTAACTCAAACCTTGTTTTGAGTATACCTTGAGAATCATGTAATGAGTATGAAATCGCCGAGATCAAAAAGAGGCAGCACTCTGGCTACCTCTTTCATTTGATTTATTAGCAATTAGCTTTCATGGTGCTTCTTAGTAAGCTTTTTGAACTTCTCACCACACTCTTGATGACGTTCTTTCTGTAGCTCAACGTATTTTGTTTTTTGCTCAGGAGTCAGAACACTCAGCATTTGGTGCTTCTTCTCTAGCATCGCAACGCGTCGTTCTGTCTGTTTCTCAACCATCTCTTTTGCTAGGTCATTCGCTGCGGCTTCATCAAAGTTATCAGCCAATAGCAGTGCTTGAACCTTTTCGTGGTGCGCTTGACGCTCAGCCATACGTGCTTCTTTACCATCCGCGAATTTCGCTTTCATTGCCGCTTTGTTCGCTTGACGCATTTCTTTTAGTTGGTCTTTTTGTGCATCCGTTAGGTCTAGTTGACGCATAATGCCACGATCCATACCTTTACCGCAGTCTCCATGGCCACCTTTGTGGTCTTTACCGCCGAATGCGAATGCACTCGCTGTACCTAAAGTTAGAGGTAGAACAACAGCCGCTAGTACTAATTTCTTTGCAGTTTTCATAATGAGATTCCTTACACAGGTTAGTGATTCTTCTGAGCTGTTCTCACAGCGCTTGAGTGTAGAATACGACCTGCTAGGTAAAGCGACGTATAGAGAGCGTAAAGAATCGTAAAGAGTGCTTTTTACACTCATCTTTGCTCATCATTAGCATGTAATATTAAAGCGACCAGATTGATAAACAGGAACTGAAATGGCGAAGATTCTTTTGATTGATGACGACACCGAACTAACCAGCCTACTGAAAGAAGTGCTGAGCTTTGAAGGTTTTGACGTCACGGAAGCAAATGATGGCGAAGCTGGCCTAGCAGCGATAAATAGCAAGATCGATCTTATCTTGCTCGACGTCATGATGCCGAAACTCAATGGAATGGAAACCCTAAAGCGCCTGCGAGAAAACTGGGAAACGCCAGTCCTTATGCTAACGGCGAAAGGCGAAGAGATAGACCGCGTTATCGGCCTAGAGCTTGGCGCCGATGATTACCTACCTAAACCATTTAGTGACCGCGAATTGCTGGCACGCATCCGTGCGATTTTGCGTCGTACCAGCAGTACTCAAAAGAGCAGCAAAAACAGCGACTGCATTGAGTACCAAGAAATCAAACTCTACCCGGGTAAGCAAGAGGCCTATTGCGACAATGCTTTAATGGACTTAACCACCACAGAGTTCGCCCTTCTAACCCACTTTGTGCAAAACCCTGGGCAAGTGCTAACTAAAGAAGCCTTGAGCTTAGATGTACTTGGCAAGCGCTTAGCCGCGTTTGATCGTGCGATCGATATGCACGTGTCTAACCTACGTAAGAAACTGCCAGATCAAAGCAACGGTAAACCGCGCATCAAAACCTTACGTGGGCGTGGCTACATGTTGATTGAGGAGGATTAATGCGCCCGTCACGCTTCAAACTGCCGAAGATTAATAGCCTGTATGGACGCATCTTTGCCATCTTTTGGTTCACTATGTTTTTGGTTCTGATGGCGGTGCTGTCATTACCGCATTTGGATCCACGTAAAGCTCGCGACATTCCGAAAGAACATTATCAGCGCATGCTTGAAATACGTGACGGTATTGAGAAAAAATACCGCAAGCAAGATAACCTGGGTAAGATCTTGTTCAGCCTCGAAGGGCAACGACGCAGTAAACATGATCCGCGTCCGCGCATCTTCTTTTCCGATCACGAAGGGAATGTGCTGAGCACCTCGAGCCACAAAGACTTTAAGCTTCGTGCACTGCAAAACTTTGTCACCAGCATTGAAGATCAATCACAGCCGAAACAAAAACTCTACGGTCGCTACATGATTGCAGGCCCTGTGCCGATCAACATCGCCAATTCTGACCTGTTGATGTACGTCGGCTTTAAATGGAATGAACCGCCACCGATCATGCTGCGTCTGTTCGACCACCCATTGCAATTGCTCCTCGCCGTCATGTTGGTAAGTACACCCCTATTGTTATGGTTAGCATGGGCATTGAGCCAACCAGCTCGACGATTGGAAACCGCGGCACAGCGTGTGGCCAAAGGTGAGTTTGTTATCGACCCGAACCTAGAAAAAGGCACAACAGAGTTTCGCCAAGCGGGTACCAGCTTTAACCAAATGGTTGAAGCGGTGAATCAGATGATTTCTGGTCAGCAACGTTTGCTTTCAGACATCTCACACGAGCTGCGATCACCTCTGACTCGTCTGCGCATGGCAAGTGCTCTTGCAACTCGTAAGCAAGGTGAAAGCCCAGAGCTAACTCGCATTGATACCGAAGCTCAACGTTTAGAACAGATGATTGCTGAACTGCTTGAACTATCACGTATGCAAGTAAACAGTCATATGACGCGTGAGACTCAGCCTATTGCCAGTCTGTGGGAAGAGATCATCAAAGACGCGCAGTTCGAAGCCGAACAGATGGGTAAAAGCCTCAGCTACTCTGCCTTGCCTGATCGCAGTATCTCGGGGAACCCTAAACTGTTGATGAGCGCGGTAGAGAACATCATCCGCAACGCGATTTACTATGGTAAAGACGAAGTGAAGATCGACATTCAGGCTTCCTTTGACACTCTCAGCATTGTGGTCGATGACAATGGTGAAGGCGTTCCTGAAGAAGAGCTCGAAGCGATTTTCCGTCCTTTCTATCGGGTATCGACCGCGCGCGACCGCCACTCAGGAGGCACAGGCTTAGGCTTAACCATTACCGAAAGTGCTATCCGCCAACACAGTGGCGTGATCATCGCAAGTCGCAGTCCATTGGGTGGTTTACGTGTCACCATCACCCTGCCATTGATCGGCGCGGGCAAATAACCCCATAAAGATCAAAGTTGATAATGATTTTCATTAGCGTTAAGGTAAATCTTCCATTTAGGAGGATTTACAATGGCGCATATTTTCCCAGAGCTTCCATACCGCTACGACGCGTTAGAGCCGTACATCGATGCGAAAACCATGGAAGTTCACTACAGCAAACATCATAAGACTTATTACGATAAATTTATGGCTGCTATTCAAGGCAGTGATCTCGAAACTCAGACCCTCGATGACATCTTCGCTTGCATTTCTCGACACAGCCCAGCAATTCGCAACAACGGTGGCGGCTATTACAACCACATCATTTACTGGAACTGCATGTCACCCAATGGTGGCGGTGAACCTCAAGGCTCTCTAGCACAAGCCATCAACGACAAGTTTGGCAACTTCCAAACATTCAAAGATGAATTCGCACAAGCAGCTATTAATACTTTTGGCTCAGGCTTCGCTTGGCTAATCGTAAAGGATGGCGAGATTCACATTACCTCCACCAGCAACCAAGATAACCCATTAATGGATGTGGCCGCCCAACAAGGTGAACCAATCCTAGCATTGGATGTATGGGAGCACGCTTACTACATCACCTACCAAAACCGTCGTCCTGAATACATCGACGCATGGTGGAATGTGGTCAACTGGCGAGCGGTAGAAGAGAGCTATGCTCGCGCATTAGGTTAACTCTCTTTCTCGAGCGGGCGACAAGGTTCACCGAAATGCTCTCTTCTATACCCAGTCATTGTGCTGAATCTCGCTTCTCATGGTGACTTGGGTATATACTGCTCGCCTGTTTTGACCAATCTAACTCAATACCATGTTTGATATCGCTCTATACGAACCAGAAATCGCGCCGAACACCGGCAACATCATTCGCCTGTGTGCTAACTGTGGTGCGAATCTCCACCTGATTGAGCCACTGGGTTTCGATCTAGAAGAGAAGAAAGTCCGCCGCGCAGGTTTGGATTACCACGATTTGGCTCGCGTGACGCGTCATAAAGATTATCAAGCATTCTTGGAATACTTAGAGAAAGAGAAACAAGGCAACTACCGCCTGTTTGCATGCACGACCAAAACAACAGGTCATCATGTAGATGCAAAGTACCAAGAAGGTGACGTGCTAATGTTTGGTCCTGAAACGCGTGGCCTACCAGCAGATGTGATTGAAAGTTTGCCAATGGAGCAACGTATCCGCATTCCAATGATGCCAGATGCTCGCAGCCTAAACCTATCTAACGCTGTTGCTATCATTGCGTTTGAGGCATGGCGTCAAATGGGTTTTGAAGGCGCAATGTAAGCGCTGCAAACTACAGATATCAAAAAGGGCGCTATATGCGCCCTTTTGTTTTTCTTACTGAGTGAATCAGTTGAGCTTGTTACGATCATCGTCGTCTTTGCGCTCGTACTCACCTTCAAAGGTATTGCCGTTATCCGATTGAGAGTCAGATGGGTCACGACGGAATGGGTCTTGCTCAAATGGACCTTGATTTGAGAAACCACCTTGGAAGCCGCCACCATTCATGGTCTTCACCACCATCTTGCTCATTAGGTATTTCGCAATCGCCGCTCGCGGTGCTGGCAACAACACTAACATACCCAATGCGTCGGTCATGAAACCTGGTGTTAACAGCAATACGCCTGCAACGGCCAGCATTACGCCTTCAAAAATTTGCTGAGCCGGAAGCTCACCTTGCTCTAAGCGACCTTGCACTGACATCAAGGTCTGGATGCCTTGGCTACGCACCAAAGACGCACCAACAAATGCAGTAATCAATACTAAAGCAATCGTAGGCCATAGACCTAAGAAGCCCCCCACCTGAATAAATAGGCCGATTTCGATGATCGGGACGAAAATAAACGCCAATAATAAGATAGGAAACACATGCCCTCCTTTGTTCAATTCAGTGTAATGGCAAAAGCCTACTAAGCTCAAACGAATCGTTGTAAAAAAGCGTGTTCACACTTAGGAGAATCCACTGATGCAAAATCGCCCTTTGAACAAAGGTGCATATATAAAAATGGGTCGTTGAAAAGTGCTAATTTCGCACTCTTAAAATCCATGTTTGTCGAGGAAAAACACCTACCACCAAAGGGTTATTAATATCCCATTCATACTTTGCAAATTATTGACGCATTAAAAGCGAAAAAGGTGATCAAGTTACTATTTTTATGCGCTAGGTGCAGTATGATGTGCCACATAAGTCAGGACGGTTTTCCCAGCCAAAAACTCTGATGAACGGATTCTAGATTGCAGAAATGGCTAATAAATAACTTAAATATCAGAATTATTATCTAAGGATCCTGTTATGGCTACACTATCTGATGCTCCAAAGACAGCAAACCAAGCCACTCGTATTGAAGAAGATCTATTAGGCCAACGTCATGTCCCTGCAGATGCTTACTACGGCATCCACACACTTCGCGCTATCGAAAACTTCAACATTTCAAGCACTACCATCTCTGACGTACCTGAATTTGTACGCGGCATGGTAATGACTAAGAAAGCCGCAGCACTAGCAAACAAAGAGCTAGGCGCAATTCCAAAAGACGTTGCTAACTACATCCTAGAAGCGTGTGATTTGATCCTTGAAACAGGTAAGTGCATGGATCAGTTCCCTTCAGACGTATTCCAAGGCGGTGCGGGCACGTCAGTGAACATGAACACTAACGAAGTTATCGCGAACGTTGCACTTGAACTGATGGGCAAAGAAAAAGGCCAATATGAGTTCATCAACCCGAACGATCACGTTAACAAGAGCCAATCAACAAACTGTGCGTACCCAACGGGCTTCCGTATCGCGGTTTACAACAGTGTTCATCAGTTGATGGAAGCGATCGAATACCTAAAAGGCGCATTCGAGCTTAAAGCACAAGAATACAAAGACGTGTTGAAGATGGGCCGTACTCAGCTTCAAGACGCGGTTCCTATGACGGTAGGTCAAGAGTTCCACGCATGGGCAGTAACGCTAAACGAAGAAATTCGTGCCCTAGACTACACGTCTAAGCTACTACTAGAAATCAACCTAGGTGCAACAGCAATCGGTACTGGTCTAAACGCACCAACAGGTTACCAAGCACTAGCAGTAAAACACCTAGCAGAAGTAACTGGCGTTGAAGTGGTTGCAGCAGAAGACCTAATCGAAGCGACTTCTGACTGTGGCGCGTACGTAATGACACACGGTGCGCTGAAACGTCTAGCGGTGAAACTATCGAAGATCTGTAACGACCTTCGTCTACTTTCTTCTGGTCCACGTGCAGGCCTTAACGAACTGAACCTACCAGAAATGCAAGCTGGCTCTTCAATCATGCCAGCTAAAGTAAACCCAGTTATCCCAGAAGTTGTAAACCAAGTTTGCTTCAAAGTTCTAGGTAACGACAACACGGTTTCTTTCGCAGCAGAAGGCGGTCAGCTACAGCTTAACGTAATGGAACCAGTTATCGCACAAAGCGTGTTTGAGTCTATCTCTCTGCTACACAACGCGTGTGTGAACCTGCGTGACAAATGTATCGATGGCATCACTGTGAACAAAGAAGTTTGCGAAAACTACGTTTACAACTCTATCGGTATCGTAACTTACCTAAACCCATACATCGGTCACCACGAAGGCGATATCGTTGGTAAGATCTGTGCTGAAACAGGTAAGAGCGTGCGTGATGTGGTTCTAGAACGCGGGTTATTAACTGCTGAAGAGCTAGATGACATCTTATCGGTTGAAAACTTCATGCATCCGACTTATAAAGCGAAACGCTACGAATAATCGCTGGTGAAAGGGGTCCCAAACGGGGCCCTTTTTTAGGCTCTGACACGGTTAACCACAATTTTTATACGCTTTTTATTGCCGTAAGCCGATCGGGTTCTGATTTTCTGAACATTTACACCTGTTCCTGAGTGTTCAAAAAATCAGAATCATTAAAAACTAAAAGAGGTATCAATATGGTAATGGTCGAACTCTTCGTGGTTCTGCTCTTCATTTATTTGGGAGCAAGAATCGGTGGTATCGGCATTGGTTTTGCTGGTGGTGCTGGGGTAATTGCATTGTCTTTAATCCTAGGCGTACCGACAAGCCAGTCTTTCATCCCTGTCGATGTAATACTGATCATCATGTCTGTAATTACTGCTATCGCTGCAATGCAGGTAGCGGGTGGTTTGGACTGGATGGTTCAGGTTGCGGAAGACTTTTTGCGTAAACATCCCGAACGCATCACCTTTTACGCACCTATCGTGACATTTTTGATGACACTACTAGCAGGTACAGGTCACACAGCATTCTCTACACTTCCTGTTATTGCAGAAGTAGCGAAAGGCCAAGGTGTACGTCCTTCTCGTCCGCTATCTATCGCGGTAGTTGCCTCGCAAATCGCTATCACAGCATCGCCTATCTCAGCGGCTGTTGTGGCGTTTGCAGCAATGTTGCACCCATTTGGCGTTGATTACCTAACGCTACTAGCGGTTTGTATCCCAACCACCTTCATCGCTTGTATGATCGGTGCATTTGTTGCGAACTTCATGGGCAGCGAGCTAAAAGACGACCCTGAATACCAAGACCGTCTAGCAAAAGGCCTTATTAAGCTAAACACAGAATCGAAACGCGAAATCCTGCCAACAGCGAAGAAAGCAACTTTCATCTTCCTAGGCGCAATCGCATTCGTAGTGTGTTACGCAGCAGCAATCTCTGGCTCTGTTGGTCTTATCGAGAACCCAGCACTTGGTCGTAACGAAGCAATCATGACGGTTATGCTAGCAGCAGCGGCAGCTATCGTAATGAGCTGTAAAATCGACGCTGGCAAAATCCCAGCAGCAGCAACATTCCGCTCTGGTATGACCGCATGTGTATGTGTTCTTGGTGTGGCATGGCTGGGCTCTACGTTCGTTAACGCGCACGTTGATGGCATCAAAGAAGTGGCTGGTGCTCTACTAGCAGATTACCCATGGATGCTAGCACTTGTTCTATTCTTCGCTTCAATGCTGCTTTACTCGCAAGGTGCAACGACTGTTGCGCTTATGCCAGCAGCACTAGCAATCGGCGTGGCGCCACTTACTGCAGTTGCGTCTTTCGCAGCAGTAAGTGCGCTATTTGTACTGCCAACTTACCCAACGCTTCTAGCAGCGGTTGAGATGGACGACACGGGTTCAACTCGTATCGGTAAGTACGTATTCAACCACCCATTCTTTGTACCAGGTGTAGCTACCATCGCTTCAGCGGTTGCACTTGGCTTTGCATTCGGTGGTCTACTGATCTAGTAGAAACAGAGTCTTGCTCGGGGAGCTTCGGCTCCCTTTTTATTGCCTGAGGCTCACGTTTTTGCTTAACAAATCTTCACTTCCATGAAACTTATTGGCTAGCCAGCGGGTCTGATTGAGTTACACTAACGGCAATTATCTAAGATGAATTGAACCTTTTATGCGTGCATTACTCTCCGTCTTACTCTTAGGGCTTATTACTTTTTCTGCGCCGTCCATGGCCTTGTTTGGTAACGACCAGTTTGGTAATAACCAAAACAACGCTTTTGGCAGCAGCAACGATTCTTTTGTGCCTGTCGATCAGGCTTTCCCGTTCAACTACTACCAGCAAGACGGCAAACTGATGCTCGATTGGCAGGTACGTGATGGTTACTACCTGTATCAAGAACGTTTGTCAGTCGCGGGCGAGAAGGTGTCGCTAGGCGAACTGCAAATGGAAGAAGGCACGCCGCATAAAGATGAATTCTTTGGTGATGTGCATATCTACACTCAGCCTTTGTTCGTCAACGTACCAATGCATGATTGGCAAGACGGTGCACGCGTGGTGGTGCAATACCAAGGCTGTGCCAAAGCAGGCTTCTGTTACCCACCAGAAACTCGCGTGATTCCTATCAGTGCGTTTACTTCATCGAACTCAGATTCAACAGCGGCGACAACTGCACCAAAAGCAGAGCAAGCAACAACAGTAACGCCACCAGCGGCGCAATCATCTACGTCTAGCAATACATTATCGGCGCCAGTAACACAGCAAGATAGCCTTGCCGCAAACTTAGCAGATAACTGGTGGACGCCATTATTGTTCCTAGCACTTGGTGTGGGCTTGGCATTTACGCCATGTGTACTGCCGATGTACCCAATCCTAACTAGCATCGTGCTTGGCAGTGGCAAACTAAGCCAGCGCCGCGCGCTAGGCTTGTCGTTTGTATATGTGCAAGGCATGGCGCTGACTTACACCCTACTCGGCCTTGTCGTCGCCTCTGCGGGCATGCAGTTCCAAGCAGCGATGCAACACCCTTATTTACTGATTGGTTTGAGTGTGCTGTTCGTGGCACTCGCACTGTCTATGTTTGGCGTTTATAACCTGCAATTGCCAAGCGGCGTGCAAACGTGGTTAAACAACCTCAGCAACAAACAACAAGGCGGCAGCAGCGCTGGCGTATTCGCCATGGGTGCGATTTCTGGTCTGGTGTGTTCACCATGTACCACGGCACCTCTGTCTGGCGCACTACTTTACGTGGCACAAAGTGGTGACTTGCTGACGGGTGGTATCGCGCTGTACGCACTGGCAATGGGTATGGGTATTCCACTGATTCTTGTTGCTGTATTCGGCAACAAACTTCTGCCAAAAGCAGGGGGTTGGATGGATCGCGTTAAGACGCTGTTCGGCTTCATTCTGCTGGCTGCGCCTATCTTCTTACTTGAGCGCATCATGCCAGAAATGTGGGCAACGGCATTGTGGTCAGCACTGGGCATCGCAGCTTTTGGTTGGCTATACCACATCAAAAACAGCTTAGAATTTGGCGGCTGGAAACAAAGCGCTGTGGGCATCATCGCAGTACTAGGTCTGTTTGCTTCTGCTCAACCAGCGTTGAATTACTGGTTTGGTGGCAACACCACTACGCAAACTCAACAAGCAACGGTGAGCTTTACTCGCATTGCTAACGTGGCAGAGCTTGAGGCTGCACTTGCTCAAGCGAAGCAAGCTGGCAAACCAGTAATGCTGGATTTCTACGCCGACTGGTGTGTGGCATGTAAAGAGTTTGAGAAGTACACCTTCCATGACCCAAGCGTCGAAGCCAAACTGCAGGACTTCGTTCTTCTGCAAGCCGACGTAACCAAGAACCAATTGCAAGACATCGAGCTGCTTAAACATATGAATGTACTTGGTTTACCAACGATTGAGTTCTGGGATGCCAATGGCGAGCACGTTTCAAACGCTCGTTTGACGGGCTTTATGCAAGCCGAGCCTTTCTTAGAGCACATTAATCGATTCTGATTATGAGTCATTCAAACGCCAGTGATTGTTCACTGGCGTTTTTTGTTGTTCCAATAAAACCGCAAAAGTTGCGTTTATATGCAATTTTTCTAATAAAAGTCGATTTAGTTCAGACTTTTAGCGGATAAATATTGTCCACCTTCTTAAAGGTGGACAATAATTCCATTAACTAAATAGTCAAAAGTGTTTAACGTCATGGATTCGACCTACACCATTATCATCGCTGATGATCACCCCCTGTTCCGCAATGCCTTGTTCCAATCGGTACACATGGCAGTGAGTGGTGCCAACCTACTCGAAGCGGATACGCTGGATGCTCTACTCGCGTTGCTGGAAAAAGAAGAAGAGCCAGATTTGGTGTTATTGGATCTCAAAATGCCCGGCGCAAATGGCATGTCGGGGTTGATTCACCTTCGTGCTGAATACCCAGACATCCCGGTGGTGGTGGTATCTGCCAGCGAAGAGTCAAGCGTGGTCACACAAGTGAAAAGCCACGGTGCATTTGGCTTTATTCCAAAATCGAGTGACATGCGTGAGCTGGTCAATGCCCTCAACCAAGTTCTTAATGGCGACCCATACTTCCCAGAAGGCTTGATCACCAATAACGCAGCGTGTAATGACTTGGCAGAGAAAATTGCCGCACTTACCCCTCAGCAATACAAAGTGCTAGGCATGCTATCGGATGGCTTACTCAACAAGCAAATCGCATACGAGCTCAATGTCTCTGAGGCCACCATCAAAGCGCACATGACCGCAATTTTCCGCAAACTGGGCGTGAAGAACCGAACTCAAGCCGTCATCCTACTGCAGCAAATGGAACCCGAGCAGTAATGTGTTAGTAAATATATCTAATTCACATTTATATGACGCAAAAAGAACAACAAACGTTAAAATAATATGGCTGCACCACGCAGCCTTTTTCATCCCTCTGTTAAACCGCTAACTCTGGGAGGTCATACTTTGCTAAGTATTCTCGTCACTCAATTCGTCGTTCTCTGGGCCGTCATCGACCCGATTGGTTCAGTACCCGTTTACCTATCACAAACTCAACACCTCACGGCAAAACAGCGTCGTCTCGTCGCGTTAAAAGCCATTGCCATTTCGATGGGTGTATTGCTGTTCTTTCTTATTGCCGGTCAGTTGTTACTGGAAGCAATGCAAATCCCATTACCTGCCTTTCAAGCCGCTGGTGGTTTAGTGCTATTGCTGTTTGCACTGTCGATGATCTTTGGTGAGAGCAAACCAGAACAAGAACAAAAGCTGGGTGAAGAAGTCAGCCACTCTGATCTTGCTGACTTAGCCGTTTACCCTCTAGCTATCCCTTCGATTGCGTCACCGGGAGCAATGATGGCCATCGTGATGCTCACCGATAATAACCGCTACTCTTTTGTCGACCAGGCGATGACCGCAGGCGTCATGATGGCAGTCCTTCTGGTTACCCTCTTCTTGTTGCTAGGTGCAAACACAATTCAAAAAGTGATTGGTAACGTTGGCGCAGCCATCATCAGCCGCGTAATGGGACTTATCCTTGCTGCCGTAGCACTGAATAATTTGCTGCTTGGTATAAAAGATTTCTATGTTAATTGATAAAACTCTTAGACCTTTGGCTAATTTAACATCAAATTAACATCACACTTTTATCTCCACCTCCTCTCAAACGCCCTAAAAATGGGCGTTTTTGCTTTTTAGCGTCCCGACTAAAGTTGAAAAGAGTTCTTGCCAGCACCTTGCTAATGTTCATGTTGAAACATTTTTTTAACAACAATACCAATCGTAAGGAGACGGCAATGGCATTTGAAAGCGAAGAAAGAGCCAAAGCCTACTGGGACAAGAACGTGAAGCTCATGATTACCCTGATGGTCATCTGGTTCGTGGTGTCTTTCGGCTGCGGCATTTTATTTGTCGACGAACTCAATCAATTTCAATTAGGTGGATACAAACTAGGATTCTGGTTTGCTCAGCAAGGCTCCATCTATGCCTTCCTAGGTATTATTTTCTACTACGCGTGGAAGATGCGCCAAATCGACCGTGAATTCGGCGTAGATGAGTAAGGAGTAACTCAGATGGATTTGAAAACTATTACCTATCTAGTGGTTGGCGCGACATTCGTCCTCTACATCGGTATTGCAATTTGGGCACGTGCGGGCTCAACCAAAGAATTCTATGTAGCAGGTGGCGGTGTCAACCCGATCGCTAACGGCATGGCAACCGCAGCAGACTGGATGTCAGCAGCATCGTTCATCTCAATGGCGGGCTTGATTGCCTTCATGGGATACGGCGGTTCGGTATTTCTAATGGGCTGGACAGGCGGTTACGTACTGCTTGCACTCCTGCTTGCCCCATACCTACGTAAGTTCGGTAAGTTTACTGTGCCGGAATTCGTGGGCGAACGCTTCTACTCTAACGCAGCGCGTATCGTAGCGGTTGTGTGTCTGATCATCGCATCGGTGACTTACGTTATCGGTCAGATGAAAGGCGTAGGCGTGGCGTTTGGTCGTTTCCTAGAGGTGGATTACTCAACGGGTCTACTGATCGGTATGTGTATCGTATTCATGTACGCCGTAATGGGTGGCATGAAAGGCATTACCTACACGCAGATTGCTCAATATTGCGTACTCATTTTAGCTTACACTATTCCTGCAATCTTTATCTCTCTGCAACTCACAGGTCACCCACTACCACAAATCGGTCTAGGCAGTACCATTCAAGGTACCGATGTCTATCTGCTCGATAGGCTCGACCAAGTGGTTACCGAGCTCGGATTTAGTGAATACACCACCCAAGTTCGTGGCGACACACTAAACATGTTTGTGTACACCATGTCACTGATGATCGGTACTGCGGGTCTACCACACGTAATCATCCGTTTCTTTACTGTACCTAAGGTTCGTGATGCTCGTACATCAGCCGGTTGGGCACTTGTTTTCATCGCTATCCTTTACACAACAGCACCTGCAGTATCTGCAATGGCGCGTCTAAACCTAATGGATACCGTTAACCCAGCTCCTGGTCAGCACCTTGCTTATGATGAGCGCCCTGACTGGTTCAAGAACTGGGAGAAAACAGGTCTACTAGGCTTTGATGATAAGAACGGCGACGGTCTGATTGAGTACACGTCAAGCCCAGCAACCAACGAGCTGAAAGTTGACCGAGACATCATGGTATTGGCAAACCCAGAGATTGCTAAGCTACCTAACTGGGTAATCGCACTTGTAGCAGCAGGTGGTCTCGCGGCAGCGCTATCGACGGCGGCAGGCCTACTACTAGCCATCTCGTCCGCAATATCCCATGACTTAATCAAAGGTGTGATAAATCCGAATATATCCGAGAAGAAAGAGCTACTCGCGAGTCGAATCTCCATGGCAGTCGCCATCGCAGTCGCCGGTTACTTAGGCTTGAATCCACCAGGGTTTGCCGCAGGTACGGTAGCCCTCGCCTTCGGTCTGGCAGCATCTTCCATCTTCCCTGCATTGATGATGGGTATCTTCAGTAAGAGCATCAACAAAGAAGGCGCAATCGCAGGTATGATTGCAGGTATCAGTATCACGCTATTCTACGTGTTCCAGCACAAAGGCATCTTGTTTGTATCTGACTGGACTTACCTACAAAGCTGGGGTCAGAACTGGTTCCTAGGCATCGAGCCAAACGCATTTGGTGCAATTGGTGCGGTATTTAACTTTGTCGTGGCATTCGCTGTATCAAGAGTAACAGCAGAAACACCACAAGAAGTAAAAGACCTTGTCGAGCACGTACGTGTACCAGCAGGCGCTGGCGGTGCGGTAGACCACTAAAATATAACCCAAACCACAAAAGCCCCGCTTGGGGCTTTTTTATTCGCTAGATTAGGTTAATTTAACCTTATGACGTTGTAGCAAGGAAGCCAACATGTTCAAAAACAAGCACTTTATTATCGCTCTGCTGATCGCCCCAATTTTGTCTTTGATCGCTTATTTCGGTACAGACATGGCTCTGAGTGAAAAGCCTCATGCCGCTAAAGAAGGGGAAAGCTACAAGCTGATCAGCAAATCGAATTGCCGTTATACCAGTGGCTTGTGTGATATGGAGAACGGTGACTTTAAAGTGAAGTTTCGCTCAGAAAAGCTGACGCAAGATAGCTTGGAGTTGTCTTTGCATGCGGCTTATCCACTGGAAGGGGTGAAGCTGTCAGTGGTGGATAGCCAAGAGCAAAACGCACAGCCAATCGATATGACGCCAGCGGGCCAAGACGGGCAAAACTGGATCATCACTTTACCTAAGCCAGCATCAGCAGACAGTTGGCTACGTGTTGCGATTCAATCGGAAGGCACACTTTACTACGGTGAAACGCAAACCGCGTTTGTGAAATACGAGACCTTGTTTACAGAGCAGTAAGTTTATCGGCCTCTGAACAAGCACTGCTGTTTGAGGTCGGCCCTATCTCGCGAAAAATACCGAGCTCAGTTGTAGGGATTGAGCTCATTTACTTCAGCCGATACTGAGTCCGAGTATCGGCTTTTTTTGTTGTGTTATTTCCTTAAAAAAGCTGTGGTTGCTAATCGACAATTTATTGATAATAATTATCATTATCTAGAGTGTCGAGGTAAATATGGACAGCAGCCAAGCCATCTACAATGCATTTTTTAAAGCGCAAGACCGATTCCTACACGTGTATGCTCCAAGCGGTTTCGAACCCGATGTGATTCATGATTACGTCCATTGGGGAATGGTGCTGTCATCCATTTACGATCACGATGCAGAGCACCAGAATCTGTTGCTGTGTGAGCTGTATTTACGCCGAGTCTACTTCCATCTACTGGATGCCATTCAAGACCCAACCCGTAGCCGCATCTTCCGCCGAGTCTGCCTCGACTCTATTCACACACCGCTACTTTGCCTCAAACGTTACTACTACCAATTTGAGGATGGCGACGTGAAATTTCTCTCATTACAACAACAATTACGTCTGATACAGACGCCTCTCGATTAAACAAAAGGAACCTAACATGACCACGGAATTCCGTATCGAAGCGGACAGCATGGGCGAAGTCAAAGTCCCTGCCAACGCTTTGTATCAAGCCCAAACTCAACGCGCTGTCGATAACTTTGCTTTTAGCAAACACACCATGCCGACGGGCTTTATCCAAGCACTCGCCCACATCAAACAAACCGCAGCGCTCACCAATGCCCAACTTGGCTTGCTAGAAGGTGATATTGCCAATGCCATCGCCGATGCTGCGCAAGCCATCATTGATGGTAAACACTTCGACCAATTCCCTATCGATGTATTCCAAACCGGCTCAGGCACCAGCTCAAACATGAATGCCAACGAAGTGATTGCAACATTGGCGTCTGAGCACCTAGGCGGAACGGTCAATCCAAATGATCACGTCAACATGGGTCAAAGCAGTAACGACGTAGTGCCTACTGCAATTCAAGTCAGCTCTGCAATTGCGATTGAAAAACAGCTACTGCCTGCACTGTCTCACTTAAGTGAAACACTAGAGACTAAGCAGCAAGCACTAAAAGATGTGGTGAAAACAGGTCGCACACACCTCATGGATGCGATGCCAATTACCTTCGCCCAAGAGCTTGGCGGCTGGCAGTTCCAAATTGAACATGCTAAGCAAGCTATTGAGCAAACACTGCCAGCAGTGAAAGCGTTAGCCCAAGGTGGAACAGCGGTGGGCACAGGGATCAACGCCGATCCACGCTTCGCCGATCTTTTTGCTGATAACCTAACGCAATCAACGCGCATCGAGTTTGCTTCAAGCAAAAACTTCTTCTTCAATCTCAGCAGTCAGGATGCGATCGTCGCCCTATCGGGACAGCTCAAAACAGCAGCAGTTGCGATCATGAAGATCGCAAACGATCTTCGCTGGATGAACTCAGGCCCACTAGCCGGCTTAGGTGAAATTGAACTGCAAGGTTTGCAACCGGGCTCTTCTATCATGCCGGGCAAAGTAAACCCTGTGATTCCAGAAGCAGCAGCCATGGCGTCTGCACAAGTGATTGGTAACGACGCGACCATTACCGTTGCCGGTCAATCGGGTAACTTCCAGCTAAACGTGATGCTGCCAGTGATTGCGCACAATGTACTAGAAAGCATTGAACTGTTGTCGAACAGCGCCGTAGCTTTGGCAGATAAAGCCATCGCGACGTTTGAAGTGCGCCAAGACAACCTTGATGTTGCACTGGCGAAGAACCCGATTCTGGTCACCGCACTTAACCCCGTGATTGGCTACCTAAAAGCAGCCGAAGTAGCGAAGAAAGCCTACAAACAAGGTCGCGCTATCATTGATGTCGCAGAAGAAGAAACAGACTTGGATCGTGCAACATTAGAAAGACTGCTCGATCCAGCCAAACTGACTCAAGGCGGGGTGGCAGAATAAGTCACTGGCCGATTACCCCTTTAAAGCAAAAGACCTCCAATCGGAGGTCTTTTTTTTCTAGGCGACTCGATTGAGTACCGAGCGCAGTTTCAAAGGTTTCACCGGTTTGGCGATAAAACTGAACCCATTGGCTTTAATGCCTTCCATCATGTCATCGGTTCGATCGGCACTGATGATCACCCCTTCAAAGCGGTCCCCAAAACGCAAACGACATTGCTGCAACACTTCCAATCCCGTCCGACCATTATCTAAACGGTAATCGGAGAAAATCACATCCGGCAGCCAGTCGTCTTCCAATGTTTTAAGACTCTCGACAATATCAGTCGCAATGCGAATGTCGCAGCCCCAGCGCGAGAGTAAGTTTTCCATCCCAACAAGAATATCCGGCTCGTTATCAACACATAGGACACGAATATGGCTTAAATCGGATTGTGCACTCTTCACCGCTTTGACCGCCGGAATGTGCACCTTCTCTGCCTTATCTAAGGTAATCGAGAACACACTGCCTTTACCGAACCAAGAACGCATCGAGATTTCATGCCCTAGTACTTGAGCAATACCTTTCGAAATAGCCAAACCTAACCCCAAACCTTGGTCTGAACGGACTTGAGTACCGCGATTAAATTCTTCGAAGATCTCTTGTTGCTTCTCTTCTTCGATGCCCATGCCGTTATCCCACACATCGATACGCACTCGGCCTTGTACGCGACGCACACCAAGCGCTACTTTACCACTCGGGCTATAACGGAATGCATTGGTAAGGAAGTTCTGTACCACACGGCGCAGCAATTTCGGGTCGGATTTCACCATCAAAGACGATGGGATCATGGTGAACTCAATACCTTGTTGTTTCGCTAGTGCGCTGAATTCAGCATTCAAGTTAGCTAATACATCATTGACTGCAAAGCCATGCACATTGACGTCCAACTTGCCCGATTCCAAACGTGAAATATCCAGCAAGTCACCAATCAAATCTTCCGCCGCCCCCAACGCACTCTCAATGTGGGTCGATAGCTTTTGGGTTTCACTGTCTTTGGCCACTTCCGACAACGAAGAAGCAAACAGTCGTGCGGCATTCAGCGGCTGCATCAAGTCATGACTCACCGCGGCTAAGAAGCGCGACTTAGACTGCGACTCATGTTCAGAACGTTGCGTCGCTGCCACTAGTTGTTTGTTCAGTTGTTCCAACTCACGAGTACGAGCACGAACGCGTTCTTCTAGTGTCTCATTAGCGTCTTTCAGAGCTTGCTCTGCATCGCGGAAGACGGTGATATCGGTAAAGCTCATAACGAAACCACCACCAGGCATTGGGTTGCCTTGCACTTCAATTACGCGACCATCTGGACGCACACGGGAAGAGGTATGTCTCGTGCCTTGTTCAAGGTGATAAACACGGCGACGAACGTGATCTTCAGGGTCACCCGGACCACATAAACCTTGCTCAGCATTATGACGAATCACATCTGCAATCGGACGCCCGACCTGAATCAATCCCGGCGGGAAAACAAATAACTCCAGATAACGTTGGTTCCACGCTACCAGCCTTAATTGCTTGTCGACCACTGCGATGCCTTGTCCAATGTGTTCAATCGCCCCTTGCAGTAAGCCACGACTGAAATCATACAGTTCTGAGGCTTCATCAACGATGGTCGCCACTTCCTCAAGCTGCATGTTTCTGCCTTGTAAAGCAGAAGTAAGTACTAACTTAGCTGAAGAAGCACCAAACACACCGGCAAGTACACGTTCGGTGTGTCGAATTAAGGTAGAGGGGGCTTGTTGATTGGGAAGCAGCTCTTCGCGTTGCTGACTCCAATAGGTTTGGAAGGCAGATTTCACTCGCGTGCGGCCGACAAATCGTGACGCTAACATCTCCAGCTCACTGACCGTCACACGGCTCTGATACAAACTGATGTTTTCACTTTCAGGCAACGGCGTACCAACGAATGAAGCCGATTGTAAGCGTTCACTTATGCTTGGACGCGTAGCTAATGATACCGCGACAAAACAGGCAGCATTTGCCACCACGCTGAGGATCATACCCCAGTCAGAAACGGCAATATCAAAGCCTGCCAATAAATCCGGTGGCGTGATCAGCCAAATCAGCAAGTTGTTGGTTGCATCGCCCGCCAGCATGTCGGTTTGGCTCATCAAAGTAATCAACCAAATGGTGAAACCCACCAGCAAACCGACATACACGCCTTTCTTGTTGCCCTGACGCCAGTACATACCGCCAAGCAGAGACGGAGCGAACTGGGTAATCGCAGCAAACGAGAGAAAACCTATCGCAGAGAGTGAGTGGATACTATCTAAAGCCTGATAAAAGCCCCATGCACCAATCAAAAGAAGTAGAATAAGTCCGCGACGTATACGTAATAACAGCTTAGAAAAATGGTGATGATTACGCTTTGATAACTTCATCCGACGCAGAATCAGCGGCATCACCAAATCGTTCGATACCATGATCGCTAAGGCAATGGTCGAGACGATGACCATGCCACTTGCCGCCGAAGTACCGCCCAAAAATGCCAGCAAAGCGATGTCATTCGCACCCACCGCCATCGGCACACTGATCACGTACGTATCGGCAGGGCTACCACTCAATAGGCTTTGCCCTACCCACGCGATTGGCAGAACGAAAACGCCCATCAGAATCAGATACAGTGGGAACAACCAACGAGCGACGTGCAAGTCTTGCGCGCGTTCATTCTCGACCACCATGGTGTGGAACTGACGTGGCAAACAGACAATCGCCAGCATAGTCAGAATGGTATGAATCAACAAAGTCGGAATATTGGGTGATTCATAGGTTTCAGCGGCAATATCGACGAGATGGAAGCTCTCGGTATCCATCGCAAGCCAAACAATAAACACGCCCACCACTAAAAACGCCACCAGCTTGAGTACTGATTCAAACGCGATTGCCATCATCATGCCGCGGTGATGTTCGGTGTTATCGATATGACGCGTACCAAACAGCATGGTGAAGATCGCCATCGCCCCCACCACAAACCAAGACACGCTATAGTTTTGATAACTGAGATCAGATGCTAAATCTGGCGCGATGATCTCCAACCCCATAGTGATGCCACGCAATTGCAAAGCGATATATGGAAGAATGCCGGCCACGGCGATTAAGGTGACAACCACCGCCAAACCTTGTGATTTACCATAGCGGGCGGCAATGAAATCGGCAATGGAGGTGATGTGCTCGCGCTTGGCAATCAAGATCAGCCGAGCGAGCACGCGCCAACCGATGGTAAACACGATGATCGGCGCGATATAGATGGGTAGGAAGGACCAAGGGTTGTTGCTCGCCTGTCCGACCGTGCCGTAAAAGGTCCACGATGTACAGTACACTGCAATCGACAAACTGTAGATCCATGGTCGCCAACGCGCTAACCATCTCTTTTGTTTGTCACCGTACCAAGCGATTAAAAACAGGACTCCCAAATACGCCAAAGAAACGGGAATCACTAGCCACCCTTGCATCCGATATCCTTTCTTACTTTTCTCGCCTTTCTTGCTGTTTTTCAAGCAAGGAATAAAAAAACCTCTCCATAAGGGAGAGGTTTCATTTAACACTGCTTTCACAACAGAGACAAAGGTTAGTTTTTAATCTCTGTCACAGAAGCTTAATTCTGCGCTTCGGAGGCATTAGCTGAGAGGTCAACCACGTTGCTTTCATCATTTTGAGGCTCAACTTTGATGAACAACGCCACAAAACCCATCGCCGCCATCAACCAGAAGATATTTGCGCCCCAGTGCTCGTAACCCCAGCCACTGATCACCGTCATCAGCGCGATAAACGCACCCAGTGGAATCGCGTTGTACAATGCCTGTAATGCCACCATCTTGTTCTCTGCTGAGTTTTGGATGTATTGAATCGCAGCAATATGCGCCATTGCAAACGTCACGCCGTGAAGCATTTGCACCACTACCAGCGCCAAAATAGAGGTTGTTGCAGCTGTCATTCCCCAGCGTAGCATCACACCACCAGCCGCCACGACAAACAGAGTACGCAGAGACCAGCCAGCGAATAGACGCTTACTCAGAGCAAACACAGCAACTTCAGCTGCGACGCCTAGGCTCCACAAGTAACCAATCACGTCTTCTGAGTGACCAGCCGCTTTCCAGTGAATCGCACTAAAACCGTAGTATGCCGCATGGCTGCCTTGGATTAACGCCATCAGCACCAGGAACTTCACGACTGGCTTGTCCGTCAGCAATGCTGAGAGTTTTGGACGCTCAGAATGTTGACCGCCACGTGTCACCGGCATTGGATTGGTGTTACGCATCGCAAACAAGAGCGAGACAAACACACCGACCATTGCCGTGTACAAAATCATGTCCGAGCCAAACTCTGCTACCAAGTAACCCACCACTGTCGAGCCAGCAATAAAGGCAACCGAACCCCATAAACGGGTGCGACCGTAATCGAGCATCTTCAAACGAGCGTAGTAGTTCGCCATAGCATCAGACAGAGGCACGACAGGACCACAACATAAGTTAAACAAGACGGTGGCAAGCGCCATTAACCAGAAATTACCGCCAGTGAAAAAGTGGAAACCAACAAAAATGAGGGCAGCAAAACTGAACCAGCGTAGCGCTGGCATAATGTGCTCAACCTTATGCAAACGTGGCGTAAGTACCATGTTCGCCACACAGCGCGTCGCTAAGCCCAAACCAACCAACAGACCAATATCTGTCGGAGAAACACCCTGCTCTTTAAACCACAACGACCAAAATGGCAGATACACGCCATACGCAAAAAAGAATCCGAGAAAGTACTGGGAAATCCAGCCATACGGAGAGGGTTTCAACATCACTGACATCCTAAAAAACGAAAAAACTAACGACTTCCGACACGTAAACGTTTGGGACGCGGAATTATGGATCGCAATGCGTAATAGAAAAAGGGAAGAATCGGCAACTTACCGTTTCCTCAATGGCACAGGATCTCGAAATGCAAAATTAGATTGTGACGATTTAGACCAAAGTCGTCTGGCTTCGGCAGGGAAATTGGTCAGACTTGGGAATGTGTTCCTACCAAATTTAGGTGCTCTCATGCCTGACAAATTTAACATGCAATCTCCACCGTTCGACCGCCTAACTGACTCGCAGCAAAATCGATTGCGCTCGTCTCTTGATGTGGCGTACTACCGAACGCGAGATGTCATATTAGCTTGTGGGCAAGACAACCCTCACCTACACGTGCTAATTAAAGGCGCTGTAGAAGAGCGCTCAAAAGATCATGACGAAGTGTTTGCTCACTACGCTAATGACGACATGTTTGATGTGCGCTCTTTGTTTGAAGAAAGCGTCCGCCATCAGTATGTGGCACTGGAGGATACCCTGTCGTACTTGCTGCCCAAGGACGTGTTTCTTGAGCTGTATAACGAGAACGGACAATTCGCCGCCTACTTCGATAACAACTTATCCAAACGCCAAGCCCTCATTGAAGCGGCTCAGCAACAGCAAAACCTTGCCGAATTCATTCTGACTAAAGTCGATAGCAGCATCTATCATCCACCGATGCTATTAGCTGCTGATATGCCAATTAATCAGGTCACCAAAACACTCAAAGACAATGGCATTGACGCAGCTTTGGTTCAGCTTAACCAAGCTGACCCACGCCTAGAGCAACATCCATCGGCGCATCCCTACGCGATAGTGACGCGAACCAATATGCTCCATGCCGTGATGCTTGACGACCACCCACTCGATACGCCAGTGAGTGAGATTGCGACCTTCCCTGTTTATCACGTGGATGATGATGACTTCTTGTTTAACGCCATGATCACCATGACACGCAATCGCATGAAACGTCTAATGGTGTGCGAAGGCAATCAAGCGGTCGGTATGTTGGACATGACGCAAATCCTCAGTGCGTTTTCCACTCACTCACACGTACTGACACTCAGCATAGCGAGAGCTAGCAGCGTGGAAGAGTTAGCCCTTGCTTCCAATCGACAGCGTCAGTTGGTGGACAGCTTGCTGACCAATGGTATCCGCACTCGCTTCATCATGGAGCTGATATCTGCTGTAAATGAACAAATCATCGAAAAAGCGTTTGAGCTCGTGGTGCCACCAGCACTGCACGATCACTGTTGTCTGATTGTGCTTGGCTCGGAAGGTCGTGGAGAACAAATCCTCAAGACCGATCAAGATAATGCACTGATCATCCAAGATGGGCTGGAATGGGAACACTGCGCCGAAGTGATGCAAACCCTCACACACACCTTGCAGCAACTGGGTTACCCACTCTGCCCTGGCAAAGTCATGGTTAACAATCCGAAGTGGGTTCGAACGCAGCAAGAATGGATTAAAGCGCTCGATGGTTGGATTGCTAAAGCACAGCCTGAACAAATCATGGATTTAGCCATCTTCAGTGATGCCCATGCGGTCGCAGGCAATCGAGAGTTGCTCACGCCTATCGCCGAGCACCTCAGAGATAGCATGAAAGATCGTATGTTGATTCTGTCCGATTTCACTCGCCCTGCTCTGCAATTTTCCGTGCCTCTTACTCTGTTTGGTAACGTAAAAAGTGCTAAAGATGGGCTGGATATAAAGCGCGGCGGCATCTTTCCAATCGTGCATGGCATTCGCACTTTGGCATTGGAATACGCGATTGAAGAGAAGAACACCCTCGAGCGTATCGAAGCACTGAGAAACAAACGCATCTTAGAACCAGAAACCGCCGATAACCTCAATGAGGCACTGAAGCTGTTCCTCAAGATCCGCTTGAACCAGCAATTGAGTAAGCAGGAAGCACTGAACAATATCGACATCAAACAGTTAGACCGAACAGAACGAGACCTGCTGCGCCACAGCTTACATGTGGTGAAGAAGTTTAAGCAGTTCTTAGGCTTCCATTATCAAATCCGTGATTAGAGTCTTTTAGGCAAATAAGACGAGAGGTAACAGGGATGAATTGGCTACAAAGGAAATACTGGCATTACAAACTGAAGGGCTCACCTTATCAGCCACTGTTTTGTTCGCCGCAAAAAGGTGAGTTTGTCTCTCTCGATTGCGAAACCACCAGCTTGGACTCAAATAGAGCCGAGCTGGTCACCATCGCTGCGACCAAAATCATCGATAATCGAATCATCACCAGTAAACCGTTCGAAGTTCGACTGCGCGCCCCGCAATCACTCGATTCAGGTTCAGTGAAAATTCACCATATCCGCCACCAAGATTTGGTGGATGGCATCAGCGAAAAAGAAGCACTCATCAAGCTGCTCGACTTTATCGGCAATCGTCCTTTAGTTGGCTACCACATTCGCTACGACAAAAAGATCCTCGACCTCGCTTGTCTGAGGCATTTAGGCTTTCCACTACCGAACCCGCTCATCGAAGTAAGCCAGGTTTATCACGATAAGCTCGAACGTCATTTGCCTAACGCCTACTTCGACTTAAGTCTTGATGCGATTTGTAAGCACCTTGAACTGCCGATTCAAGACAAACACGATGCCCTGCAGGATGCAAAATCCGCCGCTTTAGTGTATGTGCGTCTCACCAAAGGCGATTTACCAAACCTGAGCGTGCCTTATACCCAATAGGTTCAATACTCAGCTTTCGATCCACCTCCCACATTCGCTTTAAATTCAGCAATATCGCGGCGCATTCCTCACTCTCATCCTAAAGTCTAATTGTGGAAATACGCGCTGTGACTGACAGTTATATGCACAGCAACGTTCTTGATGAATCACAGACGAAAGAACGGAAACCGCCCTACAAAAGACGAAGGTCGAGAATTAAAGGCACAAGGAGAGAAGCCATGAGCGAAGCCCACGTTTATCCGGTAAAAGAAAACATTAAAAACCATACGCATGCGGATAATGACACTTACCTAGCCATGTATCAGCAGTCGGTAAGCGACCCTGAAGGCTTCTGGAGCGAACACGGTAAAGTTGTCGATTGGATTAAGCCATTCACTCAAGTTAAAAACACCTCGTTCGATACTGGTCACGTCGACATTCGTTGGTTCGAAGACGGCACGCTGAACGTATCTGCAAACTGTATTGACCGCCACCTTGCCGAGCGTGGCGATGAAGTCGCGATCATCTGGGAAGGCGATGATCCTGCCGACGACAAAACCCTCACATTCAATGAACTGCACAAAGAAGTGTGTAAGTTCTCTAACGCACTAAAAGAACAAGGCGTGCACAAAGGCGACGTGGTTTGTCTTTACATGCCAATGGTGCCAGAAGCGGCTATCGCAATGCTGGCATGTACGCGTATTGGTGCGGTTCATACCGTGGTATTTGGTGGTTTCTCGCCAGAAGCCCTGTCCGGTCGTATCATCGACTCAGATGCGAAAATCGTTATCACTGCTGACGAAGGCGTTCGTGGTGGTCGCGCAGTGCCACTGAAGAAAAACGTTGATGAAGCACTGACAAACCCAGAAGTAAAAACCATCGACAAAGTTGTCGTTCTAAAACGTACGGGCGGTGACATTGATTGGCACGAGCACCGTGACGTTTGGTGGCACGAAGCAACGGCTGTTGTTTCTGACGTATGTCCACCAGAAGAGATGAAAGCGGAAGACCCTCTGTTCATTCTTTACACTTCAGGCTCAACAGGTAAGCCAAAAGGCGTGCTGCACACCACAGGTGGTTACCTAGTGTACGCGACCATGACCTTCAAGTACGTGTTCGATTACCAAGAAGGTGAAACGTTCTGGTGTACGGCGGACGTGGGTTGGATTACAGGTCACACTTACCTCATTTACGGTCCACTAGCGAACGGTGCGAAAACCATTCTGTTCGAAGGTGTACCAAACTACCCAAGCACAGCTCGCATGAGTGAAGTGGTTGATAAGCATCAAGTAAACATTCTCTACACTGCACCAACAGCGATTCGCGCCCTAATGGCGAAAGGTAACGAAGCGGTAGCCGGAACATCTCGTTCAAGTTTGCGTGTAATGGGCTCAGTAGGTGAACCTATCAACCCTGAAGCATGGGAGTGGTACTACAAGACCATCGGTAATGAAAACTCACCGATCGTTGATACTTGGTGGCAAACAGAGACAGGCGGTATCTTGATTGCGCCACTACCGGGAGCAACAGACCTGAAACCAGGTTCTGCAACTCGCCCATTCTTTGGCGTACAACCAGCGCTGGTGGACAACATGGGGAACATCATCGAAGAAACCGCAGCAGAAGGTAACTTGGTGATCCTTGATTCATGGCCAGGTCAGATGCGCACCGTTTACGGCGACCATGAGCGCTTTGAGCAAACCTACTTCTCTACCTTCAAAGGCATGTACTTCACCAGTGATGGTGCTCGTCGTGACGAAGATGGCTATTACTGGATTACAGGTCGTGTAGATGACGTATTGAACGTCTCTGGTCACCGAATGGGTACCGCAGAGATTGAGTCAGCACTCGTTGCACACGATAAAATTGCGGAAGCGGCGATTGTCGGTATCCCTCATGACATCAAAGGTCAGGCAATTTACGCATACGTCACGCTTAATGATGGTGAATTCCCATCAGCTGAGCTGCACAAAGAGGTGAAAGACTGGGTACGTAAAGAGATTGGCCCAATCGCAACGCCAGACGTACTGCACTGGACAGACTCTCTACCAAAAACACGCTCCGGTAAAATCATGCGTCGCATCCTACGTAAGATTGCAACGGGTGATACCAGCAACCTAGGTGATACTTCAACACTGGCCGATCCAAGTGTTGTAGACAAGCTAATTGCAGAGAAGGCAGAACTGGCATAACACCCAGCCTCCGTTTTAAACGCTAGCTCTAAAAGCCACCATTGCATATGGTGGCTTTTTTGTGCGTGGACGCAAAATAAACCACAAAAAGCACGTGGCAATTATGTTGTTTTTGTTAACTTGGTTACAGAAACGACGGGGGCTATTGGGAGATTAGACCAGTAAATTGCTGCTAATTGCTGTGAATTAGCTATAATCTTGGTCGATTTTTTAAAATTTGCTCGGTTTTAACAAAAAAATCGTGCTGAATTATCGTATATTTGGGAATATAAACGTTCCACTCACGATAAAGGAAGATGGCAACATAATGTCTGCAAAGTCACGGATTCTAGTTCTAAACGGACCAAATCTTAATCTATTAGGTCTGCGTGAACCGACACATTACGGTAACAACACCCTAGCACAGATTGTTGACGCATTGACTGAACAAGCTCACAACTCTGGGGTGGAAGTTGAACACCTGCAATCGAATCGTGAGTACGAACTGATTGAAGCTATCCACGCTGCGTACGGCAAAGTGGACTTCATTATCATCAACCCAGCGGCTTTCACTCATACCAGTGTCGCGCTGCGTGATGCATTACTTGGCGTAGCCATCCCATTTATCGAAGTGCACCTATCGAACGTTCATGCTCGTGAGCCGTTCCGTCATCACTCTTATCTGTCTGATAAAGCAGAAGGGGTGATTTGTGGCTTAGGTGCACAAGGTTATGAATTCGCTCTGTCTGCAGCAATCGCGAAATTGCAGGCAAAGTAAACCAAACACTCTGCAGCCCTTTTGGGTTGTCTTAATCACAAGATAAAAGAGAAAGAAAAGATGGATATTCGTAAAATCAAGAAGCTAATCGAGTTAGTTGAAGAGTCTGGCATTGCTGAGCTAGAAATCTCTGAAGGTGAAGAGTCAGTGCGCATCAGCCGTAGTGGCCCTGCAGCTCCAGCTCCAGTTCATTACGCAGCAGCTCCAGTAGCAGCACCTGCGCCAGTGGCAGCAGCCCCAGTAGCAGACGCACCAGCAATGGCAGCAGAAGCACCAGCAGCAGTTCCTGCAGGTCACCAAGTTCTTTCTCCAATGGTTGGTACTTTCTACCGCTCTCCAAGTCCAGACGCGAAATCATTCGTTGAAGTTGGTCAGAGCGTAAATGCTGGCGACACACTATGTATCGTTGAAGCAATGAAAATGATGAACCAAATCGAAGCGGACAAATCAGGTGTTGTAACTGCAATCCTAGTTGAAGACGGCCAGCCAGTTGAATTCGACCAACCACTAGTTGTAATCGAATAAGCGGGGCTTGCCTTATGCTAGATAAAGTAGTCATCGCGAACCGAGGTGAAATTGCACTTCGTATCCTTCGCGCTTGTAAAGAATTAGGCATTAAGACTGTGGCAGTGCACTCAACAGCTGACCGCGATCTTAAGCACGTACTACTTGCAGACGAAACCGTATGTATCGGTCCTGCTCGTGGTATCGACAGCTACCTAAACATCCCTCGTATCATTTCTGCAGCAGAAGTGACGGGTGCAATTGCGATTCACCCGGGTTACGGCTTCCTATCTGAGAACGCAGACTTTGCTGAGCAAGTAGAGCGCAGCGGTTTCATCTTCGTTGGTCCTAAAGCAGACACCATCCGCATGATGGGTGACAAAGTGTCAGCAATCAACGCAATGAAAAAAGCAGGCGTTCCTTGTGTACCAGGTTCTGACGGTCCACTAGATAACGACGAAGACAAAAACAAAGCTCACGCTAAGCGTATCGGCTACCCAGTAATCATCAAAGCCTCTGGTGGCGGCGGTGGTCGTGGTATGCGTGTTGTACGTTCTGAAGCGGAACTTGTTCAAGCTATCGCTATGACGCGTGCAGAAGCAAAAGCGGCGTTCAACAACGACATGGTTTACATGGAGAAATTCCTAGAAAACCCTCGTCACGTTGAAGTACAAGTGATTGCTGATGGCCAAGGCGGTGCTATCCACCTAGGTGAACGTGACTGTTCTATGCAGCGTCGTCACCAGAAGGTTGTTGAAGAAGCACCAGCACCAGGTATCACAGAAGAGATGCGTAAGTACATCGGTGAACGTTGTACTCGTGCATGTCTGGAAATCGGTTACCGCGGCGCAGGTACGTTCGAATTCCTATACGAGAACGGTGAATTCTACTTCATCGAAATGAACACTCGTATTCAGGTTGAGCACCCAGTAACAGAAATGGTTACCGGCGTTGACCTAATTAAAGAACAGCTACGCGTAGCAGCAGGTCAGCCATTGTCATTCACTCAGGATGACATCAAGATCCGCGGCCATGCGATTGAGTGTCGTATCAACGCAGAAGACCCAGAGCGTTTCCTACCTTCACCGGGTAAGATTGAACGCTTCCACGCGCCAGGCGGTATGGGTGTTCGTTGGGAATCTCACATTTACACAGGCTACACAGTACCACCTCATTACGATTCAATGATTGGTAAACTGATCACTTACGGTGAGAACCGTGATGTAGCGATTGCACGTATGAAGAACGCACTAGGCGAGATGATCATTGAAGGCATCAAGACTAACGTTACTCTACAAGAGTCAATCATGAATGATGAGAACTTCCAGCACGGTGGTGCAAACATTCACTACCTAGAGAAGAAGCTAGGCCTACAATAAGCCTCCGCTAACCTCATAATAAATGCCCACATCTGTGGGCATTTTTGTTTTGTATAAAGTCTATACTCAAACAAATCGTAGAGTTCTGGTAAACTCTGCGCCACTTCATTCACTTTAAGAGCAAAAACAAATGCCTTGGATTCAAATCAAACTCAATGCGACCAATGAAAACGCTGAGCAAATCGGCGACATGCTAATGGAAGAGACTGGTGCGCTGTCTGTAACATTCCTAGACGCGCAGGATACGCCTGTATTCGAACCTCTACCTGGCGAGACTCGCTTATGGGGCGATACTGACATTCTGGCACTGTACGATGCAGAAGCTGATACAAACTTCATCATCACTCAAATCAAAGCAAGCAACATGCTAGCGGACGATTTTGCTTACAAAGTAGAACAGCTAGAAGACAAAGACTGGGAACGCGAGTGGATGGAAAACTTCCACCCAATGAAGTTCGGCGAACGTCTATGGATTTGCCCAAGCTGGCGTGAAATTCCAGAGCCAGACGCAGTAAACGTAATGCTCGATCCAGGCCTTGCATTCGGTACAGGTACTCACCCAACGACAGCACTTTGTCTTGAGTGGCTAGAGGGTCTCGATCTATCAGGTAAGACAGTAATCGACTTCGGCTGTGGTTCAGGCATCCTAGCGATCGCAGCGATCAAACTAGGCGCTGAAAAAGTTATCGGGATCGACATTGATCCTCAAGCACTGCAAGCATCTCGCGACAACGCTGAACGTAATGGTGTAGCCGATCAACTTGAAGTGTTCCTACCTCAAAACCAACCTGAAGGTCTAATTGCAGACGTTGTGGTTGCAAACATTCTTGCAGGCCCACTACGTGAACTAGCACCAATCATTAAAGGTCTAGTGAAGCCAAATGGCGACCTTGCAATGTCGGGGGTTTTAGACACTCAAGCAGAAGATGTAGCGAACCATTACCGTGACGAGCTTCACATTGACCCAATCGCAGAGCAAAGTGAATGGTGTCGCATCTCTGGTCGTAAGCAAGGCTAGATAAGGTTTTCAGGGCTAATTGTTTGAATTTCATACAAATTACAAAAACAATTTGTAAATGCTCAAATATTAGTCTTTTCACGCAGTAAAAAAATGCGTAAAATGCGCGCCCTTGCTGGTACAGAACTGTGATGACGTTTTGAAAATCGGAAACTATCAACTTAAGAACAATCTAATCGTAGCCCCTATGGCTGGTGTAACGGATAGACCGTTTCGCGAGTTGTGTCTTCGCTATGGTGCGGGAATGGCCGTCAGTGAAATGATGTCTGCTAACCCGAAGCTATGGGGAACGTCAAAGTCGAAACAGCGCATGGTGCATGAAGGCGAATCGGGCATTCGCTCTGTACAGATTGCCGGTTCCGATCCACAGCTTATGGCCGATGCAGCTCAATTCAGTGTTGAAAACGGTGCACAAATCATCGACATCAACATGGGCTGCCCAGCAAAGAAAGTGAATAAGAAGCTGGCGGGTTCTGCGCTGCTTCAATACCCAGACATAATCAAAGAGATTTTGACTGCGGTAGTGGACGCGGTAGACGTTCCTGTAACGTTAAAGACCCGTACTGGCTGGAACACAGAAAACAAAAACTGTGTTCACATCGCTAAATTAGCCGAAGACTGCGGCATACAGGCTCTTGCACTGCATGGCAGAACAAAAGCGTGTATGTACAAAGGTGAGGCCGAATACGACAGCATTAAAGCGGTTAAACAAGCTATATCCATTCCGGTTATCGCAAACGGTGATATCGATAGCCCGGAGAAAGCGAAGTTTGTACTGGAGTACACCGGTGCAGACGCTTTAATGATTGGACGTCCTGCCCAAGGTCGTCCTTGGATTTTCCAGGAAATCCATCACTATTTGGAAAACGGCACCACAATGGATGAGCTTCCAAGTGAGGAAGTGAAAGCCATTATGCTTGGTCATGTTAACGCTCTGCATGGTTTCTATGGAGAGTTCTTAGGTCCACGTATCGCGCGCAAGCACGTTGGGTGGTATCTAAAAGAGCATGAGCAAGCAAGTGAGTTTCGCCGTACCTTCAACGCTATCGACGCAGCTGAGCTGCAACTTGAGGCGTTAGAGGGTTATTTTGATAACGTTGCATCATAATTAAGAGAAGAGCTAGACCGAATATGTTCGAACAAAATCTGACTTCAGAAGCATTAACAGTAACTACAGTAACGTCACAAGACCAGATTACTCAAAAGCCTTTACGTGACTCTGTTAAAGCGTCTCTTAAAAACTACCTAGCTCAACTAAACGGCCAGGAAGTAACAGAACTATACGAATTAGTTCTAGCTGAAGTTGAACAGCCACTACTAGATACCATCATGCAGTACACTCGCGGTAACCAAACTCGCGCAGCAACTATGATGGGTATCAACCGCGGTACTCTTCGCAAGAAACTTAAAAAATACGGCATGAACTAATACGTTCATACAGTATTTTTGTAAAAAAGGCTTGGCCAGCAATGGTTAAGCCTTTTTTATTGCCTTCAAGAATCTTCAGGTATTTTTAAGCCATCCAGCTCTGCGCTCCTCATATTCTGTGTAAACATTAGTCAAATCTGATACATTGAACTGTGATCGGTATTGATTGTGAACTCAATATAAACAGATATAATCAAAGACTTACATTGGATAAAGGAACTAACCTCGTGATTTACAAAGAAAGGGAAGATTGGCTCCATGCCATATTGAATAGCCTCCCTGATCATGTCTTTATCCTCAATGAACAAGGTCGCTATATCGAAAGTTTCGGTGGCACTTACCATTCAAAGTACTTCAGTGCGCAAAGCTATACCAACCTCAAGTTGAACGATGTTTTGTCGACAAGCAAAGCCGCTGAGTTGCTTGGTTATATTGGTGATGTACTCCACTCTAACGAGCCAAAAGTCGTCAAATACAGTATCGCACTGCAAGATCACCTACTAATGCCAATAGAAGAACTGGAGGCGTTAAACAATCCAGAAGAGACCTGGTTTGAAGCAATCATCAAGCCTGTAGAAAGCCTACAAAGTGGCGAGAATTGGGTAATTTGGTCTGTCCGTGACGTTACGAAAACCCACCTACTTGAAAAGCGCTTGAAAGAGCTCTCAGAGACCGATGAACTAACTGGTGTATTGAATCGACGAGCATTCTTAACCAGCCTAGATAAGGCTATGAGCTCACATTTGCGACCGTCTCAAACACTCTCCTGCATAATGATCGATATCGACCACTTTAAAGAGATTAATGATCAAGTCGGCCACTTCTCTGGGGATCAAGTGATCCATCACGTAGCCAAGATCTGCCAGCGAGCAATTCGCGGTAGTGACTTTATTGGTCGCTTAGGAGGAGAAGAGTTTGCTGTGATCTTAGTTAACACTAGTGCAATACAAGCCTATGATGTAGCAGAGAGGATAAGAGAGGCGATTCAAAATGCGCCATGTAAAGTTGATGGTATTGAGATCAGTACAACTGTAAGCATTGGCGTCGCAGAATATGATGAGCAAGTATCTAGCACTATGGAGCTCATGGTTAACGCCGATAAAGCTATGTATTACTCGAAGCACTCGGGGCGCAACCAAGTAACGCTTCACCACGGTAGTATTCCTGATGTGAAACTACAGCACTCTACCAACTTAAGAATCCAAAAGGTTTCTTAACTTTCTCTGTCTTATTTCAAATTAATCAACCCCATACCCATTTCACTCTATACACCTTCTCTCTTTAAAAACTGTTATACACGGCCTTCTCGCGAGCTCTATACAACCGAGGATACTTTCTTAATACAGTTTGTGGGTTAGCCTCAGAAAGGCCTATAAGTTATTGCGGAGTCGAACAAGGTGAGATGCGGAGAAGTAGTGCGTTAGCACTACATCGCAGCCAGTTGTTTAGGCGGAACAAAGAATAGTGAACAATGGTAAAAGAAGTTTAGAAGCGCCTTTAACAAGGTCTTGTCATTGGAATGAATTTACTTTGCTCCAAATGCAAAAAAGCCCACTCTTTCGAGTGGGCTTCTTCAAATTTAAAGCCTGGCGATGTTCTACTCTCACATGGGGAAGCCCCACACTACCATCGACGCTAATTCGTTTCACTTCTGAGTTCGGAATGGAAGTCAGGTGGGTCCAAATCGCTATGGTCGCCAAGCAAATTCTTTAATTCGGAAAGCTGTTTCAGTTCTTACACATTCAATTCGTTCTTGCTTTGAGTCCATCAAAACCCCTTGGGTGTTGTATGGTTAAGCCTCACGGGCAATTAGTACAGGTTAGCTCAACGCCTCACAACGCTTACACACCCTGCCTATCAACGTTCTAGTCTCGAACAACCCTTTAGGATACTTAAAGTATCAGGGAAGACTCATCTCAGGGCTCGCTTCCCGCTTAGATGCTTTCAGCGGTTATCGATTCCGAACTTAGCTACCGGGCAATGCGTCTGGCGACACAACCCGAACACCAGAGGTTCGTCCACTCCGGTCCTCTCGTACTAGGAGCAGCCCCCTTCAATCTTCCAACGCCCACGGCAGATAGGGACCGAACTGTCTCACGACGTTCTAAACCCAGCTCGCGTACCACTTTAAATGGCGAACAGCCATACCCTTGGGACCGACTTCAGCCCCAGGATGTGATGAGCCGACATCGAGGTGCCAAACACCGCCGTCGATATGAACTCTTGGGCGGTATCAGCCTGTTATCCCCGGAGTACCTTTTATCCGTTGAGCGATGGCCCTTCCATTCAGAACCACCGGATCACTATGACCTGCTTTCGCACCTGCTCGAATTGTCATTCTCGCAGTCAAGCGGGCTTATGCCATTGCACTAACCTCACGATGTCCAACCGTGATTAGCCCACCTTCGTGCTCCTCCGTTACGCTTTGGGAGGAGACCGCCCCAGTCAAACTACCCACCAGGCACTGTCCGCAACCCCGATAAGGGGTCGACGTTAGAACATCAACACTACAAGGGTGGTATTTCAAGGACGGCTCCACTAATACTGGCGTACTAGTTTCAAAGCCTCCCACCTATCCTACACATGTAGGGTCAATGTTCAGTGCCAAGCTGTAGTAAAGGTTCACGGGGTCTTTCCGTCTAGCCGCGGGTACACTGCATCTTCACAGCGATTTCAATTTCACTGAGTCTCGGGTGGAGACAGCGTGGCCATCATTACGCCATTCGTGCAGGTCGGAACTTACCCGACAAGGAATTTCGCTACCTTAGGACCGTTATAGTTACGGCCGCCGTTTACCGGGGCTTCGATCAAGAGCTTCGACCGAAGTCTAACCCCATCAATTAACCTTCCGGCACCGGGCAGGCGTCACACCGTATACGTCATCTTACGATTTTGCACAGTGCTGTGTTTTTAATAAACAGTTGCAGCCACCTGGTATCTGCGACTCTCAATAGCTCCATCCGCAAGGGACTTCACCGTCGAGAGCGTACCTTCTCCCGAAGTTACGGTACCATTTTGCCTAGTTCCTTCACCCGAGTTCTCTCAAGCGCCTTGGTATTCTCTACCCGACCACCTGTGTCGGTTTGGGGTACGATTCCTTACAATCTGAAGCTTAGAGGCTTTTCCTGGAAGCATGGCATCAATGACTTCACTACCGTAGTAGCTCGACGTCGTGTCTCAGCCTTAAGAGAAACCGGATTTACCTAATCTCTCAGCCTACGCACTTGAACCTGGACAACCGTCGCCAGGCCCACCTAGCCTTCTCCGTCCCCCCATCGCAATTGTAAGAAGTACGGGAATATTAACCCGTTTCCCATCGACTACGCCTTTCGGCCTCGCCTTAGGGGTCGACTTACCCTGCCCCGATTAACGTTGGACAGGAACCCTTGGTCTTCCGGCGAGGGGGTTTTTCACCCCCTTTATCGTTACTCATGTCAGCATTCGCACTTCTGATACGTCCAGCATGCGTTACCACACACCTTCAACCGCTTACAGAACGCTCCCCTACCCAATGCACTAAAGTGCATTGCCGCAGCTTCGGTTTACTACTTAGCCCCGTTACATCTTCCGCGCAGGCCGACTCGACCAGTGAGCTATTACGCTTTCTTTAAATGATGGCTGCTTCTAAGCCAACATCCTGGCTGTCTGAGCCTTCCCACATCGTTTCCCACTTAGTAGTAATTTGGGACCTTAGCTGGCGGTCTGGGTTGTTTCCCTCTCCACGACGGACGTTAGCACCCGCCGTGTGTCTCCCGGATAGTACTTACTGGTATTCGGAGTTTGCAAAGGGTTGGTAAGTCGGGATGACCCCCTAGCCTTAACAGTGCTCTACCCCCAGTAGTATTCGTCCGAGGCGCTACCTAAATAGCTTTCGGGGAGAACCAGCTATCTCCAGGTTTGATTGGCCTTTCACCCCTAGCCACAAGTCATCCGCTAATTTTTCAACATTAGTCGGTTCGGTCCTCCAGTTGATGTTACTCAACCTTCAACCTGCCCATGGCTAGATCACCTGGTTTCGGGTCTATATCCAGAGACTGAACGCCCAGTTAAGACTCGGTTTCCCTACGGCTCCCCTAGATGGTTAACCTTGCCACTGAATATAAGTCGCTGACCCATTATACAAAAGGTACGCAGTCACACCACGAAGGTGCTCCTACTGCTTGTACGTACACGGTTTCAGGTTCTATTTCACTCCCCTCACAGGGGTTCTTTTCGCCTTTCCCTCACGGTACTGGTTCACTATCGGTCAGTCAGTAGTATTTAGCCTTGGAGGATGGTCCCCCCATATTCAGACAGGATATCACGTGTCCCGCCCTACTCGATTTCACTTTAAATGCGTTGCCGGTTACGGGGCTATCACCCTGTATCGCACAACTTTCCAGAAGTTTCACCTGACGCATAAAAAGCTTAAGGGCTAGTCCAATTTCGCTCGCCGCTACTTTCGGAATCTCGGTTGATTTCTTTTCCTCGGGGTACTTAGATGTTTCAGTTCCCCCGGTTCGCCTCGCTGCGCTATGTATTCACGCAGCGATACTAGCTTATGCTAGTGGGTTTCCCCATTCGGAAATCCCAGACTCAAATGGTTTTTACTACCTAATCTGGGCTTATCGCAAGTTAATACGTCCTTCATCGCCTCTGACTGCCAAGGCATCCACCGTGTACGCTTAGTCACTTAACCATACAACCCGAAGGAGTTTCGAATTGAAGTTAAACAACCAAAGTTGCTATCTCATTATTTGAATGAGCGAGATAGCTTTCGATTTTGCCGGACTCAAATATGTTTCGTTTTACTTAAACAGTAAAACAAAACCCAAGAACACTTGAATGTGTTGTTTGGAGTATTCAATTAAGAATACTTTGAGAACTTTACAAACAAACTTAAAAGTTTGTTTTGTCAGCTTTCCAAATTGTTAAAGAGCTAGATTTTCTAATGAAAACCATTTTTAAAAGCACTCATCGAATGCGCTTAAAGATGGTGGAGCTAAGCAGGATCGAACTGCTGACCTCCTGCGTGCAAGGCAGGCGCTCTCCCAGCTGAGCTATAGCCCCATCAAGGTGTCGATACTGTATGCCAATTCCTTGGGAAGGGAATTGGTGGGTCTGAGTGGACTCGAACCACCGACCTCTCGCTTATCAGGCGAACGCTCTAACCACCTGAGCTACAGACCCAGTATCGTCTCTTTTTCGTATAAACCGTATCAATCTGTGTGGACACTCATCGTGAGTAATCATCGTATAAGGAGGTGATCCAGCGCCAGGTTCCCCTAGCGCTACCTTGTTACGACTTCACCCCAGTCATGAACCACAAAGTGGTAAGCGTCCTCCCGAAGGTTAAACTACCTACTTCTTTTGCAGCCCACTCCCATGGTGTGACGGGCGGTGTGTACAAGGCCCGGGAACGTATTCACCGTGGCATTCTGATCCACGATTACTAGCGATTCCGACTTCATGGAGTCGAGTTGCAGACTCCAATCCGGACTACGACGCACTTTTTGGGATTCGCTCACTCTCGCAAGTTGGCTGCCCTCTGTATGCGCCATTGTAGCACGTGTGTAGCCCTACTCGTAAGGGCCATGATGACTTGACGTCGTCCCCACCTTCCTCCGGTTTATCACCGGCAGTCTCCCTGGAGTTCCCGACATTACTCGCTGGCAAACAAGGATAAGGGTTGCGCTCGTTGCGGGACTTAACCCAACATTTCACAACACGAGCTGACGACAGCCATGCAGCACCTGTCTCAGAGTTCCCGAAGGCACCAATCCATCTCTGGAAAGTTCTCTGGATGTCAAGAGTAGGTAAGGTTCTTCGCGTTGCATCGAATTAAACCACATGCTCCACCGCTTGTGCGGGCCCCCGTCAATTCATTTGAGTTTTAATCTTGCGACCGTACTCCCCAGGCGGTCTACTTAACGCGTTAGCTCCGAAAGCCACGGCTCAAGGCCACAACCTCCAAGTAGACATCGTTTACGGCGTGGACTACCAGGGTATCTAATCCTGTTTGCTCCCCACGCTTTCGCATCTGAGTGTCAGTATCTGTCCAGGGGGCCGCCTTCGCCACCGGTATTCCTTCAGATCTCTACGCATTTCACCGCTACACCTGAAATTCTACCCCCCTCTACAGTACTCTAGTCTGCCAGTTTCAAATGCAATTCCGAGGTTGAGCCCCGGGCTTTCACATCTGACTTAACAAACCACCTGCATGCGCTTTACGCCCAGTAATTCCGATTAACGCTCGCACCCTCCGTATTACCGCGGCTGCTGGCACGGAGTTAGCCGGTGCTTCTTCTGTCGCTAACGTCAAATAATGCAGCTATTAACTACACTACCTTCCTCACGACTGAAAGTGCTTTACAACCCGAAGGCCTTCTTCACACACGCGGCATGGCTGCATCAGGCTTGCGCCCATTGTGCAATATTCCCCACTGCTGCCTCCCGTAGGAGTCTGGACCGTGTCTCAGTTCCAGTGTGGCTGATCATCCTCTCAGACCAGCTAGGGATCGTCGCCTTGGTGAGCCCTTACCTCACCAACTAGCTAATCCCACCTAGGCATATCCTGACGCGAGAGGCCCGAAGGTCCCCCTCTTTGGCCCGTAGGCATTATGCGGTATTAGCCATCGTTTCCAATGGTTATCCCCCACATCAGGGCAATTTCCTAGGCATTACTCACCCGTCCGCCGCTCGACGCCGTTATCGTTCCCCGAAGGTTCAGATAACTCGTTTCCGCTCGACTTGCATGTGTTAGGCCTGCCGCCAGCGTTCAATCTGAGCCATGATCAAACTCTTCAATTTAAGATTTTGTCGGCTCAATGAATACTGAACATTACATAAAGTAATGTTTGAATTGACTGTGCTGAATCTTTTGATTCAATGGTCACTTCGTTTCATTGAAACCTAATTTGATACCGAAGTATCTAATTGGATTATCATCAACGAGTGCCCACACAGATTGATAGGTCTATATTGTTAAAGAGCTTGGCTTTCAGTGCCTTAGCACTTAAGCGAGGTGCGTATAATACGCTTTACACTTTGAAAGTCAACATAAAACTCTAAAATAATTTAGAACTTTATGGTGACTTGCTTATTAAATAAGCAAGTGCGCTATTTTGTCTTCACTTTTTTAAAAAGTGAAAAGAAAATTAAAAGCCTGGCGATGTTCTACTCTCACATGGGGAAGCCCCACACTACCATCGACGCTAATTCGTTTCACTTCTGAGTTCGGAATGGAAGTCAGGTGGGTCCAAATCGCTATGGTCGCCAAGCAAATTCTTTAATTCGGAAAGCTGTTTCAGTTCTTACACATTCAATTCGTTCTTGCTTTGAGTCCATCAAAACCCCTTGGGTGTTGTATGGTTAAGCCTCACGGGCAATTAGTACAGGTTAGCTCAACGCCTCACAACGCTTACACACCCTGCCTATCAACGTTCTAGTCTCGAACAACCCTTTAGGATACTTAAAGTATCAGGGAAGACTCATCTCAGGGCTCGCTTCCCGCTTAGATGCTTTCAGCGGTTATCGATTCCGAACTTAGCTACCGGGCAATGCGTCTGGCGACACAACCCGAACACCAGAGGTTCGTCCACTCCGGTCCTCTCGTACTAGGAGCAGCCCCCTTCAATCTTCCAACGCCCACGGCAGATAGGGACCGAACTGTCTCACGACGTTCTAAACCCAGCTCGCGTACCACTTTAAATGGCGAACAGCCATACCCTTGGGACCGACTTCAGCCCCAGGATGTGATGAGCCGACATCGAGGTGCCAAACACCGCCGTCGATATGAACTCTTGGGCGGTATCAGCCTGTTATCCCCGGAGTACCTTTTATCCGTTGAGCGATGGCCCTTCCATTCAGAACCACCGGATCACTATGACCTGCTTTCGCACCTGCTCGAATTGTCATTCTCGCAGTCAAGCGGGCTTATGCCATTGCACTAACCTCACGATGTCCAACCGTGATTAGCCCACCTTCGTGCTCCTCCGTTACGCTTTGGGAGGAGACCGCCCCAGTCAAACTACCCACCAGGCACTGTCCGCAACCCCGATAAGGGGTCGACGTTAGAACATCAACACTACAAGGGTGGTATTTCAAGGACGGCTCCACTAATACTGGCGTACTAGTTTCAAAGCCTCCCACCTATCCTACACATGTAGGGTCAATGTTCAGTGCCAAGCTGTAGTAAAGGTTCACGGGGTCTTTCCGTCTAGCCGCGGGTACACTGCATCTTCACAGCGATTTCAATTTCACTGAGTCTCGGGTGGAGACAGCGTGGCCATCATTACGCCATTCGTGCAGGTCGGAACTTACCCGACAAGGAATTTCGCTACCTTAGGACCGTTATAGTTACGGCCGCCGTTTACCGGGGCTTCGATCAAGAGCTTCGACCGAAGTCTAACCCCATCAATTAACCTTCCGGCACCGGGCAGGCGTCACACCGTATACGTCATCTTACGATTTTGCACAGTGCTGTGTTTTTAATAAACAGTTGCAGCCACCTGGTATCTGCGACTCTCAATAGCTCCATCCGCAAGGGACTTCACCGTCGAGAGCGTACCTTCTCCCGAAGTTACGGTACCATTTTGCCTAGTTCCTTCACCCGAGTTCTCTCAAGCGCCTTGGTATTCTCTACCCGACCACCTGTGTCGGTTTGGGGTACGATTCCTTACAATCTGAAGCTTAGAGGCTTTTCCTGGAAGCATGGCATCAATGACTTCACTACCGTAGTAGCTCGACGTCGTGTCTCAGCCTTAAGAGAAACCGGATTTACCTAATCTCTCAGCCTACGCACTTGAACCTGGACAACCGTCGCCAGGCCCACCTAGCCTTCTCCGTCCCCCCATCGCAATTGTAAGAAGTACGGGAATATTAACCCGTTTCCCATCGACTACGCCTTTCGGCCTCGCCTTAGGGGTCGACTTACCCTGCCCCGATTAACGTTGGACAGGAACCCTTGGTCTTCCGGCGAGGGGGTTTTTCACCCCCTTTATCGTTACTCATGTCAGCATTCGCACTTCTGATACGTCCAGCATGCGTTACCACACACCTTCAACCGCTTACAGAACGCTCCCCTACCCAATGCACTAAAGTGCATTGCCGCAGCTTCGGTTTACTACTTAGCCCCGTTACATCTTCCGCGCAGGCCGACTCGACCAGTGAGCTATTACGCTTTCTTTAAATGATGGCTGCTTCTAAGCCAACATCCTGGCTGTCTGAGCCTTCCCACATCGTTTCCCACTTAGTAGTAATTTGGGACCTTAGCTGGCGGTCTGGGTTGTTTCCCTCTCCACGACGGACGTTAGCACCCGCCGTGTGTCTCCCGGATAGTACTTACTGGTATTCGGAGTTTGCAAAGGGTTGGTAAGTCGGGATGACCCCCTAGCCTTAACAGTGCTCTACCCCCAGTAGTATTCGTCCGAGGCGCTACCTAAATAGCTTTCGGGGAGAACCAGCTATCTCCAGGTTTGATTGGCCTTTCACCCCTAGCCACAAGTCATCCGCTAATTTTTCAACATTAGTCGGTTCGGTCCTCCAGTTGATGTTACTCAACCTTCAACCTGCCCATGGCTAGATCACCTGGTTTCGGGTCTATATCCAGAGACTGAACGCCCAGTTAAGACTCGGTTTCCCTACGGCTCCCCTAGATGGTTAACCTTGCCACTGAATATAAGTCGCTGACCCATTATACAAAAGGTACGCAGTCACACCACGAAGGTGCTCCTACTGCTTGTACGTACACGGTTTCAGGTTCTATTTCACTCCCCTCACAGGGGTTCTTTTCGCCTTTCCCTCACGGTACTGGTTCACTATCGGTCAGTCAGTAGTATTTAGCCTTGGAGGATGGTCCCCCCATATTCAGACAGGATATCACGTGTCCCGCCCTACTCGATTTCACTTTAAATGCGTTGCCGGTTACGGGGCTATCACCCTGTATCGCACAACTTTCCAGAAGTTTCACCTGACGCATAAAAAGCTTAAGGGCTAGTCCAATTTCGCTCGCCGCTACTTTCGGAATCTCGGTTGATTTCTTTTCCTCGGGGTACTTAGATGTTTCAGTTCCCCCGGTTCGCCTCGCTGCGCTATGTATTCACGCAGCGATACTAGCTTATGCTAGTGGGTTTCCCCATTCGGAAATCCCAGACTCAAATGGTTTTTACTACCTAATCTGGGCTTATCGCAAGTTAATACGTCCTTCATCGCCTCTGACTGCCAAGGCATCCACCGTGTACGCTTAGTCACTTAACCATACAACCCGAAGGAGTTTCGAGTTGAAGTCAAATCACCAAAGTTGTCTGCAATTTTTATACATGATGCAGACTCGATTTTGCCGGACTCAAATTCCAAGAACACTTGAATGTGTTGTTTGGAGTATTCAATTAAGAATACTTTGAGAACTTTACAAACAATCTTAAAGATTGTTTTGTCAGCTTTCCAAATTGTTAAAGAGCTATGTTAGCTACAAGCTTTCGCTTGTGAACTATCAATCTGTGTGGACACTCATCGTGAGTAATCATCGTATAAGGAGGTGATCCAGCGCCAGGTTCCCCTAGCGCTACCTTGTTACGACTTCACCCCAGTCATGAACCACAAAGTGGTAAGCGTCCTCCCGAAGGTTAAACTACCTACTTCTTTTGCAGCCCACTCCCATGGTGTGACGGGCGGTGTGTACAAGGCCCGGGAACGTATTCACCGTGGCATTCTGATCCACGATTACTAGCGATTCCGACTTCACGGAGTCGAGTTGCAGACTCCGATCCGGACTACGACGCACTTTTTGGGATTCGCTCACTCTCGCAAGTTGGCTGCCCTCTGTATGCGCCATTGTAGCACGTGTGTAGCCCTACTCGTAAGGGCCATGATGACTTGACGTCGTCCCCACCTTCCTCCGGTTTATCACCGGCAGTCTCCCTGGAGTTCCCGACATTACTCGCTGGCAAACAAGGATAAGGGTTGCGCTCGTTGCGGGACTTAACCCAACATTTCACAACACGAGCTGACGACAGCCATGCAGCACCTGTCTCAGAGTTCCCGAAGGCACCAATCCATCTCTGGAAAGTTCTCTGGATGTCAAGAGTAGGTAAGGTTCTTCGCGTTGCATCGAATTAAACCACATGCTCCACCGCTTGTGCGGGCCCCCGTCAATTCATTTGAGTTTTAATCTTGCGACCGTACTCCCCAGGCGGTCTACTTAACGCGTTAGCTCCGAAAGCCACGGCTCAAGGCCACAACCTCCAAGTAGACATCGTTTACGGCGTGGACTACCAGGGTATCTAATCCTGTTTGCTCCCCACGCTTTCGCATCTGAGTGTCAGTATCTGTCCAGGGGGCCGCCTTCGCCACCGGTATTCCTTCAGATCTCTACGCATTTCACCGCTACACCTGAAATTCTACCCCCCTCTACAGTACTCTAGTCTGCCAGTTTCAAATGCAATTCCGAGGTTGAGCCCCGGGCTTTCACATCTGACTTAACAAACCACCTGCATGCGCTTTACGCCCAGTAATTCCGATTAACGCTCGCACCCTCCGTATTACCGCGGCTGCTGGCACGGAGTTAGCCGGTGCTTCTTCTGTCGCTAACGTCAAATAATGCAGCTATTAACTACACTACCTTCCTCACGACTGAAAGTGCTTTACAACCCGAAGGCCTTCTTCACACACGCGGCATGGCTGCATCAGGCTTGCGCCCATTGTGCAATATTCCCCACTGCTGCCTCCCGTAGGAGTCTGGACCGTGTCTCAGTTCCAGTGTGGCTGATCATCCTCTCAGACCAGCTAGGGATCGTCGCCTTGGTGAGCCCTTACCTCACCAACTAGCTAATCCCACCTAGGCATATCCTGACGCGAGAGGCCCGAAGGTCCCCCTCTTTGGCCCGTAGGCGTTATGCGGTATTAGCCATCGTTTCCAATGGTTATCCCCCACATCAGGGCAATTTCCTAGGCATTACTCACCCGTCCGCCGCTCGACGCCGTTATCGTTCCCCGAAGGTTCAGATAACTCGTTTCCGCTCGACTTGCATGTGTTAGGCCTGCCGCCAGCGTTCAATCTGAGCCATGATCAAACTCTTCAATTTAAGATTTTGTCGGCTCAATGAATACTGAACATTACATAAAGTAATGTTTGAATTGACTGTGCTGAATCTTTCGATTCAATGGTCACTTCGTTTCATTGAAACCTAATTTGAAGCCGAAGCTTCTAATTGGATTATCATCAACGAGTGCCCACACAGATTGATAGGTTCTTATTTTTAAAGAGCTTTTCTAACATTTTCAGCAACTTAGTTGCTCGTCGTTAGGGGTGCGTATCTTACTTCACACCGCGAGAGAGTCAAGCATTTTTTTCAAATTCTTTTTTCTCTCTTCCTGACTCGCTGTGTGACTTTCGTCTCACTCCGTGTCGGTGGATGCGCAGTATAGGGGGTTGAGAAATTAGCACAAGCCTTTTTTGCAAAAAAACTTTCAACCGCACAAATAACGAGCATTATGCATAGATACTCAACGATCTTGTCTAATATTTCGGGTTGCAGAGGATCTTTTCATGAAGAAACACCTGACTTCCGCATTAAAAGATCGCCGATTTCTTTGTGATTTCGGTTGCTGATCTTATCTCTCTTGGTTCTTTTTTCTCTTTCTATCTATATAAAGGCGAAAAAAAAGAGCAGAACGATGACGAACTGCTCTTTGGTCTTTGCTTTTTATTTGGGGTACTTCAGGTGAAGTCTTGGAAAAGTGCTTCTTCTATATATAGAAGAAAAGATCAGAGCATCCTTGCCCTTCTCTTTACGACAGATTAGTTAGGGGTATATCTAAATGTCGTTATTGTTCGATGACGCATTGAGCTCGTAAGAGTGGAGCATGCTTGCATTCCCAATGACGTCATCTTCGAGAGGAACTTAGTTCTTCAATACTTTTACGGTGTAGCTACCATCTTTTTGTTGGTATAGACCGTGGATGTCGGTTTCGAAACCTGGGTAATGCGCACCGATCTCACAAAGCATCTCTAGGAAGTCCAGCACAGGGCGAGACTCTTGAGTCACCATTTCACCAGGAAGTACTAATGGCACACCTGGAGGGTAAGGAAGAATCATGTTCGCACTTACGCGACCAACCATTTCTTCCAGTTTGATTTCTTCTACGTTACCGCGAAGCTCTTCTTGCCATGCTGCGTGTGGTGTTACTTTCATTTCAGGAAGAACATCGAACGCTTTGTACATTAGCTCTGGTAGGTTGTATTTCTTAGTTAGGTTGTGAATTGCTTGTGCTAGTTCTTGAACACGCATACCTTCATAGAAGCTTGGGTCTTCGTTGTATAGCGAAGGTAGGAAGCTCTTGATGGTTAGGTTCAAGTCGTAGCCACGTTTAAATTCAGTTAGGCCGCGTAGCAATTGCATTGCTTTTGATTTGTCGATACCGATTGAGAATAGGAACAACAAGTTGTATGGACCTGTTTTCTCTACCACGATGCCGCGCTCGTCTAGAAATTTAGCCACCAGCGAAGCAGGAATACCTGATTCTTCTAGTTCGCTTTCTTTATTCATCCCTGGAGTCAGTAGCGTTACTTTGATTGGATCAAGATACATGTGGTTGTCATCCATGTTCTTGAAGCCGTGCCATGTGTCGCTAGGGTCTAGTTTCCAACATTCAGTGCTATCGATGTTTTCTGGTTGCCATACATCGAAGAACCAGCTGTCACTTTCTGCTTCTAGGCGTTTGATCTCTTTACGGAAGCGGATTGCGCGATCGATAGAGTCTTGCATCAACTTCTTACCAGTGTTGCCGCGCATCATTGCCGCTGCTGTTTCAGTAGAAGCAACAATGCCGTACTGAGGTGAAGTTGAAGTGTGCATCATGAATGCTTCGTTGAAAGACTCTTTATCAAAGTCACCTTTCACGTGAATCATTGAAGCTTGTGAGAACGCTGCCAACAATTTGTGTGTTGATTGTGTCTCGTAGAACACTTTGCCTGGCATCGCTTCACCACTCATACCGCATTTACCTTCGTAAATTGGGTTGAAGTTAGTGTAAGGCACCCAAGCACTGTCGAAGTGGATGTGTTTACAATCTAGCGACTCTTTGATGAATTGCGTGTTGTACAGCAGGCCATCGTAAGTTGAGTTAGTCACTACTGCGTAACTTGGCGCTTTTGCACCTGGTGTTTTCGCCACTTTCTCTGCAATGACATCACGGCTGAATTCACTTTGTGGAATACCACCAAGAATGCCGTATGCGTTACGAGTTGGGCGGAAGTAGATTGGTGTCACGTCGCTCATCATCATTAGGTGAGTCAGAGACTTGTGACAGTTACGGTCAATCAGTACTGTGCTGCCTGCAGGCGCTGAGTACATACCAACGATTTTGTTCGATGTAGACGTACCATTAGTTACGATGTAAGAGCTGTCTGCATTGAATGTACGTGCAATGTATTCTTCTGCATCTTTATGTGGACCTGAGTGGTCTAGTAGAGAACCTAGCTCAGGCATTGAGATTGATACGTCCGCTTTGAATGTGTTTGGACCGTAAAAATCGTAGAAGATGCTACCAGCAGGACTTTTCTGGAATGCAGTACCACCCATGTGACCTGGAGTACAGAAGGTGTATTTACCTTCTTCTACGTATTTGAATAGCGCTTTAGTGAATGGAGGCATGATGGCATCTTTGTATGCCTCAGTCGCTTGGTTGATTTTGATAGCGATGTCGTCAGCCATACCTAAAGCATACTCGAAGAAGCTCACGTTTAGACGTAGGTCTGTTAGTGAAATGTCTAGAGTAGACTGTTCGTTAGCAAATGCGTGAACAGGTAGTTTCTCGTTGATTTGGCTAATACGTTCACATAGCTCTAGTGAGTATTTATCCCAGTCGAACAGCACACCGCAAATGCGTGGGTTCATCTCAATCATTTTGATCAAGTCTTTATCATCTACTGGGTAAACCACTTCGTAGCCCGCTTTCTCAAGAGCAGCGTGAAGTTGACGAACTGGCTCTTCTTTAAAGAACACACCCATGTGGTTCAAGATAGCGAATATATTCATTTGGACATCTCCAAGGCGAATGAGGGCGCTCTTTGCCATTTACAGGCAATGAGTAAGGTGAGCGCCGCGTGAATTTGAGTTTTATGGGCTGGCACCGAAGTGCCAGCGTTTTGGGGATTAGTTGCTTGCTTGAGCAGCTACGTCTTCGTCAGCATGAAGCTTCATGTACTGAGCTAGACCTGCTTTTTTGCTGTAGAACATCAAGATAACAAGAGACACGATAAAGGTTGCTGTTAGCGTACCGCCCTCTGCACCTGCTAGTGCAATGAAGCAGAACAAACAAGCCACACCAGAGAACAGCATTACGAAGCCGTTACGTGTTGTCATACCTTCGAAGCGAATCAAGTTAATGCTTGAGTAGAAGTAAGGCAGCATAGTTAGTAGTACTGCGTCAGTTGTTAGCTGGTTGAACAGGTCTGATGCGTGTGCTGTTTTAGAGCTGAAGAACATCAGTACTACCATTAGCGCAGTCATCTTGATTGACGCAAGAATTAGACCTTTCTTAGGCACACCGTTTTTGTCTGTTTCGCCGTAGATTTTAGGGAAGTTGCCGTCGTTTGCTGCGCGTTTACCCGCTTCACCTACTAGCATCATCCAAGAACCTAGCGAAGTGAAACATGCTAGTGCTGTGAATGCTGATACGAATGGTGCTGTCCAGCTACCGAATAGCTCAATGGTTGCTAGCGCGAATGGTGCACCTGATGCTGCTACCTCTGATGCTGGGAACATACCGCTGATCATTTGAGTAGATAGGATGTAAATAACACCTGCGATAGCCGTACCCAACATAGTTGCTAGTGGTACTGTGCGTTTAGGGTTTTCAACCATACCTGTAGATACCGCCGCTGATTCCACCCCAACGAATGACCATAGACAGATAAGAACCGCTGTTACTACTGCGTGGCTGTCAGTGCCTGCTGATACGTTCCAGTTTTGGCTGTAAAGCGCAGTATCGAAGTGCGTCCAACCAAATGCGGCGGTACCAACAACAGGGATAAGGATAAGTACTAGACCAAGCGTACATAGACGGCTTACCCAGCTACCACCAAGTAGGTTGACGAAAGTGAAGATCCATACCGATGCAATCGTCGCAATACCTGCTGGGACTGGGTTATTAAGCACAGGGAAGAATACTGAAAGGTAAGAAACACCTGTAATGGCAATAGCCAGGTTACCAATCCAGTTCGCGTGGTAATAAAGAACGCCCGTTTGGAAACCAAATACCGGAGACACTTCGCCAGCATAAGCGATCGGACCACCTTCTTGTGGGTTTTTGGTTGCCAGACGAGCGTAAACGAACGCCAGACTCAGTGCACCGACCAAACAGATCAGCCAACTGAAGATTGAAACAGAGCCTACAGAGGCAAGACTAGAAGGTAATAGTGCAATACCACTACCCATCATGTTACCGGCTACGACACCCGTACAGGCAATAAGGCCGATTTTTTTCGCATTCGATGACATAACATCTCCAAATCTATTCTACTCGAGTCAACATGACTCAAACTGAATGGTTATTAGCGAGATGCTCTGAGGAGGAATCTGCTCGACCTCGCTAAATTTCGAAGTGAAGACTACGCCCAAAAACTGGGAAAAAAATAAACTTGGGGTTATCAATAAAACAATTAGCCCATCGCTATAAAGTTGAGATAAACCTGATAAGCTAAAAAACATAAATGCTGCATATACAGCAACTTATAAACAAAACCTAAAATGCCCATACTGAAAAACTAAAAACATCAACCTCAACAAATTTTCCATCAATCTTATCAACGACTATCAACATCAAGACAAGAACCAGCTAATTACCTGAACTGTTGATGTCGCCCTTCCCCACCGTTATTCGACAATTGACTTACATCAAACTTCCTTACCTCTATTAATAAGAGGAGCTCGAATACAAGCCCTCTTTTTACTAAATCACTGAGCAATAGAGGACGGATTGAAGAATCAAGGCTACTGGATTGAGACTTACTTTTGATGCTGAATCTTTCTGAATGTTTTCGGACAGTTTTTACTTTCATCGCACTCAAATTCCAATATTGAGTGTCTACTTTATTGGGGTCATATCAGAATAGAGAATAGAGAATAGAGAATAGAGAATAGAGAATAGAGAATGAAAAGCCCTCTCCTCTTATATAACAAGCGTCATTAGTAGAAATAGAGGCAGATACAAAAAAGCCCCTCACCGAAATGAAGGGCTAAGTATCTTACTCATCAAGAGCTGGTTTATTACAGCATACGCACTACAGAAGGGTGAACTGCGCGATACATAGCGTAATCAATCGCCTTCATGTTACTTGGAAAAACCAAGTTCTCGCACAATAAGTAAGTCTCTACGGATGTATCAATATAGAAGGCTTCGCTGTAGGACTCACTTGCCCAATCCAAATCACCATCTAATTCAGCGTGCTTACCTCGAATCACGTAAGACAGAACTGAATCCCGAATCTCAAGTGCTTGGTTCAAATGCTGCTTAGCTAAATCAATATCGCCAGCAATGGTTTCATTAAGAGCGAGAGCTTCATAAATTCGTGGTTGAATTGGCCCTACCATCATTTTCGTGTTGGTTTCCAACTTCTCACTCAGTTGCTGAACTCTCCCCTGCCGTAGTGCTAATGCCGGATCAAGCGCATTTTGTACATGATAGGCAATCAGCAGTTCAGCCTGTACATAAGCATTATCTGGTTCAAGCTCAAGGATTTTCTCCATCAAGTCGATGCCATGCTGGAATTGATTCGCATCGGACACGTTTAAGTAGTGGTTTGCTTCAACAAACAACTCTACCGCGTCAGGGTTCATTGGCATACCCGCCACCAGCACTTTTGATTTCAATTTTGCGTCTGGCACTTTCAATGCGTGCATCAAATCTAGAGAGGCTTGCTGCATAACCGACTTCAAATGGCTATTGGTTAACGCGTATTGGCGGCTGAACAAAACCTTTTCTGAAGAGTTATTGCGATATTCCACCTCAAGGAAGCTACCACCATCGTTTTCTTTGACGCGCACCACCACAGATTTACCCGGCACAATACCCGTCGTAAAGGTCGCCTTTTTCAGCATCACTCGATAATCACTGACTTGAGCTACATCTGCCATCAACTTCTGTGCAAACCCGTCAGCTAAGTCGTAGCTGCGGCCTTCTTTGTTGAAGTTATCCTGAAACTTGAATTCGATAAGGTGAGTATCAATAGCTTGCGTAATGCGCACTTCTGATTGCTTGTAGGTAAACACGCCCATCACCACAACCAAAATACTGATCCAAATGAAGTTCATTAATCCCAGTCGCCAAGGGCTAATCTTATTTGGTTTACGCGGCGCTTTTTTTTCTTTCGACATCTCGCACACAGCGCGAGTTAATGGTCCGGCAGGAAATGCAATGGATGGAACAGGCGCTTCGGGCTGTTCCTCTTCTGCTTCTTCAACAATAGGGGGAAGGATTTCGGCATTGCAATTACGACTTGCAAGGAATTCCTCGTGTGTCATTGGGGTCACATTCACCACCAGCTTGTAACCACGCTTAGGCACAGTGATCACGTAGCTGGTGTTTTCTTCTCGACCATCTCGCAGAAGTTTGCGCAGTTCGAAGATCGACTGTGTTACGACTTGATCCGTCACAATCGCGCCCGCCCAAACGTATTGGATCAGCTCTTCGCGATTGAACACTTCACTAGCGTGCTCAGCAAGAAAATGCAGCAAATTAATTAAGCGAGGCTCAACGGTAACTTCCCTGTCTTGTCGATACAGCTTATTTTCATCAACGCTCAAAACCCAGTCATTGATTTGAAAATAGACTCCAACCATGTATGAAAACTCTCGTATCAGATAGACAGCGTCGCTTTAGGAATAGATAGAACTACACATTCTTGCAGTCGACTAAAGCCGAGATTATAGGTGGGAATACGGCTTGAACCTAGAAACGCAAGCCGCCAAAAATGCAAACTTAAATTAAATGATGCAAAAGTGAGACTATTCAAGGGCTGCCAAAATCGAGCAGTGGCTTGCATCGTCGTTGTTATGACCACAACACGCGTCGTTTATCTTCTTTAATGCCGTGCGAATTTTAGTTAGTTCAGCAATCTTCTCATCAATTAAAGTTAACTTTGCAGAAGTAATGGCTTTTACCTCCGCACAGCTGTGTTCTGTTGCCTCTAATTTGATCCCAAGAAGTTCCTTGATCTCATCTAAGCTCAAGCCAAGCTCTTTCGCTTTGAGAATAAAACGCACCTGCTTTTGGTTCTCTTCGTTATACAGGCGATAGCCCGAATCACTTCGCCCTGCGGGTTTAATGAGCGCATTTTTCTCATAGAATCGCAGTGTATCGGCAGTCACACCACAGCGTTTCGCCAGTTCACCTATCTGAAACATAACTTTCCTTATTAACTATCTCGTTACTTTTAAAGCCAAAGATCGAGTTTTTTGCAATTATTTTTGAGATGCCAAACGATTGCGCGAGCTTTTTTGTAATAAATTGGTTAGAATACGCGCCATCAAATAGTGGAGACTGTTTTCTAAGCATGAAAACGCCCCGCAAAGGTCTTTACCAAAACTGGCCAATATTTTACCCCAAGAGGTAAAAACAAGTTCATTTTTGGCAAACATCTTTAACTCCGTGAATTTGAGGAAAATGGAAGCATGAACAACGCTCGTCCTATTCGCCGTGCGCTTATCAGCGTATCAGACAAAACAGGTATTGTTGAGTTTGCACAAGCTCTTGCTGAGCGCGGTGTCGATATCCTATCTACTGGTGGTACGGCTCGTCTACTTGCAGAACAAGGCATCGCTGTAACAGAAGTCTCTGACTACACTGGTTTCCCAGAAATGATGGACGGTCGCGTTAAAACGCTTCACCCGAAAGTTCACGGTGGTGTGCTGGGTCGTCGTGGCCAAGATGATGACGTGATGGAAAAACACGGCATCAACCCTATCGATATGGTTGTTGTTAACCTATACCCATTCGCAGAAACCGTTGCTAAAGAAGGCTGTACGCTTGCTGATGCAGTTGAGAACATCGACATCGGCGGTCCAACAATGGTTCGCTCTGCAGCGAAAAACCACAAAGACGTAACTATCGTTGTGAACGCTCACGACTACAACCGCGTGATCGCTGAAATGGACGCGAACGACAAATCTCTAACACTAAAAACTCGCTTCGACCTTGCTATCGCAGCATTCGAACACACGGCTTCTTACGACGGCATGATCGCAAACTACTTCGGCACTATGGTTCCATCTTACGGTGAGAACAAAGAAGGTGATGAAGAGTCTAAATTCCCTCGCACGTTCAACCAGCAATTCGAGAAGAAGCAAGACATGCGCTATGGTGAGAACAGTCACCAAGCCGCAGCTTTCTACGTAGAAGCAAACCCACAAGAAGCATCTGTTTCTACTGCTCGCCAAATCCAGGGTAAAGCCCTTTCTTACAACAACATCGCAGATACTGACGCAGCACTTGAGTGTGTAAAAGAGTTCAACGAGCCAGCATGTGTGATCGTAAAACACGCGAACCCATGTGGTGTAGCTCTAGGTGAGGATATCCTAGAAGCGTACAACCGCGCTTACCAAACTGACCCAACATCTGCATTCGGCGGCATCATTGCATTCAACCAAGAGCTAGATGCAGAAACGGCAACCGCTATTGTTGAGCGTCAATTCGTTGAAGTAATCATCGCACCTTCAGTTTCTGCTGAAGCGATTGAAGTGGTTGCAGCGAAGAAGAACGTGCGTCTACTTGAGTGTGGCGAATGGACAACTAAGACAACTGGCTTTGACGTGAAACGTGTGAATGGCGGTCTACTCGTTCAAGACCGCGACCAAGGCATGGTAAGCCTAGACGACCTAAAAGTGGTTTCTAAGCGTCAACCAACAGAAGAAGAGCTGAAAGATGCACTGTTCTGTTGGAAAGTAGCGAAATACGTGAAATCAAACGCGATTGTTTACGCAAAAGGTGACATGACTATCGGTGTAGGTGCTGGCCAAATGAGCCGTGTTTACTCTGCGAAGATTGCAGGCATCAAAGCTGCAGACGAAGGTCTAGAAGTTGCAGGTAGCGTAATGGCATCTGACGCTTTCTTCCCATTCCGTGATGGTATCGATGCAGCAGCAGAGGCTGGCATTAAGTGTGTTATCCAACCGGGTGGCTCTATGCGTGATGACGAAGTTATCGCAGCAGCAGATGAGCACGGCATGGCGATGATCTTCACAGGTATGCGTCACTTCCGCCACTAATTAGTTTTTGGTCCTCCCCCTTACCAAGGGGGAGTTAGAGGGGGTCTGTTGTACGTACACGACTTACCCCTCCCAACCTCCCATTTATAAGGGGAGGAGCGAAATCAAAGGAAATATTATGAATATTCTTATCATTGGTTCAGGCGGTCGTGAACACGCACTAGGTTGGAAAGCGGCGCAAAACCCAAATGTTGAGACTATCTTCGTTGCTCCAGGTAACGCAGGCACAGCACTTGAGCCTAAACTAGAGAACGTAAATATCGCAGTAGAAGACATCGCTGGCTTGGTTGCTTTTGCAAAAGAGAAAGCTATCGAGCTGACTATTGTCGGTCCTGAAGCACCGCTGGTTATCGGTGTTGTGGATGCTTTCCGCGAAGCAGGCCTGCCAATCTTCGGCCCAACACAAGCAGCAGCGCAGCTTGAGGGCTCTAAAGCGTTTACCAAAGACTTCCTTGCTCGTCACCAAATCCCAACGGGCGCATACGCGAACTTCACTGAAATCGAACCAGCCCTTGCTTACGTACGTGAACAAGGTGCGCCGATTGTGGTGAAAGCTGATGGTCTTGCTGCTGGTAAAGGCGTTATCGTTGCGATGACACTAGAAGAAGCGGAAGATGCAATCAAAGACATGCTAGCAGGTAACGCATTTGGTGATGCTGGTAGTCGTGTCGTTATCGAAGAGTTTCTAGATGGCGAAGAAGCAAGCTTCATCGTGATGGTGGATGGTGAGAACGTTCTGCCAATGGCCACCAGCCAAGATCACAAACGCGTAGGCGACAAAGATACCGGTCCTAACACAGGTGGCATGGGTGCATATTCTCCTGCTCCAGTGGTGACACAAGAAATCCACAACCGCATCATGGAAGAAGTGATTTACCCAACGGTACGCGGCATGGCTTCTGAAGGTAACCCTTACATTGGTTTCCTATACGCGGGTCTGATGATCGACAAAGACGGCACTCCGAAAGTGATCGAGTACAACTGCCGCTTCGGTGATCCTGAGACGCAACCTATCATGATGCGTATGGAATCGGATCTTGTTGATCTGTGCCTAGCGGCAATCGACGAGAAACTGGATCAAGCGGAATCGAAGTGGGATCCACGAGCATCGATTGGTATCGTGCTAGCAGCCGGTGGTTACCCAGCAGCATACAACAAAGGCGACGTAATTTCGGGGCTGCCACAAGTTGAAATTGAAGGCGAAAAAGCCTTCCATGCTGGTACAGATAACAAAGACGGCGACATCGTGACAAACGGTGGCCGCGTTCTTTGTGCAACGGCACTTGGCAACAGCGTATCAGAAGCGCAGCAGCGTGCTTACGAGCTTGCAAAACAGATCAGTTGGGATGGTATGTTCCATCGTAACGACATCGGCTACCGTGCGATAGCACGTGAGCAAGAAAAATAAAAACAACTTCAGTTGACTAAAAAGACAAAAGGCGCACTCAGCGCCTTTTTTATTGTTCTTTTTCGAAAGAATTCGAAGCCATGTCTATTCAGAGATCAACTTTGGTCGTGGTACACAATCAAAGTCATCATCATTGAGCATCAGCAATTCATCAACGGTCGCCGCATTACGCGACTCTTTACCAATAAACGCAATGTAACTGTCCACTGACGCCAATCTATCAATCACAAACTTAGGTAGGGTCTGATTGAATTCCAACGTCGTAAACTCTCGCCCTTTGCAGGTTTCGAACGTTTCACCATCCCAATAACCTTGGATTAGGCTCTGGCCATCACGAGATTGTTTCTTGATAGACGTAACGACATCGTTCGCCTCTTGCTTGTAACGCTCTAACTGGTCGCGCTGTAAGGGCAGCACTTTCCCATTCACACGGTACTGCTGATAGACCGCGTCACCATCTTTATTGAATCGAATGTGGATTTGAAAAGGCACCAATCCTTGTTTGGCATCGAGTTGCTTACCTTTTCGAATCAACTCTCTTAGCTCACCATCATCCCAGCGATAATCACTCTGGTACGAGCCGTAATCCCCCATCGTGACATAGTCTGCTGCCGTACTGACGCGTGTAAGACGCTCTGTCATCCAATATAAACTAGTTGCATCACCCATGATTTTCCCGTCTGAGAAATGGGTAAATTGGTCAAGATTTGGGGTTTCAACAGAAGAACAGCCAACAAGAGCGAGGCTTGATAGAAGGAGTGAAGTGAGTAGATGTTTTTTCATGAAATTGCACCGAGGCGGGATACCTCGGTGCATTTTAACTTAGTTTACTGATTCTTTCAGCGCTTTACCTGCTACGAATGCAGGTACGTTAGCTGCTGCGATTTGAATCTCGTCACCAGTCTTAGGGTTACGACCAGTACGTGCAGCACGGTGGTTTACTTTGAATGTACCAAAACCAATTAGTTGAACTTGGTCACCCTCTTTAAGAGCGCCAGTAACACCCTCAAGAGTTGCTTCAAGAGCAGCTTTAGCTTGTGCTTTAGATAGGTCTGCTTTCTCTGCAATAAAGTCGATTAATTGGGTCTTGTTCATTAGGTTTCCCTTCTCATATGTTATCGAATTCATCTCACTCTAAAACATAAATGCCCCATCTGGCAAAGGTTTGTAAGCGATCTTTCGATTTTCTGACGTAGTTTTAGCCATAATATGAGTAATAACTCACAATTTGTTACTACTTGTACGGGGAAAGCTCTTGCTTTCTACTGCAATAAGAACGATTTATAGGGCGCTTTTGCGGTTATAATCGCTTAAAATCCCGACTATCACATTACATTCAAGGGCAACTATGCTGCTGTTATCCATTTATATCTCTATTGCTATCGGCATTTCGTTTATCTGTTCGGTACTGGAGGCGGTACTTCTTAGTATCAGTCCGAGCTACATTGCGCAGCTCAAACAACAGGGGCACCCTGCTTCTGCTCAGTTAGAAAAACTGAAAGCAGACATCGACCGACCACTGGCTTCGATCCTGACGCTGAACACCATTGCTCATACTATCGGTGCAGCAACGGCAGGTGCACAAGCGGCGGTAGTGTTCGGTAGCGAAGCGCTTGGTATCTTCTCTGCGGTATTGACACTGGCGATTCTTGTTCTATCAGAAATCGTACCTAAGACGATTGGTGCAACTTACTGGCGCCAACTTGCACCATCTGCGGCGGTATCGCTACGCTGGATGGTATGGGCACTAACACCATTCGTATGGTTCTCTGAGCAAATCACCAAGCGTCTAGCTCGTAACCACGAAGCACCAAAAATGCGTGATGAGCTGTCTGCTATGGCTATTCTGGCAAAAGAAAGCGGTGAGTTCGCAGAAGGTGAATCAAAGATTCTAAGCAACCTACTTGGTATTCAAGATGTGCCAGTAACACAAGTCATGACTCCGCGCCCAGTAGTATTTCGCGTTGACGCGACCATGACCATCAATGACTTTCTAGAGAAGCATAAAGAGACACCTTTCTCTCGCCCACTGGTTTACAGCGAGCAGAAAGATAACATCATTGGTTTTGCGCACCGTCTAGAGCTGTTCAAGTTGCAACAATCAGGCAGCGGCCAAAAACAACTTGGCTCGGTCATGCGTCCTATCCAAGTGGTACTGAACAACACAGCTCTACCTAAAGTGTTCGACCAGATGATGACTCACCGCCTGCAGCTCGCGCTTGTGGTTGACGAATACGGCACAGTACAAGGCTTGGTAACGCTAGAAGACATCTTTGAGCACCTATTGGGTGAAGAGATCATCGATGAAGCGGATAAGAGCACTGACATGCAAGAACTGGCTTACCAACGCTGGGAAAGCTGGAAAGAAAAGCACGGCGTAATTGAAAGCCGCGATGACGATGAAGAAGAGGAAGAACTGGAGAAACAGGACAAAGAGCCAGAAGCTCAAGAGCCAACCAAACCAGAATCTAAAGAATCGTAATCAGCATGGAGCGTAATCGCTCAAACGCAAAAACAAAAAAGGCATCCAATCTGGATGCCTTTGTTTTATCTATTCAACGATTAAAGTGCGATGCCGATGTTACTCACGGCTTCTTCGCGTAGTTCTTCACGCAAATCTTTAATCAAGCAGATGTCGCGCTCTACCGCTTCACGCAGTGGGCGGAAGATAGCCCATTGAACATCCCACTCTTCACATACGGCTTCATTTTCTTTTTGATTGTCGTTGGTGATTGGCTCTGAACCTTGTGCTTGTTCTAGGTCAGCCACGGTTTTTACCGACTGTTGGCTCACTTTAAGCATTGAATCGAAAAGGTAGTCGCGATCCAACAGACCGTGCAACAGCGTCGACAAGCTCTGACACGCATCCATCGCTGGATAAACACCGTAAAAATCGAATTCATCCGCACTTGGGAACAACTCTTCTAACTTCTCTAATTGACGTTCAAAGTTAATTTTCGCGTTCTTAACCGTCAGAATTTCCCATACACTATCAAGAATCGCTCGGTAAGCACGTGGCTCAGCAAATTCTGTATTCTCACAAAACATCGCATAGTTTGGATACATGCGTTCACACAGACACGCCATGAAGGTAATTTGTTGCCAAGGTTCTAGTTTTTCCAAACGAACCTGAAGAGGATTCTTAAGCATAGTCACTCAATCATTGAAGAAAAAAACAGCGAAAGTGTACTTGATTCATCACAGGGAAAAAAGTTAATGCAGCATCCAAATCAGATTTTCCTGCTCTTAGAGCATCGCGACACCTACGAAACGTTACTGGCAGAGAAAAATCTGCCCGATCTTTGCCTCACCGACCAACCTGAAGAAGCTCAGATCGTACTGGCGGATCCACCATTACTACCACAAAGGTTAGACGAGTTTTCACAGCTTGAGTGGGTGCAATCCACATTTGCAGGGGTGAACGCTCTAATGTCACCGGATCTGCGTCAAGATTACACTCTGACCAACGTACGCGGTATTTTCGGCCCATTAATTGCCGAGTACGTAATTGGCTACTGCATTGCTCACTTCCGCCACTTTATGCAATACCACCAGCAACAGCAGAACAAGCAGTGGCAACCGCATCTGTACACCTCGCTGCAAAACAAAACCATGGTGATTCTTGGTACAGGCAGCATAGGTAGCCACTTGGGTAAAGCGGCACAATTGATGGGCATGAAAACCATAGGGATCAATCGTACTGGAATCCCAACTTCTGGTGGCGAATTTACTCAAACCTTTCATATCAATGAACTGGCAAGCGCATTTCATCAAGCGGACATTGTGGTAAATACACTGCCGAGCACGCCAGACACTCAACGCTTACTCAACAGCGAGGTGCTAAGCCACCTTAATCAGGCACTGTTATTTAATGTCGGAAGAGGTGATGTGATTGATGATACTGGTCTATTGCTCGCGCTCAAGAATCGTTGGGTCGAACATGCTTTTCTCGATGTGTTTGAACAAGAGCCACTCTCACCGCAACATCCGTTTTGGAAACTTCCGCAAGTAACCATCACACCCCACATCGCAGCATTGAGTTTCCCTGAGCAAGTGGTCGACATTTTTGCAGACAACTACTTGAGTTGGCGAGACGGGTTCTCTCTAAATAATCAGGTTGATTTCGATAAAGGGTATTAACCATCTTATGTCTTTAGAAACATTGCTAAAGCAAGTACGAGCCTGCCAGATCTGCGCAGACGATTTACCTTTGGGTGCAAATCCTGTCGTACAAGCAGCAAAAGACGCACGCATCCTAATCATCGGACAAGCACCGGGGACGCGCGTACACAAAACCTCGATACCTTGGAATGACCCAAGCGGCGATCGGTTACGCCAATGGCTCGATATCGACAAAGACACTTTCTACGACCCAAACAAAATAGCCATTGTCCCGATGGGCTTCTGCTATCCAGGCAAGAGGAACTCTGGCGATTTGCCTCCTCGCAAAGAGTGTGCGCCTGCTTGGCATAAAAAGATTCTAGATCAGTTGCCCAATATAGAGCTGACACTACTGATTGGTCAGTACTCACAACAGTACTATCTCACCAACAAACCAAAAACACTCACGCAAACTGTTCAGCAATGGCAGGACTGGGAGCCTGACTTTATCCCACTTCCTCACCCTTCTCCACGCAACACATTGTGGTTAAAGAAGAACCCTTGGTTTGAATCTGACGTCGTGCCATACCTTAAAAAGCGTGTCCATTCGATGCTTTAGGTTACCTATGATCTAATTGCTTGTTTATCTGTACAAGAAAATTTTCGCACAAGCAGCAAGACTCTAAGTTATTGTTTATAAAAACCTTAAGCAGCAACTGAACAGCTCGAGTAGTAATTAGATCATGGTAGACCAAATGCTATCAGAGCTGTACAACCTTGCGTTTCAGATATAAAAGCTGAATTTTAGGTAAAAAAATACCGGCACTGAAGGCCGGTATTTGATTTCAAAAATTCGAAGTTACTTATGGTATGGCTTAGATAGCTCGTGTACCGCTTCCACAAATACGCCTGCGTTTTCTGGCGGCACATCCAAGTGGATACCGTGCCCTAGGTTGAACACGTGACCAGTACCTGCATCGCCAAAGCCTTCTAGAATACCCGCGACTTCTTCACGGATACGCTCTGGTGAAGCGTAAAGCATTGATGGGTCCATATTACCTTGTAGAGCCACTTTATCGCCGATACGTGCGTTTGCGTCTGCGATGTTGATCGTCCAGTCTAGACCTACCGCATCACAGCCCGTTGCTGCGATTTGCTCAAGCCACATACCACCGTTCTTAGTGAACAACGTTACTGGCACACGGCGACCGTCGTTTTCACGAATCAGACCATCTACAATCTTGTGCATGTATTGTAGTGAGAACAGGTTGTAGTCACGAGGTGTCAGTACACCGCCCCATGTATCAAATACCATCACCGACTGTGCACCCGCTTTAATTTGCGCGTTTAGGTACTCGATAACGCTGTCTGCTAACTTATCTAGAAGTAGGTGTAGCGTTTGTGGTTCTGCGTACATCATCTTCTTGATCTTGGTGAACGCTTTCGAGCTGCCGCCTTCAACCATGTAAGTCGCCAGTGTCCATGGGCTACCAGAGAAACCAATCAGTGGAACGTCACCGTTCAAATCTTTGCGGATTTGACGCACTGCGTTCATTACGTATTGCAGCTCGCCTTCTGGATCCGGCAGACCGATCTTTTCTACGTCTGCTTTGCAAGTGATAGGCTTATCGAAAACCGGACCTTCACCCGCAGCAAAGCGAAGTTCTAAGCCCATTGCATCTGGGATAGTTAGGATGTCAGAGAACAAGATCGCTGCATCAAGAGGAAAACGGCGTAGTGGTTGAAGCGTTACTTCTGACGCCAACTCCGCGTTTTTACACAAAGACATGAAATCGCCCGCTTGCGCACGAGTTGCTTTGTATTCTGGTAGGTAACGACCTGCCTGACGCATCATCCATACTGGCGTGTAATCTACTGGCTCTTTTAAAAGGGCACGCAGATAACGATCATTTTTTAATTCAGTCATTCCGTAATTCCAATTGTTAGGCTTTCTTTGAAAGGGGGTATTCTATCACTGATTTAAGGCTAATAGCTGTGTGCTTTGCAACCTGGATCAAGTTATTAACTTTTAAATCAGTGCTTAATTTGCACCCAATCGGTATCAGTGTTAAAAATTTGTTCGCTAGCGAAAACTACAATTATAAACTGAGTACCCGGTACTCAGCATCTCATAACGACATCTTACTTACCCCCTCCCTCTCGGAGGGTTTTTTTTATCTACATTTCAGCTGATTAGACTCGATATCTTGTCGCGTTTGCTCGATAAGTGCTCTTGCAATCGTTCCTTCTGGTGCGACTGGCGGCATCTCGTCAACACCAAACCATTGCGCATCGGATAACTCAGTGTAGTCAGGGTTCAATTCACCAGAGTCAAAATCGGCCAGAAAAGCCATCATCATGCTAGATGGAAACGCCCACGGCTGGCTGTCAAAGTAACGAATGTTTTTCACATGTATGCCCGTTTCTTCGTGCACCTCACGAGCCACACATTGCTCTAAGGTTTCACCAACCTCTAAAAAGCCCGCAATCACGGTGTACATACCATTTCGGTGACGAGGGTGCTGTGCCAATAAAATCTGGCTACCTTTGCGTACAGCGACAATGATGCACGGGAAAATACGCGGATAGTGCAAAGTACGGCACTCTCCACACTGCATCGCCAGTTGATTGTTATTGAGGAAGTTACGACCGCCACATTGTGGGCAAAAACGTAGGCTCTGTGTCATGTGGCCATATTGAATCGCTTTGCTGATCAGTAAGAAAAGCGCTTCTGGAAAATGCAGGCAATCACGCAGAGAAACCAGTTCTAAATCATGGTCTACATCCGACAGGTTGATCCACATTGCTGGGGCACCTTGGTATTCACCTATCTGCCTTGCGCTGCCCTCTGGCAGTGAGTACTGCTCTGCACTTCCGAAAGGAATAGCACCATCCACCAGCCAAACATCGCTTCCTGAAACAACACACCAATGGGCGTTTTTCGTACGGTTAACTTCACCTTTTCTTAACATTACAGCATCCCTTTGCTTGAAGTTCATTCATTTTACTGGCAATCTAATTTCATACCAGAGTTTGTCGTTCGCCAATTTTGCAACTATAAATTCTAGTAAGGACAAGAGTTTGTAATCACTTTACTAACTTTGCTTTGCAAAGGATACGTTCGCCAATGGGCGATCAGATCATGAGGGCATGGTCATGCTAAAAAAATTCAAACAAACACAAGACCAATGGGGCGGCTCCAGTGACGTTATCGACCATTGGCTGGAAACGAGACAATCTCTGATTGTCGAATATTGTAAGCTTGCAGCACTGCAACCTTGTTCGAAATCCAATGTCATTGAACTCCCTTCTCCTGACGAACTTCAGCACTTCTGCCAACACCTCGTTGATTATATCTCTGAAGGTCACTTTAAAATCTACGATATGGTGATGGATAAGTGGAAAGCCACTGGCTTTGTCGCGACAGATGAAATTAATCAGACTTATGCGAAGATCGTCCTCACTACTGAGCCGTTGTTGAACTTTACCGACAAATACTCTGATGTTTCAGCCGAAGATGAACTGGCTGATTTTGATCAGGACATGTCTTTGATCGGGGAAATCATTGAGACACGTTTCGCGGTAGAAGACCACTTGATTCAGTTGATTGCCGACAGTTTAGCAATGCCGCCTGGCGCATAGCGAGAAGCGAGAAGCGAGAAGCGAGAAGCGAGAAGCGAGAAGCGAGAAGCGAGAAGCGAGAAGCGAGAAGCGAGAAGCGAGAAGCGAGAAGCGAGAAAATTCTTGAGGGTTGGCGTGTGCACGTCAACCCTTTTTGGTTTTTGGGATTCGGGATTCGGGATTCGGGATTCGGGATTCGGGATTCGGGATTCGGGATTCGGGATTCGGGATTCGGGATTCGGGATTCGGGATTCGGGATTCGGGATTCGGGATTCGGGATTCGGCTCTATTTTGACTTTTTAGGAACAAGTCCTGTCAACACCTTTCGAGAGCAAGCTTCTTGTAACCCCCTCCAACAAACACTCCTCGACTCCTAAAGCGAGCGCTCTCGACTCTCGGAACGTAAGCGTTCTATTTGGCCTCCAAGAAACAAAAAAGGCACCCTCGGGTGCCTTTTCTTTTAAGCTCTTAACGATTACTCGTCAGAAGAGAAGCCTGCGTTTAGAAGTGCAGCTAGGTTATCTGTTGCTTGTTCAGCAGATGGACCTTCTTGCGCTTCAGCACGTTTAGCTTGACGATCTTGGTGGTATGCGAAACCAGTACCAGCTGGGATCAGACGACCAACAATTACGTTCTCTTTCAGACCACGTAGGTCATCACGCTTACCAGAAACCGCAGCTTCTGTTAGTACGCGAGTTGTCTCCTGGAACGATGCCGCAGAGATGAACGACTCAGTCGCTAGAGATGCCTTAGTAATACCTAGTAGCTCACGCTCGAAACGTGCAGGCTCTTTGCCTTCAGCTTCTAGGTTACGGTTAGCAATCTTAACTTGTGAGTATTCAACTTGCTCACCAGGTAGGAACTCAGAGTCACCAGCGTGAGTAATTGTACACTTACGTAGCATTTGACGAACGATAGTCTCGATGTGCTTATCGTTAATCTTAACGCCTTGTAGACGGTAAACTTCTTGTACTTCGTTAGCGATGTACTGAGTTACAGCGTGTACGCCACGTAGACGTAGGATGTCATGTGGAGACTCTGGGCCATCTGCGATCACGTCACCACGTTCAACACGCTCACCTTCAAATACGTTCAACTGACGATGCTTAGGAATCATCTCTTCGTAAGTATCACCACTGTCGCGAGTGATAACTAGACGACGCTTACCTTTCGTTTCTTTACCGAAGCTCACAGTACCTGTGTGCTCAGCAAGGATCGCAGGCTCTTTAGGCTTACGAGCTTCGAATAGGTCAGCTACGCGTGGTAGACCACCGGTGATATCTTTGTTACCGCCAGATTTCTGAGGGATACGAGATAGTGTGTCACCAATGCCAACTTCAGCACCATCTTCGATGTTTACAATCGCTTTACCAGGTAGGAAGTAGTGAGCTGGCATTTCTGTACCAGGGATCATTACATCGTTACCTTGCTCATCAACAAGTTTGATAGCTGGACGCATATCTTTACCTGCTGCTGGGCGAGCTGCTGGGTCAGTCACTTCGCTTGAAGATAGACCTGTTAGGTCATCTGTTTGACGAGAAACCGTAACACCGTCGATCATGTCTACGAACTGGATGCGACCTGCCACTTCAGTGATGATTGGCATGGTGTGCGCTTCCCAGTTAGCAACAACTTCACCAGCTGTTACTGCGTCGTTGTCGCCTTTGCTTAGCATCGAACCGTAAGGAAGTTTGTGCTTCTCTTTAGTACGACCGAATTCATCAATGATAGTTAGCTCAGATGCACGAGACGTGATTACTAGCTTCTTATCTTTGTTGACTACGAACTTAGCGTTGTGCAGTTTAACTGTACCAGTTGTCTTCGCTTGGATGCTGTTCTCTGCTGCTGCGGTAGATGCTGCACCACCGATGTGGAACGTACGCATCGTAAGCTGTGTACCCGGTTCACCGATAGACTGAGCAGCGATAACACCTACTGCTTCACCTTGGTTCACTAGGTGACCACGTGCTAGGTCACGACCGTAACACTGTGCACAACAACCGAAGTCAGAATCACAAGTAACTACAGAGCGCACTTTCATGCTGTCTACTGAGTTCTCTTCCATGATCTGACACCACTTCTCATCAATTAGAGTGTTACGTGGGATCAGAACATCTTCTGTACCTGGCTTAAGAACGTCTTCAGCTACTACACGACCTAGCGCTAGCTCAGTTAGTGCAACTTTAACATCACCACCCTCGATGTGAGGCATCATGTCAACACCCTCGTGAGTGCCACAGTCATGTTCAGTTACAACAACGTCTTGAGCAACGTCTACTAGACGACGAGTTAGGTAACCCGAGTTCGCTGTTTTCAGTGCCGTATCCGCAAGACCCTTACGAGCACCGTGCGTTGAGATAAAGTACTGAAGTACGTTTAGACCTTCTTTAAAGTTCGCAGTGATCGGCGTTTCGATGATCGAACCATCCGGACGAGCCATCAGACCACGCATACCAGCTAGCTGACGAATCTGAGCTGCAGAACCACGAGCACCCGAGTCAGCCATCATGTAGATGCTGTTAAACGATTCTTGTTGCTCTTCTTCACCGTCACGGTTAACTACCGTTTCAGATGAAAGGTTTGCCATCATCGCTTTCGCTACGCGATCGTTGGTCGATGCCCAGATATCGATAACTTTGTTGTATCGTTCGCCCGCAGTAACAAGACCAGATTGGTATTGTTCCTGGATTTCACGTACTTCTTCTTCCGCTTCTGCGATTTCAGTGTACTTAGCTGGCGGTACAACCATATCGTCGATACCAACAGATACACCAGATAGTGCCGCGTATGCGAAACCTGTGTACATGATTTGGTCAGCGAAGATTACAGTGTCTTTCAGACCTAGCTTACGGTACGCCTCGTTTAGTAGGTTAGAGATTTGCTTCTTGCCTAGCTTTTGGTTAACGATGCTGTACGGTAGACCAGCTGGCACGATTTGCCATAGCATTGCACGACCGATAGTTGTATCAACCATCTTAGTCTCTGTTGTGCTGTTGCCGTCTTCGTCTACAACTGTTTCTGTAATACGTACTTTAACGCGTGCGTGAAGTTCAGCTTGCTTAGTGCGGTATGCTTTCTCAGCCTCTGCTGGGCCAGAAAGGTACATGCCTTCACCTTTCACGTTGATCTTGTCACGAGTCATGTAGTACAGACCCAATACAACGTCCTGAGAAGGTACGATGATCGGATCACCTGACGCTGGCGACAGAATGTTGTTTGTCGACATCATCAGAGTACGAGCTTCAAGCTGTGCCTCTAGAGTTAGAGGTACGTGAACCGCCATTTGGTCACCATCGAAGTCCGCGTTGTACGCCGCACACACTAGTGGGTGTAGCTGGATCGCTTTACCTTCGATTAGTACTGGTTCGAACGCCTGGATACCTAGACGGTGAAGTGTAGGTGCACGGTTCAATAGTACTGGGTGTTCACGGATTACTTCGTCTAGGATATCCCAAACTACCGCTTCTTCACGCTCTACCATTTTCTTAGCAGCTTTGATTGTAGTCGCAAGACCACGAGTCTCTAGCTTGCTGTAGATAAATGGTTTGAATAGCTCAAGTGCCATCTTCTTAGGAAGACCACACTGGTGTAGACGAAGGTATGGACCTACTGTGATTACAGAACGGCCAGAGTAGTCTACACGTTTACCCAGAAGGTTCTGACGGAAACGACCTTGTTTACCCTTGATCATATCAGCAAGAGATTTCAGAGGACGCTTGTTAGAACCTGTGATCGCACGACCACGACGACCGTTGTCTAGTAGCGCATCAACAGACTCTTGCAGCATACGTTTTTCGTTACGTACGATGATGTCCGGAGCAGCTAGCTCTAGAAGACGCTTCAAACGGTTGTTACGGTTGATCACACGACGGTATAGGTCGTTCAGATCTGAAGTCGCAAAACGACCGCCATCTAGTGGTACTAGAGGACGTAGATCTGGCGGAAGAACTGGAAGTACAGTAAGGATCATCCACTCTGGGTTGTTGCCAGATTGAATAAACGCTTCTACCAGTTTCAGACGCTTAGTTACTTTCTTACGCTTAGTTTCAGAGTTAGTTGTTTCTAGCTCTTCACGCATTTGTTCTGCTTCAGCGTGCATATCCATAGAACCTAGTAGGTCCTTGATTGCTTCTGCACCCATCTTAGCAGTGAACTCGTCGCCCCACTCTTCTAGACGATCCAGATACTCTTCTTCAGTAAGCATCTGAGATTTTTCTAGATCAGTCATACCTGGTTCTGTTACTACGTACATTTCGAAGTAAAGAACACGTTCGATATCACGTAGAGGGATATCCATTAGTAGACCGATACGAGACGGTAGCGATTTTAGGAACCAGATGTGAGCTACTGGTGAAGCTAGCTCGATGTGGCCCATGCGGTCACGACGAACTTTAGTTTGTGTAACTTCTACACCACACTTCTCACAGATAACACCACGGTGCTTCAGGCGCTTATACTTACCACAAAGACATTCGTAGTCTTTAACTGGACCAAAGATACGCGCACAGAACAGACCATCGCGTTCAGGTTTGAACGTACGATAGTTGATCGTTTCAGGTTTTTTAACTTCACCGAAAGACCATGAACGGATCATGTCCGGAGAAGATAGACCGATTTTGATTGCATCAAATTCTTCGGTCTTATGCTGTGCTTTTAGAAAGTTTAATAAGTCTTTCACAATCAGCTCCTGTAAGGAGTTAAAAGGAGCTCACCCGCTAAAGTGAGCACCTTCTACCAAATAATCGCTTTATATCTCTCTCAACCTTGGTCGAGAGAGAAAGAGATTACTCTTCGTCTTCTAGCTCGATGTTGATACCTAGCGAGCGAATCTCTTTCAACAATACGTTGAACGATTCTGGCATACCAGGTTCCATGCTGTGGTTACCGTCTACGATGTTTTTGTACATCTTAGTACGGCCGTTAACGTCATCCGACTTAACCGTTAGCATTTCTTGTAGAGTGTAAGCAGCACCGTATGCTTCTAGTGCCCATACTTCCATCTCACCGAAACGCTGACCACCGAACTGAGCTTTACCACCAAGTGGCTGCTGAGTTACTAGGCTGTACGAACCAGTTGAACGAGCGTGCATCTTGTCATCAACAAGGTGGTTCAGTTTCAGCATGTACATGTAACCTACAGTTACAGGACGCTCAAACTGGTCACCTGTGCGACCATCAAACAGTTTTAGCTGACCAGATTCTGGTAGGTCTGCTAGTTTCAGTAGCGCTTTAATAGACGCTTCTGGTGCACCGTCAAATACTGGAGTCGCGATTGGTAGACCGCCACGTAGGTTCTTGATCAGAGTACGAACTTCGTCATCAGATAGAGAAGCAATGTCTACTTTCTGGCGAGTTTCGCCTAGATCGTAAACTTTCTGAAGGAACTCGCGGAATTTCGCTAGTTCTTGCTGCTCTTTAACCATCTGGTTGATCTTGTCACCGATACCTTTCGCTGCCAGACCTAAGTGTACTTCTAGGATCTGACCGATGTTCATACGCGAAGGTACACCCAGTGGGTTAAGTACGATGTCTACAGGCTGACCTTTTTCATCGTATGGCATGTCTTCAACAGGGTTGATCTTAGAGATTACACCCTTGTTACCGTGACGACCCGCCATCTTATCACCAGGCTGGATGCGACGTTTAACCGCTAGGTAAACCTTAACGATCTTCAGTACGCCAGGTGCTAGATCATCACCTTGTGTGATCTTACGACGCTTAGTTTCGAATTTCTTATCGAAGTCAGCTTTTAGCTCGTCCCACTGCTCAGCAAGTTGCTCTAGCTGAGTTTGTAGAGCGTCATCTTCTAGCGTTAGTTCTAGCCACTTCTTACGATCAGTTGTGTCTAGTTTCGCTTCAGAGTAACCGCCATCGATCAATACAGCGCGAACACGGTTTAGAAGGCCACCCTCAAGAATCTGGAATTCTTCAGTTAGGTCTTTCTTCGCTTCTTTAAGCTGCATTTGCTCGATTTCAAGCGCACGCTTGTCTTTCTCTACGCCATCGCGAGTGAAGACTTGAACGTCGATAATCGTACCTGAAACAGAGTTAGGTACACGTAGTGAAGTATCTTTAACGTCAGATGCTTTTTCACCGAAGATTGCACGTAGTAGCTTCTCTTCAGGCGTTAGCTGAGTTTCACCTTTAGGTGTTACTTTACCAACTAGGATGTCGCCACCCTTAACTTCAGCACCGATGTAAACGATACCTGACTCGTCTAGTTTAGACAGAGCAGATTCACCTACGTTTGGAATATCCGCTGTGATCTCTTCAGAACCAAGCTTAGTATCACGCGCCACACAAGTAAGTTCTTGAATGTGGATAGTCGTGAAGCGGTCTTCTTGAACTACGCGCTCAGATACTAGGATCGAGTCTTCGAAGTTGTAACCGTTCCAAGGCATGAACGCGATACGCATGTTTTGACCAAGCGCTAATTCACCAAGGTCTGTTGAAGGACCATCAGCAAGAACGTCACCGCGTGATACAGGTTCACCTGGCATCACACATGGGCGCTGGTTAATACATGTGTTCTGGTTAGAACGTGTGTATTTAGTCAGGTTGTAGATGTCGATACCAGCTTCACCTGGTACTAGCTCTTCTTCGTTCACTTTAACAACGATACGAGAAGCATCTACTGACTGGATTACACCACCACGTTTAGCAACTGCAGTTACACCTGAGTCAACTGCTACGTTACGTTCAATACCAGTACCAACTAGAGGCTTGTCAGCCTTAAGTGTTGGAACTGCCTGACGTTGCATGTTCGCACCCATCAATGCACGGTTCGCATCATCGTGTTCTAGGAACGGGATAAGCGATGCAGCGATAGATACAACCTGGTTTGTCGCAACGTCCATGTACTGAGCGTGCTCACGAGGGTGTAGACCAGATTCACCTTTTTGACGAGCTGTGATCAGCTCATCTGCAAAACCGCCGTCTTCAGTTAGCGCAGCGTTAGCCTGTGCGATAACGAATTGGCCTTCTTCGATTGCAGATAGGTAATCTACTTCGTCTGTTACAACGCCATCTACAACGCGACGGTATGGTGTCTCTAGGAAACCGTACTCGTTACAACGCGCAAACGCAGATAGAGAGTTGATCAGACCGATGTTTGGACCTTCCGGCGTTTCGATAGGACATAGACGACCGTAGTGAGTTACGTGTACGTCACGTACTTCGAAGCCAGCACGTTCACGAGTTAGACCGCCAGGACCCAATGCAGAAATACGACGCTTGTGCGTTACTTCTGATAGCGGGTTGTTTTGGTCCATGAACTGTGAAAGCTGTGAAGAACCAAAGAATTCTTTAACAGCTGCAGAGATTGGTTTCGCGTTGATCAGGTCTTGAGGCATGATTGCGTCAAGATCGCCTAGGCTTAGACGCTCTTTAACTGCACGCTCAACACGTACTAAACCTACACGGAACTGGTTCTCAGCCATTTCGCCTACAGAACGGATACGACGGTTGCCAAGGTGGTCGATATCGTCCACTTCGCCTTTACCGTTACGGATCGCGATAAGCTTCTTCATCACTTCAACGATGTCTAGCTCGTCAAGTGTGCCTTGCTCTTGAGCATCTTCACGGCCGATAGAGCTGTTGAACTTCATACGACCAACAGTCGATAGATCGTAACGCTCTTCAGAGAAGAATAGGCTTTCGAATAGTGCTTCTGCAGCTTCTTTTGTTGGTGGCTCGCCAGGGCGCATCATGCGGTAGATTTCTACCAATGCAGAAATACGATCAACAGTGCTGTCGATACGTAGTGTGTCTGACATGAATGGACCGTGGTCTAGATCGTTGGTGAACAACGTTTCTAGTGATTTATGGCCAGCCTGAGATAGGTTCGCTAGTGCTTCCAGGCTAATTTCCTGGTTAGCGTTAACAATGATCTCGCCTGTTGCTTCGTTGACGTAATCTTTCGATGCAACTTTACCAACGATGTACTCAACTGGTACTTCGATGTGATCAACGCCATCTTTTTCTAGTTGGCGGATATGACGAGCTGTAACGCGGCGACCTTGCTCAACGTAAGTTTTACCGTTCGCTTCAATGTCGAATGACGCAGTTTCACCACGTAGACGATCAGGAACCAACTCCATTAGTAGAGTTTGGTCTTTCACTTCGAAGTTCACTTTCTCGAAGAAGATATCTAGAATTTCTTCTGACGTCTTACCAAGTGCACGAAGGATGATCGAAGCTGGTAGCTTACGACGACGGTCGATACGTACGTATAAGTTATCCTTAGGATCGAACTCAAAGTCTAACCATGAGCCACGGTAAGGAATTACACGTGCGTTATATAGAACTTTACCTGAAGAGTGGGTCTTACCCTTATCGCTGTCGAAGAACACGCCTGGGCTTCGGTGCAGCTGGGATACGATAACCCTCTCGGTACCGTTAATTACGAAGGTACCATTGTCTGTCATAAGCGGAATTTCGCCCATGTAGACTTCTTGTTCTTTAATGTCTTTTACAGTACCTGCTGGCGCGTCTTTATCAAAGATTACTAGACGTAGTTTTACGCGTAGTGGCTTTGAGTAAGTTACACCGCGGATTTGACATTCTTTAACGTCAAAAACTGGCTCACCAAGACGGTAGCTAACGTATTGCAGCTCAGAATTGCCGTTGTAGCTCTGAATTGGGAATACAGAACGGAAAGCAGCTTCAAGACCGTATTGACCTTCAGGATCCTGTTCGATGAATTTGTCGAACGAATCGAGCTGGATCGATAGCAGGTATGGAATGTCCAAAACTTGTGGACGAGTACCAAAGTCCTTACGGATGCGCTTTTTCTCGGTATAAGAGTAAACCATGGGGTTCCTCAGCTCGCTGATAAGTGACCCAAACTGTCCGCCCGCTCCTAGTTACTTAAGGGGGGTAAGGGACAGTGACTAAATAGCTGTTTACTGTAGTGACATTTCATTGCGTAGGAATGAAATGTTTTTTGCTCGGGGACAGGCGCTTAAACAGCGGGAAAATTCGCCTATACCCTACAGCGCAAAAAGGCCGGTGGTTAAAAAACCACCAGCCAATTAGCCGTTAGGCTAAGAAACTATGCAATAATTACTTAACAGCAACAGTTGCACCAGCTTCTTCTAGCTGAGCTTTAAGTGCGTCAGCTTCTGCTTTGTCAACACCTTCTTTAAGAGGTGCTGGAGCGCCGTCTACAAGAGCTTTAGCTTCTTTAAGACCTAGGCCAGTTGCGCCACGTACTGCTTTGATTACAGCAACTTTGTTACCGCCAGCAGATTCTAGGATTACGTCAAATTCAGTTTGCTCAGCTGCAGCTTCGCCGCCTGCTGCGCCACCTGCAACTACTGCAGCAGCAGCAGTTACACCGAATTTCTCTTCCATAGCTTCGATTAGTTCAACAACTTGCATTACAGACATTTCTGCAACTGCGTCTAGGATTTGCTCGTTAGTAATAGACATAACAATTCTCTTTTAAGTCAACAATAAGTTTATTTTGCAACCAGTAAAAAGCAAGGCTTAAGCCGCTGCTTCTTCTTTTTGATCGCGGATAGCAGCGATAGTACGTACCAGCTTGCCAGCAGAAGCTTCTTTCATGCACATCATTAGGCGTGCGATTGCTTCGTCGTAAGTTGGTAGTGTTGCTAGTACTTCAGCGTCAGTTACAGCGCCTTCAAATGCAGCAGCTTTGATCTCGAAATCTTTGTTCTCTTTAGCGAAGTCTTTGAAAAGACGCGCTGCAGCACCTGGGTGCTCGTTAGAGAACGCGATTAGAGTAGGACCAGTGAAAGTGTCAGTTAGACACTCGTAGTCTGTACCCTGAACCGCACGACGTGCTAGAGTGTTACGCACGACTTTCATGTAAACACCCGCTTCGCGAGCTTGTTTACGTAGAGAAGTCATCGCGCCAACTTCAACGCCACGAGAATCAGCTACAACTGCAGAAAGTGCACCACTGGCAGCTTCGTTGACTTCAGCAACAATTGCTTTTTTGTCTTGAAGGTTTAAAGCCATCTTGGATTTACTCCTGGTTGTCGTTACACCACTCACTATCATCACGACAGTGAGAGCTATTGAGGTGCATTCCCAGAAGAAAGTTAACTATTTACATAGAGCTTTCTGTCAGTTCGGGCACCATCTACGTAGGATGATTAAGTTTGTCTTGAGAACAAACACCTACGGTCTTGGACGGAGACTGGGTCTTAATTCATTTCGAACTAGGAGACAGTTCAAAGAACCAATGTTCAGCCCCAACCACAAATATTAGGCGCAAAATTATATACAAATTTTGCGCCTAAGCAAATAAATTATGCTTGAGTGTTCAGGCTAGCCTGATCAACAGCAACACCAGCACCCATAGTAGTAGAGATGCTTACTTTCTTCAGGAAAGTACCTTTCGCTGAAGATGGCTTAGCTTTCTTCAGAGCAACTAGAAGAGCTTCTAGGTTCTCTTTGATCTGCTCAGCAGAGAAGTTTGCTTTACCGATAGTAGTGTGGATGATGCCGTTTTTGTCGTTACGGTAACGAACCTGACCAGCTTTAGCGTTCTTAACCGCTTCAGCAACGTTAGGAGTTACAGTACCAACTTTAGGGTTTGGCATCAGACCGCGAGGACCTAGGATAGTACCTAGTTGACCTACAACGCGCATTGCATCTGGAGAAGCAACAACTACGTCGAAGTTCATTTCGCCTTTCTTAACTTGCTCAGCAAGATCTTCCATACCAACGATGTCTGCGCCAGCTTCTTTAGCTGCTTCAGCGTTTGCACCTTGAGTGAACACTGCAACGCGGATTTCGCGGCCAGTACCGTGAGGCAGTACAGTTGCACCACGTACGTTCTGGTCAGATTTACGAGCATCGATGCCTAGGTTAACAGCAACGTCAACAGACTCTACGAATTTAGCAGTAGCTAGTTCTTGAAGAAGAGCAACAGCTTCGTTGATTTCGTACTCTTTAGTTACGTCAACTTTTTCGCGGATTACGCGCATGCGCTTAGTTAGTTTAGCCATCTTATTAACCCTCTACCACTAGGCCCATTGAACGAGCAGTACCAGCGATTGAACGCTTCATCGCTTCGATGTCAGCACCAGTCATATCAGCAGCTTTAGTTTCTGCGATTTCTTGGATTTGAGCGTCAGTTACAGTACCAACTTTTTCAGTGTTTGGACGACCTGAACCAGACTTAACGCCAGCAGCTTTCTTAAGAAGAACAGCAGCAGGTGGAGTCTTAGTTACGAACGTGAAAGAACGGTCGTTGTATACAGTGATAACAACAGGAGTAGGTAGACCTTTCTCTAGAGATTCTGTTTTCGCGTTGAACGCTTTACAGAATTCCATGATGTTAACACCGTGTTGACCTAGTGCAGGACCAACTGGTGGACTTGGGTTCGCCATACCAGCTGCAACTTGTAGCTTGATGTAAGCTTCAACTTTCTTAGCCATGATAATTCCTAAGTTTGGGTACAAACGCTAATCACCGATCAGCTCCCCGTTTATGAAAAAACTTTTTACTTCACCAGAAGTAAAAAGGCGCGAAATTATAGTCATAATTCGCGCCTTAGACAACCCTTAAAAAGGTGTTTTTTTAATCAAGTTTTTCAACCTGACCAAATTCAAGCTCAACTGGTGTTGCACGACCAAAGATCGATACAGACACTTTCAGGCGGCTCTTCTCGTAATCCACTTCTTCAACAGTACCATTGAAGTCAGCAAATGGACCTTCATTAACACGTACCACTTCGCCCGCTTCGTACATAGTACGTGGACGAGGAGCTTCACTCGCTTTCTCAAGACGGTTAAGAATAGCGTCAGCTTCCTTATCTGTGATAGGTGCCGGACGGTCTGAGGTACCACCAATGAAGCCCATGACACGCGGCACACTGCGTACTAGGTGCCATGATTCATCGTTCATAATCATCTGAACAAGGACGTACCCTGGGAAGAACTTACGCTCAGATTTACGACGCTGACCCGCGCGCATTTCTACTACTTCTTCAGTAGGAACCAGTACTTCACCGAATAGCTCTTCCATGCTGTGCATTTTGATATGCTCGCGAAGAGATTGAGCTACACGACCTTCAAATCCAGAGAAGGCTTGAACCACATACCAGCGTTTTTTTGGAGCTTCACTCATGAATTAAAACCCTCTATACCCCAGTCGCTAGAGCTACTAGACGAACCATAATGCCGTCAATACCCCAAAGCGCTAGAGCCATTACAATACTTACAGCTAAAACGATCAGTGTTGTTTGCATAGTTTCTTGGCGTGTAGGCCAAACAACCTTACGAACTTCCATACGAGATTCTTTTGCAAAACTGATCGCTGCTTTACCTTTAGTCGTTGTTGCTGCAACGCCAAGGGCAGCTGCAATAAGAACAACAACGCCTGCAGCGCGAACAACTACAGACATTTCACCATACAGGTAATTACCCACAACAGCGGCCGCTGCCAATACGAAAGCGGCAATCCACTTAAACGTATCTGCTGCGTTTGAGCTATCAGGAGTTTCAGCATTATTTGCTTTCATAAACCAACCTGTCACAAGTCTTAATATAGACGACAACAACCCCGCTGTTGCAGGGCAAACTCCATATCGCTGAAAAAATCAGCGCTACTCTCTTAAGATTAAGCCTGTCTGGCCAATCTTGCTCTGCTCTCAACCAAAATCTGAACAAGAAAACAGCTAAAATAATGTTGAGTGCAGAAAAAGGGCATCAAATGATGCCCTTTTTGCTACTGGTTCGTCAAATCTAATTCAAGATTTTCCGAAGACATTCGTTAATTCGTTAAGAATTAGTCGAAGATCTTAGCAACAACACCAGCACCTACAGTACGGCCACCTTCACGGATAGCGAAACGTAGGCCTTCATCCATAGCGATAGGAGCGATTAGCTCAACTTGCATTTGGATGTTGTCGCCTGGCATTACCATTTCTACGCCTTCTGGTAGAGAGATGTCGCCAGTTACGTCAGTTGTACGGAAGTAGAACTGTGGACGGTAACCTTTGAAGAATGGAGTGTGACGGCCACCTTCATCTTTAGAAAGTACGTATACTTCTGACTCGAACTTAGTGTGTGGAGTGATTGAACCAGGCTTAGCTAGTACTTGACCACGTTCAACTTCATCACGCTTAGTACCACGTAGAAGTGCACCAACGTTCTCACCAGCGCGACCTTCGTCAAGAAGCTTACGGAACATTTCAACACCAGTACATGTAGTAGTAGTAGTGTCTTTGATACCAACGATAGCAACTTCGTCACCTACGTTTAGGATACCACGTTCGATACGGCCAGTTACTACTGTACCACGACCTTGGATTGAGAATACGTCTTCGATAGGCATTAGGAATGGCATATCTACTGCACGCTCTGGCTCAGGAATGTATGAATCTAGCGCTTCTGCTAGTTCAACAATCTTAGCTTCCCACTGCTCTTCGCCGTTTAGTGCGCCTAGTGCAGAACCTTGGATAACTGGTAGGTCATCACCTGGGAAATCGTACTCAGATAGAAGTTCACGAACTTCCATTTCTACTAGTTCTAGTAGCTCTTCATCGTCAACCATGTCACATTTGTTCATGAATACGATGATGTATGGGATACCAACCTGACGGCCTAGTAGGATGTGCTCACGAGTTTGTGGCATTGGACCATCTGTCGCAGCAACAACTAGGATACCACCGTCCATCTGTGCAGCACCAGTGATCATGTTTTTAACGTAATCCGCGTGTCCTGGACAGTCTACGTGTGCGTAGTGACGAGTTGGAGTGTCGTACTCTACGTGAGAAGTAGCGATTGTGATACCACGCTCACGCTCTTCTGGAGCGTTATCGATAGATGCGAAGTCTTTAGCTACACCGCCGTAAACTTTAGCAAGTGTTGTACAGATAGCTGCAGTTAGAGTTGTTTTACCGTGGTCAACGTGGCCGATAGTACCAACGTTAACGTGCGGTTTCGTACGTTCAAATTTTTCTTTAGACATGAGTAGTCCCTCTAGGTACGGATTTAGGTGGCCCGAATCGACCACGCAACCAAAAAAGATAATTGGTAAATCTTATATCAAAAGGAAATAACTTTGAGAGCTGGTGCTGATAGGCAGACTCGAACTGCCGACCTCATCCTTACCAAGGATGCGCTCTACCACCTGAGCTATATCAGCACTCAAATTAGAGTGGAGCGGGCAGCGGGAATCGAACCCGCATCATCAGCTTGGAAGGCTGAGGTAATAGCCATTATACGATGCCCGCAACACGTAACTCTGAGAGCTATTTCCTAAAGAATATGGTGGAGGGGGACGGATTCGAACCATCGAAGGCAGTGCCGGCAGATTTACAGTCTGCTCCCTTTGGCCACTCGGGAACCCCTCCAAAATTTTAAGCCATTCTTACTACAATTGCTTCTCTAAGAAACAGGAAAGAATGGTGCCGACTACCGGAATCGAACTGGTGACCTACTGATTACAAGTCAGTTGCTCTACCTACTGAGCTAAGTCGGCATAAGTGGTGCGCATTCTATTGAATGATTTTCTAGGTTGCAATAGCTATTTCAAAAAAAAACGTAAAATTAGACTTTTTAGAATCAATTGCTGCAAAATCATACAAACCTCGCTTTTTAAAGCAAACTTTCGAGCTTTGTCGTTTGCTTTGCACGGAGCTTGTTGTATGTTCTTGCTCTCTATGAAACCAAGGATAAAAGAGACCCATGAGTCCATTTTTGTCATTTGACCGTGCCGAATGGGCAGAATTGCGTAATTCTGTTCCAATGACACTATCTGAAGATGATTTAACTGCGCTTCAAGGCATTAATGAAAACCTCACTATGGAGGAAGCGGTAGAGATCTACCTTCCTTTGTCTCGCCTTTTAAATCTGTACGTTCAGGCTCGCCAAAGCCGCAACTCGGTACTTCAGCAATTTCTCAACACAGAAGAACATGCCCCACCCTTTGTTATTGGTATCGCTGGCAGTGTAGCAGTTGGTAAGAGTACGACCGCGCGACTGCTAGAGGCTTTGCTATCACGTTGGGAGAACCACCCAAAAGTTGCACTTGTAACAACGGATGGTTTCTTATATCCAAAGAAGATATTGGAAGAGAAAGGTATCATGCATCGTAAAGGCTTCCCGGAGTCTTACGACATTAAACGCTTGGTCGAATTCGTTTCCGATGTAAAAGCCGGTCAGCCGAATTTAGAAGTCCCGGTTTATTCACACATTACTTATGACATCACTGAAGAGCGCAAGAAAGTAGATCGCCCTGATGTACTTATTATCGAGGGATTAAATGTCCTACAGAGCGGTATGGACTACCCGCATGATCCTCATCGTGTGTTTGTCTCAGACTTTCTTGATTTCTCTATTTATGTGGATGCGGAAACCGAAACCATCGAGCAATGGTATGTAGAGCGCTTCTTGAAGTTTCGTAGAGGGGCATTTACCAAGCCTGGCTCGTACTTTAGTCATTACACTCAGCTCTCAGTGGAAGAAGCAAAGAGTAAGGCAAAGCAAATTTGGCATGATATTAATGGACTCAATTTAGAGCATAATATTCTTCCCACTCGAGAAAGAGCCCATCTTATCTTACACAAAGGACCAAGCCACTTGGTTGATAAAGTATCACTGAGAAAGTAATGCTAGCTTGATCGCTCTATTCCGTTTTTCTTAAGGAGATCTCACCACCAATGTAGGTCTCCAATCCATTCTCGGTTTCTAGAACAACACCGCCTTGTTGGTCAATGCCTTTCACAACGCCATGCACTTCTCTTGGACCCATTAATAACTTCACTGGGCGACCAATAAAATTATCTAAACGATTCCAACGCTCAACAAAACCGGCCAATCCCGTCATCTCGTATTCTTCTAATGCCATCTTCCAATGTTTGATGAACTTGAGCGCTAGGTCATTTCGGTCGATACTAAAACCATCACTAACTTGATTCAAAGTTGTCCAAGGCTGATCAATGTCCGGCTGCAAGTCTGGCATACCAATATTAAGCCCCATACCAATAACTAAATGCGCTGCACCGCCTGCTTGCCCAGACATTTCCACTAAGATACCCGCGAGCTTTTTATCCTGGTAGTAGATATCATTCGGCCATTTAAGTTTAACGCCTTGAATGCCCAACTCTTCGATAGCTTCCACAGCGGCAATGCCAACAACCAAGCTCAACCCCATAGCCGCTGCCATACCAGCATCCAAACGCCAGTACATGGATAAGTATAAATTTGTACCAAAAGGCGATATCCATTGACGACCACGTCGCCCTCGCCCCTTCGCCTGATATTCTGCTAGGCAGACTCGCCCTTTCACAGAATCATTGACTCGATCGAGTAGATATTGGTTAGTAGAGTCGATCACGGAAATAAGCTCGAGAGGAGTATCCAATTGAGCTTGAAGTCTCTCTTCGTCGAGTAAATGCAAAGGTTGTGCTAACTGATAACCACGTCCTTGGATACGGTATATATCAACGCCCCAGTCATTTAGCCCTTTAATGTGCTTAGCAATAGCAGCTCGAGAAATCCCAAGTTCTTGCCCCAAGCCTTCTCCGGAATGAAAACCTCCATCGCTAAGGGACTTGAGGATATGCAGCTTTACAGAGTGTTCCTTTCTCATTGTTTAGCCTCAATCTCAGCTAGATTGGTTTCACCTTTGTTATTCATAAAACGAACTTCGTGTTCAAGTTCAATCTGGTATTTATCCCAAACGGTCTTTTTCACCAGAGACGCTAAGTCGACTACATCATCAGCACTGCAGTTATCAACATTAGTCAACACCAAAGCTTGCAATGGATTCACTTGAGCACCATTGACCGATATACCCTTAAGACCACATTGGTCTATTAACCATCCCGCTGCGACCTTCATTCCGCCCTGTGCTGGGTAAGCCACCATATTGCTGTGCTGCTGAATTAGGCGATCATAATGATCTTGGCTGATCACAGGGTTTTTGAAGAAACTGCCCGCATTGCCGACTTTCGCTGGATCAGGCAGCTTTTCCATACGCACTTGGCAAACACGTTCAAAGATAGCGAGAGGAGTTAACTCATCCTCTGGAATACTCTGCAAAGGACCATATTGATTGATCGCCTTCCACTGCTTCGACAATTTCAGACCCACCGCTGTGATAAAGCACTTTTCATACAGTTCGTGCTTGAAGATAGAATCACGATAACCAAACTGGCACTCGTTAGCGGTCATTCGCCTTGTTTCAAAGCTGTGAAGGTCAAGAATGTCCACGTACTCACAAATGCTCTGTAACTCTAGGCCATAAGCTCCGATGTTTTGGATAGGAGCAGAACCCGCACATCCAGGAATAAGAGCGAGATTCTCCATCCCCCCCATGCCCTGCTCAACACTCCACGCAACCAAACTCGGCCAATCTTCCCCACCTTCAACGTGTAATAAGTAATGCTCGTCGGTTTCAGTGACCGTTTTACCCATTAAACGGTTGATGATCACCATACCTTCATAAGGTTGAGTAAACAGCATGTTGCTACCCTTCCCCAGAAAGAGCTTGGGTATGTCTTGATAAGCTTGGTCTTGGAAAAGTTGTCTTACGTCCTCTACTGACTCAACAATCGCCAGGTACGCACAGGTTTGTTCGATACCAAATGTGTGGAAAGCCTTAAGGCTCGCGTGTTTCTTAATTTCCATAGTGGATTTGCAACGCCTGATGAGATTCTCTTAAACTGTGAACATTCTACATTAGTTATCTTTTAGCCGCAGTGACAATACCTAGCTCATTAATCATAGAAGTGTTAAATCCAATCAAACTTCCTCTTATTAAGAGGTTGTACAAAGCCCATTATCCCGCTGGACGGGCAAAACGAGACGAGCTAATCATTACAGCCAGTATCGACAACAGTATCGTCGCTTTGTTAAGAATGAAGACGGTAGAGAAGTCACGCCTACTAACCGGTATGCTCGTTGTGCCGGAATATAGGGGGACAGGTGTGGGAGGGGCGCTGCTTGAACATTGCAAAAGCAAAGTTTTCAATGATGGCGACTATTGCTTTGCTTTTAGCCATTTAGAAAACTATTACGCACAACATGGATTCAAAACCATCGAGAGCACAGAGCTTCCCAATTCATTAAAAATGGCTTATTTGCGTTATGTAGAGAGTGGTAAAGATCTCATTCCAATGCAATTCATTATTTCTCGCACCTCAAAGGGTGTGGTTTTGTAGCCAGAGAAATCATATCTTTGGTAAAATGTCAGGTTCGCAATATTGCACTTAATTAAGGTACTCACACCGGTATGATAGTAAGTAGGAACCCATTCGAACAGTTGCCAAGTCTCGCAGTTAAGCCTGAAGACTTTGAAGTTCTGCATGCAGCAGATACTTTCAGAACTCGTCTTCTTGAAGCGATCAGCAAAGCAACGTCGCGAATTTACCTAGTCGCTCTATATCTGGAAGATGATGAAGCTGGCCGTGAAATTTTCACAGCGCTCTATGAAGCGAAGCAGCGCAATCCTGGATTGGACATCAATATCTGTGTAGATTGGCACCGAGCGCAACGTGGTCTCATTGGCGCAGAGTCGTCAGAAGGTAATGCTGCACTGTACAAAGCCTTCGCAAAGAAATATCAACATTCTATTCCTGTCTACGGTATTCCAGTGCGTGGTAGAGAAGTGTTTGGTGTGCTGCACCTCAAAGGTTTTATCGTAGATGACACCGTGATCTACAGTGGTGCAAGCCTGAACAACGTATACCTTCAGTACAACGATCGTTACCGTTTCGACCGCTACCATGTCATTCAGCATAAAACGTTAGCAGACTCTATGGTGAGGTTCATTCAAGACGAAATGATCGCTCATCCTGCAGTCAACGACTTAGCCGGCAAAGATAAGCCTGAAACCAAAGAAATCAAAGCTGACATTCGCCAACTTCGCTCTTCACTTGCACGTGCAAACTATGAGTTTGAACCAGAAATTGCTAGCGAAGAAGAAGTGAATGTGACGCCATTAGTCGGTTTAGGTAAGCGTCGTAATTTACTCAATCAACAAATCGTTAAGCTACTTGCTGCTGCTCAGAACGAAATCTTTATCTGCACTCCTTACTTTAACTTCCCGAAAGCAATTAATCGTGAAGTTAAACGTGCAATGAAACGTGGTGTAAAAGTAACAATAGTGGTTGGTGACAAAACTGCTAACGACTTCTACATCTCCCCTGAAGAAGAGTTTAAGACTATTGGTGGCTTACCATATCTATACGAACTCAACTTACGTCGTTTCGCAAAAGCAAATGAAGCTAGCATTGCTGCTCGTAAGCTATCTATTCACCTTTGGAAGCACGATAACAACAGTTTCCATCTAAAAGGCATTTGGGTAGATAAGCGCTACATGCTGATGACTGGTAATAACTTGAACCCTCGAGCATGGTCACTGGATCTAGAAAATGGTCTATTGGTACAAGATAACTACGCCAAGATGACAGATAAGTTTGAACAAGAAGTGGCAAACATTCTTGAACATACTCAGCTTATTTGCACCTACAAGCAGCTAGAAAAAGTAGAAGACTACCCGGTAAGTGTTCAGAAGTTAGTTCGCAAGATCACTCGAATCAAAGCTGATGGGGTACTTAAACGTATTCTTTAAGAAGTCTAGCTAAATTCATAACGAAGCCCAGTATGAAAGTACTGGGCTTTTTTATTACTGTTAGCCTGGGAGGTAAGGGCAACTAAAACTCGCAGAGAATAACAAGGTCTATAAGCTCGAATAAACAAACTCCCCCTATGGCATCCCCTCTAATGGCTCATAAGGAAATAACGTTGGGTTACTTTAGAGGGAAATAGCTAGAACGAGTAAATAAGAAGGCTTTCAGTGTCTCCCCTGAGTCGATACCTCTCCTCGAAGGGGTGAATATTAGGGTATGAACAAAACCCTTTCCCCTTGGGATTCACATTTCCAGCATGCGCTATTTTGGGTTTAGGGGAATCAGGTGCACTTTCAACTAGACTGGTATTCTTTTCTTCATATACGAAAAAGACTCCAGCATTTCTGCTAGAGCCTTAAATATCGCAGGAGTGGACCGGGCTGGCGTTCCAGAGATTCGACTGAGCTGGCCCCCCAACTTCCAACACGCGCTGTTTTGGAGTATCAGGGGAATCCACTGCTTTGGCCTTAAGATACAAATACGAAAAAGGCTCTAGTCTTTTGACCAGAGCCTTGAATATGGCAGGGGTGGAGAGATTCGAACTCCCAACACGCGGATTTGGAATCCGCTGCTCTGCCAATTGGAGCTACACCCCTGTAGAAACTACAGTTTATCACATTGTAGATTCAAAAAAACCTCGCAAAAGCGAGGTCTTTGAAATAAGTGGCGGAGCGGACGGGACTCGAACCCGCGACCCCCGGCGTGACAGGCCGGTATTCTAACCAACTGAACTACCGCTCCGCACTGGTTAGACCTTAAGTCTAAATTTAAAGCCTGGCGATGTCCTACTCTCACATGGGGAAGCCCCACACTACCATCGGCGCTAATTCGTTTCACTTCTGAGTTCGGAATGGAAGTCAGGTGGGTCCAAATCGCTATGGTCGCCAAGCAAATTCTTTAATTCGGAAAGCTGTTTCAGTTCTTACACATTCAATTCGTTCTTGCTTTGAGTCCATCAAAACCCCTTGGGTGTTGTATGGTTAAGCCTCACGGGCAATTAGTACAGGTTAGCTCAACGCCTCACAACGCTTACACACCCTGCCTATCAACGTTCTAGTCTCGAACAACCCTTTAGGATACTTAAAGTATCAGGGAAGACTCATCTCAGGGCTCGCTTCCCGCTTAGATGCTTTCAGCGGTTATCGATTCCGAACTTAGCTACCGGGCAATGCGTCTGGCGACACAACCCGAACACCAGAGGTTCGTCCACTCCGGTCCTCTCGTACTAGGAGCAGCCCCCTTCAATCTTCCAACGCCCACGGCAGATAGGGACCGAACTGTCTCACGACGTTCTAAACCCAGCTCGCGTACCACTTTAAATGGCGAACAGCCATACCCTTGGGACCGACTTCAGCCCCAGGATGTGATGAGCCGACATCGAGGTGCCAAACACCGCCGTCGATATGAACTCTTGGGCGGTATCAGCCTGTTATCCCCGGAGTACCTTTTATCCGTTGAGCGATGGCCCTTCCATTCAGAACCACCGGATCACTATGACCTGCTTTCGCACCTGCTCGAATTGTCATTCTCGCAGTCAAGCGGGCTTATGCCATTGCACTAACCTCACGATGTCCAACCGTGATTAGCCCACCTTCGTGCTCCTCCGTTACGCTTTGGGAGGAGACCGCCCCAGTCAAACTACCCACCAGGCACTGTCCGCAACCCCGATAAGGGGTCGACGTTAGAACATCAACACTACAAGGGTGGTATTTCAAGGACGGCTCCACTAATACTGGCGTACTAGTTTCAAAGCCTCCCACCTATCCTACACATGTAGGGTCAATGTTCAGTGCCAAGCTGTAGTAAAGGTTCACGGGGTCTTTCCGTCTAGCCGCGGGTACACTGCATCTTCACAGCGATTTCAATTTCACTGAGTCTCGGGTGGAGACAGCGTGGCCATCATTACGCCATTCGTGCAGGTCGGAACTTACCCGACAAGGAATTTCGCTACCTTAGGACCGTTATAGTTACGGCCGCCGTTTACCGGGGCTTCGATCAAGAGCTTCGACCGAAGTCTAACCCCATCAATTAACCTTCCGGCACCGGGCAGGCGTCACACCGTATACGTCATCTTACGATTTTGCACAGTGCTGTGTTTTTAATAAACAGTTGCAGCCACCTGGTATCTGCGACTCTCAATAGCTCCATCCGCAAGGGACTTCACCGTCGAGAGCGTACCTTCTCCCGAAGTTACGGTACCATTTTGCCTAGTTCCTTCACCCGAGTTCTCTCAAGCGCCTTGGTATTCTCTACCCGACCACCTGTGTCGGTTTGGGGTACGATTCCTTACAATCTGAAGCTTAGAGGCTTTTCCTGGAAGCATGGCATCAATGACTTCACTACCGTAGTAGCTCGACGTCGTGTCTCAGCCTTAAGAGAAACCGGATTTACCTAATCTCTCAGCCTACGCACTTGAACCTGGACAACCGTCGCCAGGCCCACCTAGCCTTCTCCGTCCCCCCATCGCAATTGTAAGAAGTACGGGAATATTAACCCGTTTCCCATCGACTACGCCTTTCGGCCTCGCCTTAGGGGTCGACTTACCCTGCCCCGATTAACGTTGGACAGGAACCCTTGGTCTTCCGGCGAGGAGGTTTTTCACCCCCTTTATCGTTACTCATGTCAGCATTCGCACTTCTGATACGTCCAGCATGCGTTACCACACACCTTCAACCGCTTACAGAACGCTCCCCTACCCAATGCACTAAAGTGCATTGCCGCAGCTTCGGTTTACTACTTAGCCCCGTTACATCTTCCGCGCAGGCCGACTCGACCAGTGAGCTATTACGCTTTCTTTAAATGATGGCTGCTTCTAAGCCAACATCCTGGCTGTCTGAGCCTTCCCACATCGTTTCCCACTTAGTAGTAATTTGGGACCTTAGCTGGCGGTCTGGGTTGTTTCCCTCTCCACGACGGACGTTAGCACCCGCCGTGTGTCTCCCGGATAGTACTTACTGGTATTCGGAGTTTGCAAAGGGTTGGTAAGTCGGGATGACCCCCTAGCCTTAACAGTGCTCTACCCCCAGTAGTATTCGTCCGAGGCGCTACCTAAATAGCTTTCGGGGAGAACCAGCTATCTCCAGGTTTGATTGGCCTTTCACCCCTAGCCACAAGTCATCCGCTAATTTTTCAACATTAGTCGGTTCGGTCCTCCAGTTGATGTTACTCAACCTTCAACCTGCCCATGGCTAGATCACCTGGTTTCGGGTCTATATCCAGAGACTGAACGCCCAGTTAAGACTCGGTTTCCCTACGGCTCCCCTAGATGGTTAACCTTGCCACTGAATATAAGTCGCTGACCCATTATACAAAAGGTACGCAGTCACACCACGAAGGTGCTCCTACTGCTTGTACGTACACGGTTTCAGGTTCTATTTCACTCCCCTCACAGGGGTTCTTTTCGCCTTTCCCTCACGGTACTGGTTCACTATCGGTCAGTCAGTAGTATTTAGCCTTGGAGGATGGTCCCCCCATATTCAGACAGGATATCACGTGTCCCGCCCTACTCGATTTCACTTTAAATGCGTTGCCGGTTACGGGGCTATCACCCTGTATCGCACAACTTTCCAGAAGTTTCACCTGACGCATAAAAAGCTTAAGGGCTAATCCAATTTCGCTCGCCGCTACTTTCGGAATCTCGGTTGATTTCTTTTCCTCGGGGTACTTAGATGTTTCAGTTCCCCCGGTTCGCCTCGCTGCGCTATGTATTCACGCAGCGATACTAGCTTATGCTAGTGGGTTTCCCCATTCGGAAATCCCAGACTCAAATGGTTTTTACTACCTAATCTGGGCTTATCGCAAGTTAATACGTCCTTCATCGCCTCTGACTGCCAAGGCATCCACCGTGTACGCTTAGTCACTTAACCATACAACCCGAAGGAGTTTCGAGTTGAAGTCAAATCACCAAAGTTGTCTGCAATTTTTATACATGATGCAGACTCGATTTTGCCGGACTCAAATATGTTTTGTTTTACTTAAACAGTAAGACAAAACCCAAGAACACTTGAATGTGTTGTTTGGAGTATTCAATTAAGAATACTTTGAGAACTTTACAAACAATCTTAAAGATTGTTTTGTCAGCTTTCCAAATTGTTAAAGAGCTATGTTTCTTCACAAGGAAGTACATTTTCTAAATACTTTCAGAGACGAAAATTCTAACCACGTACGTTTTACTGAAGTGGTTTGGAATTCCTATCCAAAAATACTTAGAGAATGGTGGGCGATACCGGGCTCGAACCAGTGACCCCCTGCTTGTAAGGCAGGTGCTCTCCCAACTGAGCTAATCGCCCACATAAGTTTTAATTCTTCGTGGAGAAGAATGGTGGGTCGTGCAGGATTCGAACCTGCGACCAATTGATTAAAAGTCAACTGCTCTACCAACTGAGCTAACGACCCAATGGTATCCCGTAGGGGAGTCGAACCCCTGTTACCGCCGTGAAAGGGCGGTGTCCTAGGCCTCTAGACGAACGGGACACTAAGTTGAACATCTTGGGAGATGTTCTATCTCTTTTACTTTATAAACCGTATCAATCTGTGTGGACACTCATCGTGAGTAATCATCGTATAAGGAGGTGATCCAGCGCCAGGTTCCCCTAGCGCTACCTTGTTACGACTTCACCCCAGTCATGAACCACAAAGTGGTAAGCGTCCCCCCGAAGGTTAAACTACCTACTTCTTTTGCAGCCCACTCCCATGGTGTGACGGGCGGTGTGTACAAGGCCCGGGAACGTATTCACCGTGGCATTCTGATCCACGATTACTAGCGATTCCGACTTCACGGAGTCGAGTTGCAGACTCCGATCCGGACTACGACGCACTTTTTGGGATTCGCTCACTCTCGCAAGTTGGCTGCCCTCTGTATGCGCCATTGTAGCACGTGTGTAGCCCTACTCGTAAGGGCCATGATGACTTGACGTCGTCCCCACCTTCCTCCGGTTTATCACCGGCAGTCTCCCTGGAGTTCCCGACATTACTCGCTGGCAAACAAGGATAAGGGTTGCGCTCGTTGCGGGACTTAACCCAACATTTCACAACACGAGCTGACGACAGCCATGCAGCACCTGTCTCAGAGTTCCCGAAGGCACCAATCCATCTCTGGAAAGTTCTCTGGATGTCAAGAGTAGGTAAGGTTCTTCGCGTTGCATCGAATTAAACCACATGCTCCACCGCTTGTGCGGGCCCCCGTCAATTCATTTGAGTTTTAATCTTGCGACCGTACTCCCCAGGCGGTCTACTTAACGCGTTAGCTCCGAAAGCCACGGCTCAAGGCCACAACCTCCAAGTAGACATCGTTTACGGCGTGGACTACCAGGGTATCTAATCCTGTTTGCTCCCCACGCTTTCGCATCTGAGTGTCAGTATCTGTCCAGGGGGCCGCCTTCGCCACCGGTATTCCTTCAGATCTCTACGCATTTCACCGCTACACCTGAAATTCTACCCCCCTCTACAGTACTCTAGTCTGCCAGTTTCAAATGCAATTCCGAGGTTGAGCCCCGGGCTTTCACATCTGACTTAACAAACCACCTGCATGCGCTTTACGCCCAGTAATTCCGATTAACGCTCGCACCCTCCGTATTACCGCGGCTGCTGGCACGGAGTTAGCCGGTGCTTCTTCTGTCGCTAACGTCAAATAATGCAGCTATTAACTTCACTACCTTCCTCACGACTGAAAGTGCTTTACAACCCGAAGGCCTTCTTCACACACGCGGCATGGCTGCATCAGGCTTGCGCCCATTGTGCAATATTCCCCACTGCTGCCTCCCGTAGGAGTCTGGACCGTGTCTCAGTTCCAGTGTGGCTGATCATCCTCTCAGACCAGCTAGGGATCGTCGCCTTGGTGAGCCCTTACCTCACCAACTAGCTAATCCCACCTAGGCATATCCCGACGCGAGAGGCCCGAAGGTCCCCCTCTTTGGCCCGTAGGCATTATGCGGTATTAGCCATCGTTTCCAATGGTTATCCCCCACATCAGGGCAATTTCCTAGGCATTACTCACCCGTCCGCCGCTCGACGCCGTTATCGTTCCCCGAAGGTTCAGATAACTCGTTTCCGCTCGACTTGCATGTGTTAGGCCTGCCGCCAGCGTTCAATCTGAGCCATGATCAAACTCTTCAATTTAAGATTTTGTCGGCTCAATGAATACTGAACATTACATAAAGTAATGTTTGAATTGACTGTGCTGAATCTTTTGATTCAATGGTCACTTCGTTTCATTGAAACCTAATTTGATACCGAAGTATCTAATTGGATTATCATCAACGAGTGCCCACACAGATTGATAGGTCTATATTGTTAAAGAGCTTGGCTTTCAGTGCCTTAGCACTTAAGCGAGGTGCGTATAATACGCTTTCCACTTTGAAAGTCAACATAAAACTCTAAAATAATTTAGAACTTTATGGTGACTTGCTTATTAAATAAGCAAGTGGGAAATAAAGCCTGGCGATGTCCTACTCTCACATGGGGAAGCCCCACACTACCATCGGCGCTAATTCGTTTCACTTCTGAGTTCGGAATGGAAGTCAGGTGGGTCCAAATCGCTATGGTCGCCAAGCAAATTCTTTAATTCGGAAAGCTGTTTCAGTTCTTACACATTCAATTCGTTCTTGCTTTGAGTCCATCAAAACCCCTTGGGTGTTGTATGGTTAAGCCTCACGGGCAATTAGTACAGGTTAGCTCAACGCCTCACAACGCTTACACACCCTGCCTATCAACGTTCTAGTCTCGAACAACCCTTTAGGATACTTAAAGTATCAGGGAAGACTCATCTCAGGGCTCGCTTCCCGCTTAGATGCTTTCAGCGGTTATCGATTCCGAACTTAGCTACCGGGCAATGCGTCTGGCGACACAACCCGAACACCAGAGGTTCGTCCACTCCGGTCCTCTCGTACTAGGAGCAGCCCCCTTCAATCTTCCAACGCCCACGGCAGATAGGGACCGAACTGTCTCACGACGTTCTAAACCCAGCTCGCGTACCACTTTAAATGGCGAACAGCCATACCCTTGGGACCGACTTCAGCCCCAGGATGTGATGAGCCGACATCGAGGTGCCAAACACCGCCGTCGATATGAACTCTTGGGCGGTATCAGCCTGTTATCCCCGGAGTACCTTTTATCCGTTGAGCGATGGCCCTTCCATTCAGAACCACCGGATCACTATGACCTGCTTTCGCACCTGCTCGAATTGTCATTCTCGCAGTCAAGCGGGCTTATGCCATTGCACTAACCTCACGATGTCCAACCGTGATTAGCCCACCTTCGTGCTCCTCCGTTACGCTTTGGGAGGAGACCGCCCCAGTCAAACTACCCACCAGGCACTGTCCGCAACCCCGATAAGGGGTCGACGTTAGAACATCAACACTACAAGGGTGGTATTTCAAGGACGGCTCCGCTAATACTGGCGTACTAGTTTCAAAGCCTCCCACCTATCCTACACATGTAGGGTCAATGTTCAGTGCCAAGCTGTAGTAAAGGTTCACGGGGTCTTTCCGTCTAGCCGCGGGTACACTGCATCTTCACAGCGATTTCAATTTCACTGAGTCTCGGGTGGAGACAGCGTGGCCATCATTACGCCATTCGTGCAGGTCGGAACTTACCCGACAAGGAATTTCGCTACCTTAGGACCGTTATAGTTACGGCCGCCGTTTACCGGGGCTTCGATCAAGAGCTTCGACCGAAGTCTAACCCCATCAATTAACCTTCCGGCACCGGGCAGGCGTCACACCGTATACGTCATCTTACGATTTTGCACAGTGCTGTGTTTTTAATAAACAGTTGCAGCCACCTGGTATCTGCGACTCTCAATAGCTCCATCCGCAAGGGACTTCACCGTCGAGAGCGTACCTTCTCCCGAAGTTACGGTACCATTTTGCCTAGTTCCTTCACCCGAGTTCTCTCAAGCGCCTTGGTATTCTCTACCCGACCACCTGTGTCGGTTTGGGGTACGATTCCTTACAATCTGAAGCTTAGAGGCTTTTCCTGGAAGCATGGCATCAATGACTTCACTACCGTAGTAGCTCGACGTCGTGTCTCAGCCTTAAGAGAAACCGGATTTACCTAATCTCTCAGCCTACGCACTTGAACCTGGACAACCGTCGCCAGGCCCACCTAGCCTTCTCCGTCCCCCCATCGCAATTGTAAGAAGTACGGGAATATTAACCCGTTTCCCATCGACTACGCCTTTCGGCCTCGCCTTAGGGGTCGACTTACCCTGCCCCGATTAACGTTGGACAGGAACCCTTGGTCTTCCGGCGAGGAGGTTTTTCACCCCCTTTATCGTTACTCATGTCAGCATTCGCACTTCTGATACGTCCAGCATGCGTTACCACACACCTTCAACCGCTTACAGAACGCTCCCCTACCCAATGCACTAAAGTGCATTGCCGCAGCTTCGGTTTACTACTTAGCCCCGTTACATCTTCCGCGCAGGCCGACTCGACCAGTGAGCTATTACGCTTTCTTTAAATGATGGCTGCTTCTAAGCCAACATCCTGGCTGTCTGAGCCTTCCCACATCGTTTCCCACTTAGTAGTAATTTGGGACCTTAGCTGGCGGTCTGGGTTGTTTCCCTCTCCACGACGGACGTTAGCACCCGCCGTGTGTCTCCCGGATAGTACTTACTGGTATTCGGAGTTTGCAAAGGGTTGGTAAGTCGGGATGACCCCCTAGCCTTAACAGTGCTCTACCCCCAGTAGTATTCGTCCGAGGCGCTACCTAAATAGCTTTCGGGGAGAACCAGCTATCTCCAGGTTTGATTGGCCTTTCACCCCTAGCCACAAGTCATCCGCTAATTTTTCAACATTAGTCGGTTCGGTCCTCCAGTTGATGTTACTCAACCTTCAACCTGCCCATGGCTAGATCACCTGGTTTCGGGTCTATATCCAGAGACTGAACGCCCAGTTAAGACTCGGTTTCCCTACGGCTCCCCTAGATGGTTAACCTTGCCACTGAATATAAGTCGCTGACCCATTATACAAAAGGTACGCAGTCACACCACGAAGGTGCTCCTACTGCTTGTACGTACACGGTTTCAGGTTCTATTTCACTCCCCTCACAGGGGTTCTTTTCGCCTTTCCCTCACGGTACTGGTTCACTATCGGTCAGTCAGTAGTATTTAGCCTTGGAGGATGGTCCCCCCATATTCAGACAGGATATCACGTGTCCCGCCCTACTCGATTTCACTTTAAATGCGTTGCCGGTTACGGGGCTATCACCCTGTATCGCACAACTTTCCAGAAGTTTCACCTGACGCATAAAAAGCTTAAGGGCTAATCCAATTTCGCTCGCCGCTACTTTCGGAATCTCGGTTGATTTCTTTTCCTCGGGGTACTTAGATGTTTCAGTTCCCCCGGTTCGCCTCGCTGCGCTATGTATTCACGCAGCGATACTAGCTTATGCTAGTGGGTTTCCCCATTCGGAAATCCCAGACTCAAATGGTTTTTACTACCTAATCTGGGCTTATCGCAAGTTAATACGTCCTTCATCGCCTCTGACTGCCAAGGCATCCACCGTGTACGCTTAGTCACTTAACCATACAACCCGAAGGAGTTTCGAGTTGAAGTCAAATCACCAAAGTTGTCTGCAATTTTTATACATGATGCAGACTCGATTTTGCCGGACTCAAATTCCAAGAACACTTGAATGTGTTGTTTGGAGTATTCAATTAAGAATACTTTGAGAACTTTACAAACAATCTTAAAGATTGTTTTGTCAGCTTTCCAAATTGTTAAAGAGCTAATCACTTCTTATGAAGTAACCATTTTTAAAAACTCTCAAGAGAGAATGTTTAAAGATGGTATCCCGTAGGGGAGTCGAACCCCTGTTACCGCCGTGAAAGGGCGGTGTCCTAGGCCTCTAGACGAACGGGACACTAAGTTGAACATCTTGGGAGATGTTCTATCTCTTTTACTTTATAAACCGTATCAATCTGTGTGGACACTCATCGTGAGTAATCATCGTATAAGGAGGTGATCCAGCGCCAGGTTCCCCTAGCGCTACCTTGTTACGACTTCACCCCAGTCATGAACCACAAAGTGGTAAGCGTCCCCCCGAAGGTTAAACTACCTACTTCTTTTGCAGCCCACTCCCATGGTGTGACGGGCGGTGTGTACAAGGCCCGGGAACGTATTCACCGTGGCATTCTGATCCACGATTACTAGCGATTCCGACTTCACGGAGTCGAGTTGCAGACTCCGATCCGGACTACGACGCACTTTTTGGGATTCGCTCACTCTCGCAAGTTGGCTGCCCTCTGTATGCGCCATTGTAGCACGTGTGTAGCCCTACTCGTAAGGGCCATGATGACTTGACGTCGTCCCCACCTTCCTCCGGTTTATCACCGGCAGTCTCCCTGGAGTTCCCGACATTACTCGCTGGCAAACAAGGATAAGGGTTGCGCTCGTTGCGGGACTTAACCCAACATTTCACAACACGAGCTGACGACAGCCATGCAGCACCTGTCTCAGAGTTCCCGAAGGCACCAATCCATCTCTGGAAAGTTCTCTGGATGTCAAGAGTAGGTAAGGTTCTTCGCGTTGCATCGAATTAAACCACATGCTCCACCGCTTGTGCGGGCCCCCGTCAATTCATTTGAGTTTTAATCTTGCGACCGTACTCCCCAGGCGGTCTACTTAACGCGTTAGCTCCGAAAGCCACGGCTCAAGGCCACAACCTCCAAGTAGACATCGTTTACGGCGTGGACTACCAGGGTATCTAATCCTGTTTGCTCCCCACGCTTTCGCATCTGAGTGTCAGTATCTGTCCAGGGGGCCGCCTTCGCCACCGGTATTCCTTCAGATCTCTACGCATTTCACCGCTACACCTGAAATTCTACCCCCCTCTACAGTACTCTAGTCTGCCAGTTTCAAATGCAATTCCGAGGTTGAGCCCCGGGCTTTCACATCTGACTTAACAAACCACCTGCATGCGCTTTACGCCCAGTAATTCCGATTAACGCTCGCACCCTCCGTATTACCGCGGCTGCTGGCACGGAGTTAGCCGGTGCTTCTTCTGTCGCTAACGTCAAATAATACAGCTATTAACTGCACTACCTTCCTCACGACTGAAAGTGCTTTACAACCCGAAGGCCTTCTTCACACACGCGGCATGGCTGCATCAGGCTTGCGCCCATTGTGCAATATTCCCCACTGCTGCCTCCCGTAGGAGTCTGGACCGTGTCTCAGTTCCAGTGTGGCTGATCATCCTCTCAGACCAGCTAGGGATCGTCGCCTTGGTGAGCCCTTACCTCACCAACTAGCTAATCCCACCTAGGCATATCCTGACGCGAGAGGCCCGAAGGTCCCCCTCTTTGGCCCGTAGGCATTATGCGGTATTAGCCATCGTTTCCAATGGTTATCCCCCACATCAGGGCAATTTCCTAGGCATTACTCACCCGTCCGCCGCTCGACGCCGTTATCGTTCCCCGAAGGTTCAGATAACTCGTTTCCGCTCGACTTGCATGTGTTAGGCCTGCCGCCAGCGTTCAATCTGAGCCATGATCAAACTCTTCAATTTAAGATTTTGTTCGGCTCAATGAATACTGAACATTACATAAAGTAATGTTTGAATTGACTGTGCTGAATCTTTCGATTCAATGGTCACTTCGTTTCATTGAAACCTAATTTGAAGCCGAAGCTTCTAATTGGATTATCATCAACGAGTGCCCACACAGATTGATAGGTCTATATTTTTAAAGAGCTTTTTAACTAACTTGCCGCTTCAGCGCCTCGTCGTTAGGGGTGCGTATTTTACGCTTTCCGTTTTGAGAGTCAAGCATTTTTTCAAATTCTTTTTTCTCTCTTTCGACTCGCTGTGTGACTTTCGTCTCACTCCGTGTCGGTGGATGCGCAGTATAGGGAATCCAGAAATGAGCGCAACCCTTTTTTTGAAAAAAACTTACCAAGCGGTCACTAATCCATCAAATGCGTTATATCTGCATATTTCTTCGTCACATTTGAGACATATCACAGCAATTGGTTGGAAAAACACCAACCATATACGTAAGATCCATGTGTCTATTTTATTAATAGGCAGACAATCTCTTTATCATCTATATGTAGTAATCAAAATGACGTCTAAAAAAAATCTGACTTTGTGTGCTGGGTTGGCGGTCACTGGGGGAATCATCTTCTCTCAGTTACCTGTGCCACCTGCCTTGAGCTTTGTTATCGGTGTTATCGCTACTGCTTTTCTTTTTTCACTTTCGAGCAAAACACCTGTTCTTCAATCTTCGGATTCCGATCCTTCAACTAAAACGCTGTATGTCGGCAACCTTCCTTATAAGGCTAATGAGAGTCACGTTCGTGATTTGTTTGCTGTGTACGGACAGGTTTACGCGGTACGCTTAATGAAAGATAAGCGTACAGGTAAAAGAAGAGGGTTTGGTTTCGTAGTGATGGCAGCGGCAGATGCAAAACCTGCTATCGCTAAACTTAATGAGAAGGAATATATGGAGCGTACGCTTAAAGTGCGTATTGCAAACGACCCTAAACACCCGGAAGGCGGTAAACCTGAACAGGATTAAAGCCTAAGTTCGCCAAACAGGTATTCAGTGCATCTTCTTGCCAAGGAGGTGCACTGGCATAAATCTTCTTACTCCCCTCTTCTCTACTCTCTTGCTTCATCTCATTAAGCAATAATGCTTTCACACGACGCGCAATGGCTTCACCCGAATCAACTAACGTTACTTCACCACCCAATGCTTGATGTATTTCTTCTTTGATTAGAGGGAAGTGGGTACAGCCCAGTACTGCGACATCTACTTTATTACGCAGTGGGAGAAGAATGCTTTCCAGCTCTGAAAGAGAAATACTTTCACCACGCAGCTTTTCTTCTGCCATATCCACTAGTCGAGTCGAGCCTAATAACTCGACAGGTTTACCTTGAGCAAAGTCGCGAATCAGTTCATGGGTATATTGACGAGTCACTGTCGCTGGCGTAGCAATTAAACCAACGCCTTGAGAGGCAAGTAGTGATGCCGGCTTTATCGCAGGAACTACACCAACAACTGGGATAGATAGATTAGCACGCAGTGAAGGCAGCACTGTGGTACTTGCGGTATTGCAAGCGATGACCACGATGTCAGCTTGATGCTCTTCGACCAACGCTGCCACCAGCTTATTAACGCGAGTAATCAACACATCTTGATCGAGCTCACCATACGGATAGGCTTCGTTATCGAACAGATACAAGTAATCCATATGTGGCAGAAGTCGGTGGATTTCTTGGAAGACCGATAACCCTCCGACACCGGAATCAAACACTAGGACTTTTTTCTTACTTGATGCTCGCACGAGTCTTACCTGCAAATTAGAGACTCGGCGATCATACTGGTTAGATTTGTTTTGGCAATGCTTTGGCTTGGTATCTTTGATGACTGAATCGCTCCCCTATTTCCACTTCAAGCATAGTCAATTCTATATGTCCTTGGAATGAAGGAGTTGATGTCACCAATGTATGGAATTCGCCATACTCTCCACAGGGGTCAACCGCTGAAGGTAGGCTGTCGATAAACTCTTGCGTATACCACTGACCGCAATAACTTGAATCCAGCAGCGTTCCATCCGTTGTAACCACCAGCGTTGTGATACCTTGCTCAATAATCTCTTCGGCAAGCTCGCGACTGCTTTCTCCTAATAGCGGAAAGACGCACTCCCAGCCTGCTGGTTCAATGTAACTGCGGCGGTATGCCTCGATACCATTGCAAAACATATCGCCAAACGCGACCGCTTCTACATTCAGTCCACTGTTTTGTAATGCATTAACGATAGTCGATTGATAAATATCGTTACTCGGGAACACTTCTGGCAGCTCAATAGTAATGAGAGGAAGACCAAGTAAGTCTGCCTGCATTTGCACAACCTCTAATGGCGTCGCTTGGAAAGGCACTTAGGTGATGTACAAGCCAACCACCTGATAAAGGGGATTCTCGTTGAGTCGCTCCAACGTTAGCGTAGAGTCTTTACCACTCGACCAGCTGACTACGACACGTTTTGCTTTTGTCATTAACTTTCCTCGTTACCTATTTCCACCAGCTTCTTTATGCACAATAAGAAAGACCGCCGATGTGGCGGTCTTATTAGATTTGATTAGAAGCGGTAGTCAGCAGAGACAAAGTACTGGCGCCCTGGTGTCGCGTAGCCCACGTACATCTCGTAATCTTTATCAAAAGCGTTACTTAGTTTCGCGTTGATATCCCAGTTTTGGTTTACGGCGTAAGAAGCCGTAAAGTTCCATAGGCTGTAGCTCGGCAACCTTGTGCTGCCATTAAAACGTTCACCTTGGTAAAGATACTGCGAGCCCAACGTCCATTGGTCAAACGTCGCGTAAGCGTTCCACTTAGCACCACGCTTAGAGCGGTAAGCGAGTTGGGTATCTTCTGCACCAGACTTATCAACAGGGTCTTTATAATCTAGGTAAAACTCATGAGATACGATATCTGTATCGAGTTTCACTTCTAGTTCGACACCCTTGATCTCGGCTTCACCAACATTTTGCATGCCAGCTCCTTCCCAAATCAACATGTTCTCAATTTCGTTGTAGTAACCCGTTACCGTCCAATCAACAATCGATACAGCACCAGATAGCGACAGCTCGGTATTTTCTGATTCTTCTGGTTTTAGGTTTGGCATTTCGTAGCCTGGGTAATACAAATCAACAAAGCTCGGCGCACGGAAAGCAGTACCATGGCTCAGGGTTAACTCATAACCTTCGTAAAAACTCCAACCCGCAGCAGTTTGCCACGTGGTGTTGTTACCAAACTGGGTGTTGTCGTCATTACGTACACTTGCTTCTAACGTCCATACGTCATAAGCGTATTGAGCAATGGCGCTTATACCAAAGTTGGTTCTTGGGTTCTTTTCTGGATCGTAACTCTGGGAAGGTCCCCAATCACTTGGTGCAATGTAGCCCTTAGAGAGCTTTTCTGTGCGGTAGTCCAAACCACCACCAACGCTCAACTCTTCGTTTACGCTATACGAGTTCAACCAAATCGCATTGAACTGCTCAATAGCAACGTGATCGCCGGTTGATTTGCTTTGACCTGATTTATGGTCGTAGTTGTCTTGCTGGCCGTAAGCCAGTTTCAATTCAGATGAGTAAACGTCTTTGTTGTATTCCAACGACAGATCGGCGCCGACATACTCTACTTCACCGGTTTTCTTCTCGTGCTTATCAACCGTGCCCCATGCAGGATTACCATAGCTACTGTTGTCGTAATCGTACTCATTGTTGTAAGCACTCACCCCAACGTAACCAGACAAGTTGTCAGAAAAGTTTTGTTGGTAGCCTAGTTTTAGGTTGAGCGTTTCAAAGCCGTGCTCATCGCCATCATTTACACCCGGCAACGGTTTCACATTGAAACCATCGGTTTTCTCGTAGCCTAGAACACCTTTAAAGTGTTTACCGTCACCTACCGGCTTAGAGACAAAAAACGTCCCTTTCTTATGATTGTCCGAACCATAACCTGCGGTCACATGACTGGCATCACTATCAATGTTCGCACGAGTAATAATGTTGATTACACCAGAAATCGCTTCTGAGCCATAAATAGAAGCACGCGCACCACGAATGTAGTCGATACGCTCTATAGAGTTGATTGGAAACTGATTAAAATCGACGCCGCCCATAATCGCACGAGACATACGAACCCCATCGACTAAAACAAGAACTTGGGATGGACTACCCCCTCGCACATAAATAGAGGCGGATTGACCACGTCCACCGTACTGGGCAACTTCAACACTCGGTAGTGTAAGGAACACATCAAACAGGCTGTTTGCTTGCAAACGCTCAATATCTTCTTTAGTTACCGTAACGGTTTGTGCGAGAACCGCACCATCAATTTGCTGGAATCGGTTTGCAGTAACGACAACCGTTTCGTCTGCCGAGGCTTCTTGAGCCTGTAAATAAAAGGTAGGTGAAAGCAGCGATGCACACGTGATCGCAAGAAATGTTTTTCTCATTGTATTGTCCTAAATCGCGTAATTCCTACCGAGCCCTACTCATATTGAGCAGTCCAGTGCTGTGGCTCAGTTGCTGGCAGGTATTCGGACTTAAGAGCGAGATTACATCACCTACTTGCTCGACTTCCCACATAAACTAATGCAGTGTCTTGTTGAGCGTTCGTTCTCCTTTACCGCTGCGCGTCAGTTCTGGATTTCCACCAGATTCCCATTTCAGCCATCTAGATTGCTAGATAGCACCAGCTTGGGGCAAATACTATTAAGCTATTGATTATTTGTCCAGCCAATATTACCCCTGACAATTGTAACGATTTGGTTCATTGGTGTATCAACTGACACAGAACACACTATCTTTAAATCAATTAGGGTACAAAACTGGACATCCTATTGAGATTGAATAAAATCTGCGCTCTTAAATTGAATGCACCATAAAAGGTAAGATCATGGCTACTCTTGATGTAAACCCACAACGCTACCAAGAACAACTGGCTGAAAAAGTCGAACGTCTGAACGATATGTTCGCGCCATACAACGTGCCAGAACTGGAAGTGTTTGAATCACCAGAGCAGCACTACCGCATGCGTGCTGAGTTCCGTGTTTGGCATGAAGGTGAAGACCTTTACTACATCATGTTCAACCAAGAAACTCGTGAGAAATACCGCGTTGACCAATTCCCAGCAGCAAGCCGTCTGATCAACGACCTGATGCCACTATTGGTTGAAGCGATGAAAGACAACGAATCGCTACGTCGTAAACTTTTCCAAGTGGACTTCCTATCAACGCTCAGCGGCGAGATTCTGGTTTCACTGCTTTACCATCGCCAACTTGATGAAGAGTGGATTGAAAACGCGAAAGCCCTTAAGCAGCGTTTGAATGATGAAGGCTTCAACCTAAACATCATTGGTCGTGCTCGTAAGATGAAGATTGTCTTAGACCGCGACTACGTGATCGAGAAGCTAGACGTAAATGGCCAGAGCTACATCTACCAACAAGTTGAAAACAGCTTTACTCAGCCAAACGGCAAAGTCGCAGAGAAGATGTTGGAATGGGCGGTTGACTGTACTCAAGAAAGTACGGGTGACCTACTAGAACTTTACTGTGGTAACGGTAACTTCTCTCTGGCGTTGGCTCAAAACTTCGATCGCGTACTTGCAACAGAACTAGCGAAGCCATCTGTGGTTTCTGCGCAATACAACATTGCAGCGAACGAGATTGATAACGTACAAATCCTACGTCTATCAGCAGAAGAGTTTACTCAAGCAATCGAAGGTAAGCGTGAATTCCGTCGTCTACAAGATGCAGGCGTGGATCTGAAGAGCTACAACTGCAATACGATTTTTGTCGATCCACCACGCTCTGGTATGGATGTCGACACTTGTAAAATGGTGCAAGGTTACGAGCGCATCATGTACATCTCTTGTAACCCAGATACTCTGAAAGAGAACTTGGACATTCTATGTCAAACCCACAATGTGACGCGTTTTGCTCTGTTTGACCAGTTCCCTTACACACACCACATGGAAGCGGGTGTACTGTTGGAACGTAAAGCGTAAGAACGTAAAGCGTAATCCACCAGCCTAAGGCATAAAAAAAGCGAGCTCAATGGCTCGCTTTTTTGTTGGATTCGTTTTGCTTATTCAGCGGTGGTCTTCTTTTCCATGAAACCCAGTTTCTTACCGATCCACGCTAGGAGAATCATTGAAACCAGAATCGCGAAGAAGTTAGAGCCTGCTTCTGGGTATTGCGCTTTGATAAACGCAGAGTGACCAAATGCACCCACGAAGAAACACGCCAGACCAACAAGTGGGATATCTTCTGATACTGGGTTGTTAAGATATTCTTGGTAAAGCGCCTGTACAGCTAGCACGAGTGCAATCAGAGGGAAGATGGAAAAAGACACTTCGCTCATGGTCAACCATGACAACAAAGCATCACCACACATACCTGCAACCAGTGCCAAAATCAGCGTTTTCTTTTCAGATTTATTTCCATTCGACATTATTCTATTCCGCCTTTTAATCGGTTACGTTCACGTTCTTTGCGATACCAATAGGCCCCTTTGGCTATCATTCGCAATTGCATGATCAATCGCTCGGCGAGTTCATCGCGCTCACGTCGATCTAAATCTAAAGCTTCTGCACCGGAGCTAAACACCAAAGTGACCGACGCCTCAGCTTGAGTAAACGCCTCTTCTTTGGTCATGCCCGTGCTCATTAAGTACTCAGTTAATTCTGCCGCAAAATGCTGAATTTCTCGAGCGACGGCAGTACGAAATTCAGAAGAAGTGCCAGAGCGCTCACGCAACAATAAGCGGAAAACGTTAGGACTACTTTCAATGAATTCCATGAAGGTTTCAACTGAAGTTCGAATCACACTGCCTTCTTTAACAATACGCTGACGCGCTTGGCGCATCAGTTGGCGTAACAATAAACCGCCTTCATCCACCATGGTTAAGCCCAGCTCATCCATATCTTTGAAGTGACGGTAAAAAGAAGTTGGTGCAATCCCTGCCTCTCGGGCAACCTCACGCAAGCTGAGATTGGAAAAGCTGCGATCCGCACTAAGTTGATTAAATGCCGCATCGATCAACGATCGACGTGTTTTTTCTTTTTGCTGCGCGCGGATTCCCATCGATTTCATTCTTTAACTTGCTCTTTTTCTATTGGGTACGAGAGCTTCAATATAACGCATATCGCCCCCACGTATAAAGCGACGTTATCTACCGATAAGCGGCGAGCACGTTACTATTGCCATGCATCCAATTGCAATATTCTCGCTTCAAATAGTAGACATGCAGCATGCCAATTAGTTCTTTTGGGCGATTCTGCGTGATCACTTCCACTCTCTAGCAGGCATGACATGTTCCCAATAGAGTAAATGAGTTAAAATCCCGCTACAGCAATGTTAAACAAATATAACAAGGAAGACATCATGGCGCATGCTAATCACTATGACGTGATCGTAATTGGTAGTGGCCCGGGCGGTGAAGGGGCGGCAATGGGATTGACCAAAGCCGGACTGAACGTCGCTATCGTAGAGAAGGAAAGCAGTGTTGGTGGCGGTTGTACGCACTGGGGAACCATACCATCCAAAGCATTGCGTCACGCGGTTAGCCGTATCATCGAATTCAATAGCAATCCTCTATTCTGTCGTAATAACACCAGCCTTCATGCAACATTTTCTGACATTTTAGGTCATGCGAAATCGGTCATTGATAAGCAAACTCGACTTCGTCAGGGCTTTTATGATCGTAACTCCTGCACGCTTTTGTTTGGTACTGCACGCTTCATTGACAAATACTCCATCGCAGTGATGCAAAGTGATGGGACGGAAGAAGTGTACTCAGCGGATAAGTTTGTTATCGCCACGGGATCTCGTCCATATCAACCAAATGATGTCGACTTCTTGCATGAACGCATCTACGACAGTGACTCTATCTTGAGCCTGAAACACGACCCTCGCCACATCATCATTTACGGTGCGGGCGTGATTGGTTGTGAATACGCATCTATTTTCCGTGGCCTAGGCGTGAAGACCGACTTGATTAACACTCGCGACCGCCTGCTCTCTTTCTTAGATAACGAAGTCTCAGATGCATTGTCTTACCACTTCTGGAACAGTGGCGTGGTAATTCGTAACGATGAAACGTTTGAGAAAATCGAAGGCACAGAAGATGGTGTTATCGTGCATCTTCAATCTGGCAAGAAGATGAAAGCCGACTGCCTACTGTATGCCAACGGTAGAACGGGTAACACAGACAAACTCAACTTACCTGCGGTTGGACTTGAAGGTGATTCACGTGGACAACTCAAAGTAGATGGTAACTACCGTACAGAAGTGGAACACATCTATGCGGTCGGCGATGTGATTGGCTACCCTAGCCTAGCGAGTGCAGCGTATGACCAAGGTCGTTTCGTGGCACAAGCCATCACTAAAGGACAAGCTGACGGCAATCTGATTGATGATATCCCAACGGGTATCTACACCATTCCAGAAATCAGCTCAGTAGGTAAAACCGAGCAAGAGCTGACTGCTGCGAAAGTGCCTTACGAAGTGGGACGCTCTTCGTTCAAGCATCTCGCTCGTGCACAGATTGCAGGTAAAGACATCGGCAGCTTGAAAATCCTCTTCCATCGCGAAACCAAAGAGATTCTTGGTATTCACTGCTTTGGTGAGCGCGCCGCGGAAATCATCCACATCGGTCAGGCCATCATGGAACAAAAAGGTGAAGCCAATACGATTGAATACTTCGTCAATACCACCTTTAACTACCCAACGATGGCAGAAGCGTATCGCGTAGCGGCACTGAACGGGTTGAACCGATTATTCTAATTCAATTGGGCTGCCATGATCCAAAAGCAAAAACAGCAGGTGTCGACCTGCTGTTTTTTTATGTGTAACTAGGCAAGAAAGCTTCCCTTGCGCCATTGATAGAAGAAGATAGCGCCGAGTCCAATCCCTCGCATTGCCATGAAACTGGTCATCGCAAACCACAGCGCATGGTTTTGCCAGCCAGAGAACAAAAAGAAAATCGCAAAGAAAAAGCAAGTCGCTACGAACATACTGTTTCGCATGTCTCTACCTTTAGTGGCACCAACAAATATGCCATCAAACAGGAAACACCACATCGATGCTAATGGCATGACCACCAACCAAGGCAGATACACCGACGCTTGCTGCTGCACCGCTTCAATCGAAGTGATCATGGCGATCAAGTGCGATCCCGCCAAACCAAATACTACAGTCAAACCTACACAGATGATCAGGCTCCAAAAGAAAGTACCAATCAACGAAGCACTGAGCTGCGCTCGGTCTTTGGCACCAATCGCTTTGCCTACCATGGCTTCCATGGCATAAGCGAAACCGTCCATGCCATAGGAAATCATCATCAAGAAACTCATCAATACTGCATTGGCCGCAACCACATCATCACCAAAGCTCGCGCCTTGGAAAGTCATAAAGCTAAACGTAGCTTGTAAACACAGCGAGCGTAAGAAGATGTCGCGATTGAGTTTTACGAACCGACCTAACCCATGTTGAGTATCAGTTAGCAGAATCTTAGGGGATGGCAATTGGCGTGCACGCCATGTTTTCCATACGCACATCAAGCCAAACGCCATGCCTGAGTAATCAGCAATCACCGACGCTAGCGCTGCCCCTTCTACTTTCCAGCCCAAACCAATCACAAACAGTAAATCGAGCGCAATATTGGTTACGTTGGTGATGATCACCATCCACATTGGGGCTTTGGAGTTTTGCGTTCCGAGCAGCCAGCCCAACAGCACAAAGTTCATCAGCGCTGCGGGGGCACTCCATACACGAATAGAGAAATATTGCATGCCGTAGTGCTTCACTTCTGCACTGGCATCACTCCAACCAAATATCAGATCCGCGATCGGGTTATGGGCAATAAGGAAGACTAACGCAAACAGCAATGCCATGAGTGAGCCTTGCATAAACACCAAGGCGAGTTGCTTTCGGTCTTCACCACCATAGGATTGCGCCGCTAATCCAGTGGTCGACATACGTAAGAAACCAAGCAACCAGAATGTCACACTGATCATGGTGCTACCAAGCGCAACACCGCCTAGATACCAAGCGTGTTCAAGGTGACCGATCACCGCAGCGTCAACCAAGCCCAAGAGTGGAACAGTAATATTCGAAAGTACCATAGGGATAGCGAGCGCTAACACTTGGCGATGCACTTGAGGATTCGATAAAGGAGAAAAGATAGAGTTTGTCACAGGCACCTCGTTGTTTAGATCAGCGAGTGTACCTGAGTACTAAGGGTCTGTTGACCTTTAGAGCTTATTTTTGCAGCTGTTTGTGGGTTCTTACTATTCAATCAAAAAAGAGAAAAGTTTGAAATACAGTAACTCAGTACAAGAGAGCCACAAAGCTGCCCAAGGGTTCGGCTAAAAGCGCTTTACTCTTTGTTGATAGGTCATTGCTTAGAGTGACTAGGCGGCTAACCTATCGTCACGATTAAAACGCTTTTATCTCGAACAAAATTTAACCGCAAAAGGTAAACAGACCCTCGAGCCTATCCAATTACCACTTGATGTGAACGAGGACTGGCGTGAGGCGATGCTTCAACATTGGGATCTTATTTAGCCAACGTTGCCATACTTTCCAGCGTGAGCAGAATCGGTCGAATGGCGAGAAAGCTTTCACCCATTGTGCCCATGGTAACCAATGCAGTACTTGTTGTGCTGGTGCTTCAAAACCATGTGCATACGTATCTGAGCCGAGCTTCTGACCCCATTTACTTTCGGTTAGATCACCCGCTAATACCATGCACACTTCTGCCGAAACAAAATGGCGCCCCAGAGTTTGGATAAAGGTTGCGACGCGTGATTCATCACAATCGAGTAAAGCCATCTCACACAGAATCAATACTGGTGCTTTTTCGGGAATGCGTAGTTCATCTAACCAACTCATGTCTTCTACGCTGCCGCAACGATGCTCGTAACGTTCATTTTTGTGGAACAATCGCTGACGCCAAACTAGATTCTCAGTGACATCCAGTTCAATCCAGTGACAACGACCATTGTCCAAACGGTAGAAGCGCGTATCTAAACCTGCACCAACATTGATGATCCAAGCGTCTGAGTGTTGTTGAAGAAAGTGACTAACCTGCTGATCGCACAACTGAGTTAAAGTCACGTGCAATAGTTGCTTCTGATCGACATCACCACTGATACAATCTGGTGCCATCTTGCAGCTCAAACACGCTTTTGCGGCGATTGGATCGTACACCAAACCATTGTCGACCATGCTTTCGCGGCTACGCAAAAACAACGGTTTCAACAGATGATTGGGTACGTGATGTTGAGGCTTGGACATGGGCATTTCCTTGCGCCGAAAAGAAAATGGTTAAATGGAACTAGATGATAATAAATCTCAATATCACTTGCAAGTTTTAACGCGACAGCCAAACGCTCTGAATCAGTGCGAGCGTAACTATGCTCGGAAGAAAAGAAATATGCTTTGAAGAAAATAAAAGTGGGAATAGAAAGTGCAGAAAACACAAAGCCCAGCAGAACGCTGGGCTTTACTAGAATTCTTGAGGTAAGAAACCTACATCCAGTCAGTGTTACGGATGATGCCAACCGCCAGACCTTCAATCGTCAGGTGTTGCGATGTTAGGTCAACTTGGATCGGTGAAAACTCTTCATTCTCTGCATGCAGTAGAACTGTAGAACCTTTACGCTCTAAACGCTTCACCGTCACATCATCATCAACACGTGCAACCACAACTTGACCGTCGCGCACATCTTGAGTTTTGTGCACAGCCAGCAAGTCGCCGTCCATAATACCGATGTCTTTCATACTTTCGCCGTTTACGCGAAGTAAGAAATCTGCTTTTGGCTTGAACATCGCAGGATCCACTTGGTAGTGAGACTCCACATGCTCTTGAGCCAGAATCGGCTCACCAGCAGCAACTTGACCAATCAAAGGCAGACCTTGATCGTCGTTTGCCGCATCTTCAAGTAGGATTCGAATCCCGCGAGATGCGCCTGGAATAATTTCAATCGCTTGTTTACGAGCAAGCGCTTTTAGGTGTTCTTCTGCGGCATTCGCAGAGCGGAAGCCAAGCTCACGCGCAATCTCTGCACGAGTTGGTGGCATTCCGGTGTCTTCGATTTTGCTTTTAATCAAATCGAAGACTTGTTGTTGGCGTGGCGTTAACGGCTTCATATGTCACCTGTCTTTTTATACAGTTAACTGTGAGTATATCCAGTAAATGGACAAATGAAAACCCAATTGGTTGTTTTTTAATTTATTTGCGCCAGTTTCAGATCCTACCCACAAATCTTAAGCGAACATGCGTTTTAAACACGAAACAACCAATTCGTCTAATGAAAGCAACAACCCAGGGGTTAGACTAATTTCCGCTCAATAAAATTAAAAGGTTTGACCAGTTTCTGGTATCCTTGCTGCGCTTAAAATTTATCGCCTAGGCTTATTTCTATTGCCGTATCTATTTCCTTTCCTATAGAAGATGGGAAAGCGGACGCAGAAATAAGGTTAGGCTTGTTTGAATACCTATTGAGGCTGTGAACTTTATGTCTTCTGGACAATCATTTTCACGTTCATTACTAAAACTACCTTTATCGGTAATGGTAAAGGGCACCACAATTCCATCGAATCCGATTGACGATCTCAACATCGACCTAGCGAAACCGATTGTGTACGCCTTACCGTTCCGTTCGAACGTGGATTTGCTGACACTACAAAAACAAGCTTTGAGCCTTGGTCTACCAGACCCGCTTAACCCGCTAGAAATCAATGGCAAAAAACTGACTCGTTACGTGTTTATTGCCTCTCGTCCGACCGTGATGAGCAATGATAACGACGTACCGAGTGAGTCTGTTTCTCTATTTACTGAATTACTTGAACTGCACAAACTCGACAGTGAGCTAGACGTGCAAATGATCCCAGCAACCGTGCTTTGGGGTCGTAAGCCAGGTAAAGAAGAAAACCACAAGCCGTACCTGCAACCAATGAATGGTCCGCAAAAAGCAAAAGCGGTAATGGCAGCAGGTCGTGACTGCTTGGTGCGCTTTAGCCCAGTGGTTTCACTGCGTTACATGGCAGATTCTCACGGTACCGACAGCGCTATTGCACACAAGCTAGCGCGCGTTGCACGTATCCACTTCTCTCGTCAGAAGCTCGCGGCATCAGGTCCAAACCTGCCTCAACGCCAAGTGCTGTTTGCACGCTTGATGAAATCGCCAGCGATTGAAAAAGCGATTGAAGACGAAGCGCAAAGTAAAAGCATTTCTATCGAGAAAGCACGCAAAGAAGCCCATGACATCATGGACGAGATTGCAGCGGACTTCTCGTATGGCTTAGTGAAGAACGGCGATCGTATTCTTGGCTGGCTGTGGACCAAGCTGTACCAAGGTCTGCACATCAACAACGCTTCGACCGTTCGTCGCTTAGCGCAAGATGGTCATGAGATCGTGTACGTGCCATGCCACCGCAGTCACATGGATTACCTACTGCTTTCTTACGTTCTATACCATGAAGGTATGGTGCCACCGCACATTGCTGCGGGTATTAACCTGAACTTCTTCCCGGCGGGTCCAATCTTCCGTCGTGGTGGTGCGTTCTTTATTCGTCGTAGCTTTAAAGGCAACAAGCTGTACTCCACGATTTTCCGTGAGTACCTATCAGAGCTGTTTGCTAAAGGTTACTCGGTTGAGTACTTCAGCGAAGGTGGTCGTTCACGTACTGGTCGTCTACTTCAAGCAAAAACCGGTATGTTGGCAATGACGATTCAAGCCATGCTACGCGGTCTAAACCGTCCAGTAACACTAGTGCCTGTTTACATCGGTTACGAGCACGTAATGGAAGTGGGTACTTACGCCAAAGAGCTTCGCGGTTCTCGCAAAGAGAAAGAGAACGCGGGTCTTGTTCTGCGTACTCTACGTAAGCTGCGCAACTTTGGCCTTGGTTACGTGAACTTCGGTGAGCCGATTCAGCTAAACCAATACCTGAATGAACACGCGCCAGAGTGGACCAAAGACATCGACCATATGGGCGGCAGCAAACCACAATGGATGAACCCTGTGGTGAATGGTCTGGCGAACAAGATGATGACGCACATTAACGATGCAGCTGCGACCAACGCTCTGACTCTATGTGCGACCGCACTATTGGCGTCTCGTCAGCGTGCATTATCTCGTGACTCTCTGATTAATCAGATCGAATGCTACCTGAAGCTACTTAAGAACAACCCATACTCAAGCACTTCAACGGTTCCAACAGAAACGGCTGAAGAGTTGGTAGATCACGCAATCTCACTTGATAAGTTTGTGATTGAAACTGACACTATGGGTGACATCATTTCACTGGATCGTAGCCAGTCGATTCTGATGACTTACTACCGCAACAACATCATTCACTTGTTTGCTCTCCCTTCACTGATTGCTCAGATGATTATTCGTCAGCGCAACGTGACTGTAGAGAAGATTCAAGCCAACGTCGCTCAAATCTACCCATTCCTGAAAAAAGAGCTGTTCTTAAGCTATAAGGAAGAGGAATTGAACGAGTTGGTCGTGAAGATCTTGAACGAGTTCATTGAGCAGAAGATGATTTGCCAAGATGGCGACAAGCTGGAAATTAACCAGTCAAACAACCAATCATTGGTTCTATTAGGTCGTACTATCACCGAAACACTGCAACGTTACTCTATCGCAATGAACCTACTTGTGGCAGACCAAGAGCTGGGTAAATCTGACCTTGAGCAAAAGAGCCAAGATATTGCGCAGCGTTTGGGACGTCTACACGGCATCAACGCGCCAGAGTTCTTCGACAAAGGTGTATTTGCTGCAATGTTCAATACGCTGAAAGAGCAACAATACTTAGACTGTGATGGTAACTGTGATCTTGAGAAGACACAGCAATTTGCCAAACTGCTTTTTGCCTTGCTCTACCCAGAAGTGAAATTGACCATCGAAGAGAGTATCCACCAGCTGCAAGCATAATTGGCTTAAGCTCGATATTCATCTCGACTAAAAACAAAAGGCATCCAACTGGATGCCTTTTTTCTATCTGAATGTTTGTACGAAACCGTTACCAGAAAGCGATAAGAAGACCGATCGCAATCACCATTCCCACATAGTTATTATTGAGGAAGGCTTTAAAACACAAATCGCGCTCTCGGTGGCGAATCAAATGTTGCTGGTACACAAACAAAGAAGCAGCAACCAGAATCGTCCAGTAGTAGCTTTGGCCAAGTTCGTAGTGTTGACCTAGCAGCACTAGCATCGCCAAAGTCACCAACTGTAGAACGCCAATCACCAACTTATCGTGACGACCGAACAAGATAGCTGTCGACTTGATACCAATTTTTAAATCATCATCGCGATCGACCATCGCATATTGAGTGTCGTAGGCAATAGTCCACAAAGCGTTAGTCAAAAACACAAACCACACAATCCAAGGCAGTTCGCCCGTTTGCGCAGCCCACGCCATCGGAATCGCCCAGCTATAAGCTAAACCCAAAAACAGCTGTGGCAAATGGGTGTAACGCTTCATAAAAGGATAGATGAACGCTAAAAAGATACCGGCAAAGGAGAGCTTGATCGTCAGTGGGTTCATGGTCAGCACTAATAAGAAAGAGCTGATACCCAAAACCAAAAACAGACCAATCGCTTCTTTCGAGGTTACTTTACCCGATGGCAAAGGACGCTGTTTAGTGCGTTTCACATGCCCATCCACTTTACGGTCGGCAAAGTCGTTAATCACACAACCAGCACTACGCATTAAGAACACGCCTAGCACAAACACGATGAGTACATTCCAACTTGGTATGCCTTGGGCGGCAATCACAAGTGCCCAAACCGTCGGCCACAATAACAACAGTGAGCCAATTGGGCGGTCCATTCGCATCAGTTGCCAATATGCTTTGGCTTTGTCTGCGGACATTTACACCTTCTCCTTAGCGTAAACTGGTGAATTTGGTAAGAATAACTCAGCAACCAGCATGGGTTTGTGATTCATCCACAGTCTTGAGCGTCGGGCTAAAAAGCGTCCCCGTGGCAAAGTAACCCATCCCATTTGCAGAGCATCGCGTTCAACGTTATCGGCGCTGAACACAGTTAAGCCCAGCGGAATATCCCCTTGCTGAGCTAAGTCATATTGTTGATCGACCAAGGTTGAACGAGGAATGAGCGTGCGGCCAATGACCCAATCCGTATTGTCACCACATAAAATCACCTCTCTCAGTAGGCAATCTTGCTCAGACAATAGCTGGCTCTCATCCGGTTTTAACGTCTTGGCAGTGACGATCTGATTGTGCAGCAATTCCACCGTTAAGTGTTGGCAATGCTGGCCTAAACGACGTGACAAAGAGCCCTGTTCTTCAAGCCAATGCTGAGCGAATTCGTTAGGGAATTCAAAATCTTCGGGGTTTTGCCATTCTACTTCCAATAAAGAAGCAAGATAGAGTGATGTCGGCTGATTCATACTAGTATTCAATTGGAGGCTTTATGCGTACAATAAAGCAACAACTTACCGTCTTATTGAAACTGTAAGTTCCGTTATTTGTTATAGACGGTCTATTGTAACAAGACTGAAGCGATTCGAATATCGCGATCCAGAGAAAGAAAAGTTAGAAATATGTATAAACGTTATATAGCCCAAATTATTTTCGCGCTAAGTCTACTTGCTTCAGCACCAAGTTGGGCAGAATCAGAAGAAGCTGCACCCAAATTAGCCTACTTTACGCTCGAACCCGATTTGACCACGAACTTTTACACCAAGGGCAACAAATTAGGTTATGTCCAAGTACGTATGGACATCATGGTGATGAGCCAACAAGACCTTGCCGTTATCGAGCACCACCAGCCGCTGATCCGCGATGCAGTGATTGAGCTTCTGGGGAAGCAAACTGAAGATACAATTAAGTCTTTGTCTGGTCGTGAAGATCTGCGCAAAACCTTGGTGAAAGAGCTCAATGAAACCTTGTTGCCAGAGACTGGCAAAACCATCATTGCTGATTTGCTGTTTACCAAATACCTCTATCAGTAGTGTGAACAGCTAAAGCTGACGAGCGGCTCCAAGACGAAAGAAAGACAGATAAACAAAAGACCGCCGATTGGCGGTCTTTTTGTTGGTATCCGTGAGTCATCCACTTATGAAGCTTGTTGGTATTTCTGTTTACCAGAATCAAACAGTGCAATCGCCATACCTGAAAGCAAGCCCACCAAGTGCGCCGTGTTGGCAATCGCCATAAATGGCTGAACAAAGCCAAGCACTAGCCACACTAACATAAAGCCAATGATCGGTTTCGGTAGGGTCAAACCAAGATGCGGGCAACGGTAACCAAGGATCCACAAGTAACCGAGCAAGGCATAAACCACACCAGATAAACCACCAAAGTTCGCACCTTCCACGTAGAACTGACCTGCACCAGATAGCGCGGCAGAAATCAGGAAAATTTGCAGTAACTTACCGGAGCTTAAACGTCGCTCGATATCCCCCCCCAATTGCCACCACCACAATAGGTTGAATACGATGTGGGTAACGGAGAAGTGCAGCAATGCATGGCTGATCCAGCGCCAAAGTTGCCACTGTTGCCCTTCGAAAGCTGGGAAATGCAGCAGAGCAAACACGCCATCACCAAAACCGAACATCTGCAAAAAGTAGATAACCGTACAAACAGCCATGATCAGTAAGGTCACTGGCCCAGCTTTGGCCTTCACCATGCCCATGATACTCGGGCTGGAGTAATGAAATTTGCTCTTACGCGAATCGGCAACGTCCCACGAGGCGGCGCTGTATTTCGAAGCAGATGGATTGGCCAAAAACTGTTTGAGCTCAGCTTCGACTTCAATTTCATGCTGCGCGTCCGTCAGCCAAAGAGCAAATTGCCCCTCGCCTTCCGGCATCATCTGAATATCAATGTGGCGTGATGCCATGTAATCAATAAAAGCTTGCGCCATACGTGGATTATTTAACGTCACCAATCTCTTCATTAACTTCTCACTATCGGTAGTTCTGCTCGCTGCCAGGCTTCAAAGCCGCCATCTACACTGTACACCTGCTCGAAGCCTTGGTTAACCAAATATTGTGCCGCACCTTGGCTACTGATGCCGTGATAGCACATCACTAGGATTGGTTGTTCGAATTCCACCTCGTTCATGAAAGAAACGATCGAATCGTTGGTCAAATGGAAAGCGGATTCTACATGCGCGACAGCAAAAGATTGAGGATCACGAATATCTACAAGCTTGGCTTCACTCTGCTCGAGCAATGCTTGAGCACCCTGTACATCGATGTGTTGAAACTGGTCCATTTACTTTCTCTAAGTCGTTTGTCGTTATTGACGCCATTGTAACCTATCCAAAGCCAAACTTAGACACAGAGATAGTCAGGGCATTGAACGCTGTACATATTCGCACCATTTGTGGATAAATCTGTGGATTGCGTTGATAAAGTGTATTTGGATCCTTTGATCCACAATATGTAGTGATGATCTTGATCTAACTGTGTGTATATTCACAACTATCCCCAAGAGTAAAACTGCCTCAAAGCCTTATTTTGTCCGGCTTTCGAACAGTTGATGAATAATTACTTCACAGAGTTATACACAGGTAGCACAGATAAATTAGATCGCAAACGCTATCGATTTTCGATCGAAAATAAAAAAGCCGAGATCACATGATCTCGGCTTTCTATGAAAATCTTACTTTAGATTAGAAGCGAAAGTTAGAACTCACCAACAGCAAGTTTCAGTTTCTTCATCGCATTCTTTTCTAGCTGACGAATACGCTCAGCAGAAACACCAAACTCATCAGCTAGGTCTTGCAGTGTCGCTTTGTCGTCGTCTAACCAACGAGAGCGAACAATACGCTGGCTGCGCTCATCTAGACTCGCTAGCGCATGGCCAAGACGGTTATTGGTGTGCGTTTCCCAGTTTGCCGCTTCAATGTTATCCGCTACATCAGACGATTTGTCTTCTAGGTAAAACATTGGGGCGGTGTACGAGTTTGAATTGTCGTCATCGTCCATTGGCATATCGAACGTAGAGTCCACTGCCGCTAAACGTGATTCCATCTCACGTACTTCTGAGGGCTCAACACCTAACTCACGAGCAACGGTTTCTACTTCACCGTTGTTGAACCAGCCCAGACGCTTCTTCGACTTACGTAGGTTGAAGAACAACTTACGTTGCGCTTTGGTGGTCGCAATCTTAACGATGCGCCAGTTACGCAGTACGTATTCATGGATCTCAGCTTTGATCCAGTGAACAGCGAAAGACACCAAACGTACACCCACTTCAGGGTTGAAACGCTTAACCGCTTTCATTAGACCGATGTTGCCCTCTTGTACTAGGTCTGCCATTGGCAAGCCGTAGCCTGAGTAGCCACGAGCAACGTGAACAACGAATCGTAGGTGTGACAAGATCAGGCCTTTCGCCGCATCTATCTCACCTTTGTAGTGTAATCGTTCTGCCAGCCCACGCTCTTCTTCTGGTGTCAGCATTGGGTAGCTGTTTACAGAACGGATATAGCTATCAAGGCTATCTTGCGTGACTAGAGCCATCGGATACGCTTCTTTTGTCATTCAATTCCTCATCAATCTCTGATCTGGAGCATTACATTGCAATTTAGCTTGGCTATCTTGAACTCAAAATGAACAAGTTTCAAGAAGGGCGAGTAATTATCCATAAACAAATTGTCTAAACAAGAGGTAAAAATTAGCTTGTGCTAATAAATTCCAACTATAAGACCTTTATCACCTAAACTGGTTCAATTTCCTTCAGGTGACGCTGCGCGGATACTCGTGCGGCGATACAGCCCAGTAAACTACCAGTGATAATTAATAGCAGAGATTCATCCCAACTCAGGCCAATTAAACGGAATTGGCTATCATAAAGCGAGGCTAGCTGCTCCACAGCATTGTTCATCACAACCGTGATTAACGCCGTAACCAGCCATGCGATGCACGCTCCTAACACGCCAAACCACATGCCAGTGTAAAGGTAAGGGCGCAGAATGAAGCTATCGGTCGCACCAATCAGCTTCATGGTTTGAATCTCTTCTTTGTTCGCCAGCACATTAAAGCGTAATGTATTGCCGACGATTAAAAATACAGCACCTAACATCAGTATTGTCAGTGTGATGACAATAATGCCAGCAAGGGTTTTGATGGCATCAAGGCGTGCTAGCCAGTCTTCATCAAGCCTCACGTCAGTCACATCTTGTTGCTCACGAACTTGCTTGGCAATCGACTGAATATCGCTCTTCACCTCAGAATCAGGTGTAATTACCAATACACCTGGTAGTGCGTAACCACTCAACAAGCTCAACGCTTGGTCAAAGCCGGCGTATTGGCTTAAATCAGATAGACCTTGTTGCGGCGAAATATATTCCACCTCTTTTACTAAAGGCCAAGTCTCAATTTGGTCTTTTAACACCATCACGCGAGCATCGGGCATGCCTTCTACTAAGTAAGCACTAACTTGAGACGGTGATGCGACATCTTGCGCTGCACTCGCCACGTTCTTACCCAGCAAGTACAAGCATGCTGGCATAGCTAATGCCACCGAAATCACGGCTAGGGTTAGAATGTTACCGAGAGGACGACGCCATAACGCGCCAAAAGAGGATTTTGCTTGTTTTGCATGGACAGAGAAAAAACCATCGGTATTTGCACGCTTGGCACTGCGACCTTTCCCTTTTTTCTGGGTGCGCTTGTTACCTACCATAGTCTTCTACCTCACTTAGGAAGCCTTGGTTCAATTCAAAATGGCGATATTGTGGGCGAGTGTTCACTAACCCGATATCGTGCGTCGCAAGCAGGATCGTTACGCCAGCACGGTTAAATTCTTCAAACAGTCGTAACACACGGTTAGACAGTTCAGGATCTAGGTTACCAGTCGGCTCATCCGCCACCAGTAAGGTTGGTCGGTTTACGACTGCACGCGCAATACCAACGCGTTGTTGCTCACCACCCGACAGTTGGCTTGGCAAACAACGGGCTTTATCCAGCAAGCCCGTTTTATCCAACGCCGCAGAAACACGGCGTTTGATTTCGTTTTCAGAAATCGATTCGATGCGCATCGGCAGTGCAACGTTATCGAATACACTGCGATCCATTAAGAGACGGTGATCTTGAAAAACAATCCCGATGTTGCGGCGCAAAAACGGAATGTCTTTGTTTGAGATACGAGTAATGTCATGACCATTGAAGTGGATTTTGCCATCCGTTGGTCGCTCTATCGCGCATATCAGTTTCAACAAGGTACTTTTACCTGCCCCGGAATGCCCGCCTAAAAACGCCATTTCTCCGCGTCGAAGGTGAAAGTCGACTTTCTGTAAGGCTTGTCGACCACCTCGGTAAGCTTTGCTCACTTGCTGAAATTTGATCACCGTTGATTTCCTCTAACTCTTGTTACTCTTCACGACTAAACAGAGCGTCAATGAACTCTTGAGTTTCAAATGGACGCAAGTCTTCGATGCCTTCGCCTACACCAATGTAGCGAATTGGAATTTCGAACTGATCAGCGATAGCGAAGATCACGCCACCTTTCGCTGTACCATCCAGCTTAGTCAATGTAATCCCGGTTAGAGGGGCAACATCGCTGAAAAGTTTCGCTTGGCTAATCGCATTTTGGCCTGTGCCTGCGTCTAGCGTTAGCATGATCTCGTGTGGCGCAGAGTCATCAATCTTCTTCATCACACGTACAATCTTACGTAGCTCTTCCATTAGGTTGGCTTTGTTTTGTAGACGACCCGCCGTATCAGCAATCACAACATCGACGCCACGCGCTTTTGCCGCTTCAATCGCATCATAGATAACCGAGGCACTGTCTGCGCCAGTGTGCTGAGCAATCACAGGAACGTTGTTACGCTCGCCCCACACTTGTAGCTGCTCAACCGCTGCCGCACGGAAAGTATCGCCCGCCGCAAGCATGACTTTCTTACCTTGGTTTTGGAATTGCTTAGCCAGCTTACCGATTGTGGTGGTTTTACCCACACCGTTCACGCCGACCATCAAGATAACATAAGGGGTTTTGCTGCTGTCGATTTCGAGAGGCTGTTCTACTTTCGCAAGAATTTCTGCCATCTCTTCTTTCAGCAGACCGTAAAGTGCTTCGCCATCTTTAAGATCGCCACGAGAGGCTTTTTCAGTCAGGTTGTTGATGATTTTTGTTGTGGTTTCCATACCCACATCAGCAATCAGCAGTTGTTCTTCTAGCTCTTCGAAAAGGTCATCGTCGATCTTCTTACCGCTGAACAAACCAAAGAAACCCGCACCGATGTTCGCTTTGGTTCGGCTTAGGCTGCGCTTAAGGCGAGCAAAGAAGCTCTCAGTTGGCTTTTCTTGTTCTTGAACTCGAGGCGCAACGGCTACTTGTGGCTGTTCTGCTTCTGCTTCTGCTTCTGCTTCTACTTCTGCTTCTGCTGGGGCAGCCTCGGCTTTCTCCGGCTCAGCTTCAACTGTTGCTTTTTCTTCTGCTTGCTCGGCAACTTCTTCTGTGGGTTGTTGCTCGGCGGCAGGAGCTTCCGCTGCTTCTTCTTTTACTGACTCTTCAGTTGTCGGTTTTTGGCTTTGCTCTTCATCACCAAAACCTAGCCACGAAAGTAATCCGCGCTTCTTTTTTTCCGTCATCTGGGGCTATCCTAGATTGTCTTCTTATCTATTAATGACTCTTTTCTGACAAGAATATTAACTTTACAGAAAAGGCGAATGACAAAGTTGTGAAAACTTTCCAATTAGGTGAATCTAATCTTATTAGTGTTACACTCTGTCATCTTGAATATTCTGGGCTGTATCCAAGCTCAAAGCTTGGGCGATTGGGTATAGTATCACTTTATTAGCGGTCAAAAAATCTATGGTAAGACGTCGCCAGCAAAACTCATCACAAAAAAAGCCAACAACAGGCTTTGTACGCATTATTAGTGGTTTATGGAGAGGCAGAAAGCTCCCTGTTCATGATGCAGAAGGCCTACGCCCAACCACGGATCGCGTAAAAGAAACCTTGTTTAACTGGTTAGCTCAAGATGTGCCGCAGGCGAAGTGTCTCGACTTGTTCGCCGGCTCGGGAGGTTTAGGCTTTGAATCCGCTTCGCGCCAAGCCGATCAAGTGACGATGATTGAACTAAACCCACAAGCATTTCAGCAACTGCAAAAGAATGTCGCGTCTTTGAATGCCAACAACATTCAAGTCGTGAACACCGATGCGATCAGCTTTTTACAGCAACCGGGTACGCCTCACCACGTAGTATTCATCGATCCGCCGTTTCGCAAAGGATTATTGGTTGAAACCGTGACCTTGCTGGAGCAAAACGGCTGGCTTGCTGAAGATGCGATGATTTATATTGAAACTGAAAAAGAGCTGAACATTGCTGGGCTACCAGAAAACTGGCACCTGCACCGCGAGAAAACCGCAGGTCAAGTGAGTTACCGCTTGTACGAACGCTCACCAGCTTAAAGCCTCAATTTAAAAGGATAGTTAAATGAAAGCATTATTGATACTGGCTAAAGCGGCCATCGCCTTTGTCTGGTTCGTATTGATCCTCAACTTCTTCATGCCATTCCCGGGCAAAGCAGCGATTGCGTTGTACATCATGACCGCTTTCTTGTTCATCATGCACGGTTTGCAAATGGCGATCTTCATCGGCGCGTTTGGTGACAAGATTAAGATGAGCGCATGGGAAAAGTACTCAATTTTGATTTTTGGTATTTTCGCTCTGCTCGATATTCGTCGTAAGCACATGATGTAACTGACAGATAAACGAAAGCCGCTCACGAGAGCAGCTTTTTTGTATCATTCGATAGGCAAAGACTTAACCCATGTAGCTCTTCACACCATCTAGGAACATCTGAGTAGAAATCATTACCAACAGCAACCCCATCAAACGCTCAATCGCTTTCAGGCCGCGCTCTCCCAAAATGCGGTGGAAGAAACTGTAAAACATCAAAATGAAGAAAGTGGCGCCCCAAGCGATCAACACCGCAGCAGACAGCTCCATAATCTTGTCTGGATGCTGAGAAGAGAGCAAAAGCAGCGCAGCAATCACCGAAGGCCCGGCAATCATAGGGATGGCCATCGGCACAATAAATGGCTCTTCACCTGCGGCTAACCCGGTAATACTGCCAGCACTTGGGAAAATCATCTTAATCGCAATGATAAATAGAATGATACCGCCAGAAATACTCAAGGTTTCAGGTTGAACATGAAGGAAGCTCATGATGCTCTGCCCTGCGAATAAGAACAGCATCAAAATCATCAAGGCAAATACTAGCTCACGGATCAGTACTTTTCGGCGACGCTTCGCATCTAAGTGTTTGAGAATGGACAACACAATCGGCAAGTTGCCGAGCGGATCCATAATAAGAAACAGCATGGTCGCTGCAGAAAGAATGTCCATGTTCTGACCTCGACGGAGAAATTGGCGGCCAGTATAGCAAAGTGATTGAGTGAAGATATGACTGAAGGCGAAATGAGTCTATCACCTTCATAAATAATCAGTTAGCCGCGATTTAGTGATTGCAAACACGCACCATATTTACGACAAACTGACCTTCCAGTTCGCGTACTTTCTCGCGCTTTAGCAAAAACTCTAGCAATGCATCTAAGTCTAGATCATTCAGCTTACAGGTATGAAAGCGTGCCTCAGAACCAAAATGAGCCGCAAGCTCATCACGATTCATTGGGGTTTCACGAAGTAGGTTCAGTAAGTTATGAACATGAATTTCAGTCGTCATCGGCTCCAGTCATCAAATTGAATTCGTCCAGTTTACTTAAAACCTGACCGCTTACTTTGACCTGAGTTAGTAAATGATAGAGGCAACAATTAATGCATGAGCCAAAAAGTAACTGCCGCTCACCCAAACATAGGCGTGTTTCATCGGCTTACGATAACCATGTATCGCATAGGCCAAGGCGGAGTAAATCATCACGACAGTTCCGCTAAAGCCAAGCGCATTGGCAAAATTAGGCACTTGTAGCCACACCTCACCCGCAGCCCACGCCAACTGGACCAGCATAATCCCCATGATCACGACAGGGAAGACCATCGAATCCAATTGTGGCAATAAGAGGAAGAACGCCACAATACTCGCGGCTAGCAGCAGAGCTAATAGCCACCAAACAATGTCACCATTGAGCTGAACCCAGAACGATTTGCTATAGCAGATTTGTGCCAGTAGATAACCAGCAAAATAGAGAGGCTTACGAGACTTAAAAGAATGGAGCGTATCAGCAAACATCGATACCACTAGACCACCAACGATCCAATAGGTGTGAGGCGCCGAGGAGCCCTCAGTCATTGCTAAAATCAGCAATAAGAGCAGAGTAAAGATTTTAAATGTCAGAGACTGCGTTGGATTGGACTGTTTTGCCCCCAACACGGAATACATCCCCGATAGCCCTATCGCTAACCAACTCCACATGCCGATACACCTTTCACGTAATCTCGCCGCTAGTCTAGGTAGACCAGTCTTGATGTAAAGGCATAATCCATGAAAGTTGGATCTTGATAGCGAATCGCAACATTTTGTAGACGTAACTTAGTCAATTACTGATTAGGGTTTTTCTCACAACCATTGAGCTCAGCTATCTCACTCTCGATGTTATCGATAATCTCACCAAAAGCCCCAACCATTATAAATTGAAAAACAAACCGTCAATTTGTTCGACATACAACCACTATGGGTAAATTATCAACACAAAAACCGAATCTACATCCTCAGACCTCTAAAACAGCTAAAACAGGTACCTCATGACAATACAAATGTCTGCTAAGCCAGCAATAAGATAGGGTAAAAATTCAAACAACCAGACATAACTAACTGATATAGCTAAACATACTGACAAAAAAACACAAAAACATAAACTTAGATAACTTAGCTAAAAGCTAAACCCTTTTGAGACCGAGATTTTCTCATCAGATAGGAAAAGGCGAACTAAATAGACGTCCATCTACGTCAGCCTCATTAGCACAAAACCAACTTTTCTCAACTTTTGAGAAATTCAGCAAAAATAGTCCACCAACCACAACACTGAAACAAGAAACACTATTCCAGCATAAAATTACTCATATTTAACACATCAAAATCAACAACTTAAAACAAAAAAGAAGAGAAAAACAACAAGTCGAACACTTAAAGAACAGCACAAAAAACACAGTTTTATTAGTCAATTTAGGGTAAAACGCCCAAGTTAAGTTCGAGTTTTGAAAACTTTTCCGCTTTGAAGTTGATCAAAGCTCAAAAACAGTGCTATATTATTTACATCGAGTTCATCAATGATTTTAGGGGTAGTGTTATGATTTCTTCTTCTCAAAAACAAGGGCTGGTAATGATTGCAGTGGTTGTTGGTTTAATGACACTGCCAATGATGTACTAAGTTACTGTTTAAAATAAAAAAGGGACGCTTTCGCGTCCCTTTTTTATTATTCAAATTGTGTGTTCTACAAATGCTTAACCAGAATGTCCCAATGCATGTAGTAGAAGCCAAGTGCAGCAAGCGTAATCAAGGCCATTAACAAAATCGCCGCTCGCCAAATAAAGCGTGAACTCCTCGGCGTCAGTTCCTTTTCGCAGGCATCACATGCCGCCAAGAAACCTTTTCGATCGTCCAACTTGTAATCCTCTTCGTGAACAACCTTATTCCGCACAGTTGCGATAAATCGCAGTTTAGCAACAACATCATGCGGCAAGCGCTCTTCACAACTGGTGATCAGTTGATGTAACCCTTTCCCTTCTGCGTGGTATTGCGTTCGCAGAAGTTTTTCGATCGTTCGGGTACGCATGACTACTTTCTCAATATCTGACATCGTAACCCTCCTTACTTGATCCTTCCTTCGTCCGTTGTTTCATTCTTCTATAAATTTAGAACTTTTTCGAGCCAAAAGGTGCAAATTTCCTTTTAAATTGTGCTCTTGAACGCATATAAAATGTGAAGTGCGCCGAATAAAATCTAAGACACTTTTACTAGATCACGAATAATTTATCTCAACTCATAGTTTAATCATGGAGTTCTGTAAAATAGGCGCCAATGAAACATTGGAGGTTATCATGCCAATCTCACTTATTTTGGCTCTGTTCGCTCTGATTGCGCTTGGCGCATGGGCATTTTTCCGCTTCTACAGCAAACATTACTTTGGTGAGGATGCACCTGAGCAGAGTGCTCAAGTGACCATCTTGGACAAACAAGCGATAGAAGTACCGAATGCCGAGCCTGGCCAAGACGATCAAGAATATTGGATTTATGTACAACGCGGCTCAATTGGGCCAAAACGCGAGTTTCAAATCGGTGTGCACTATTACCACGCTCTAAATCCCGGTGATAAAGGCACATTGACCTACCGTGGCGATAAGTTCTTGCACTTCGCCCTAAACCGCTAATTTACGGCAACAACCAGCGAGTCTTGGCGGACTTAGAGAACAGATAGCTCATCGCCAAGGCTCCAGCACCACTCAGTACAATCCACACCGGAATCACCCATGCTGGATGACCTTGATACCAACCGAACGCTTTCATCGGCCACAAGAAAATTGGGTGAAGAAGATAAATACCCAAACTGTGCTGGCTAATAAAACTCACCACTTTCTGTGCTTTGGGCGCTAGGCCTTCTCCAAAGTAACGACACAGCATAAAAATCATCGACGCAGCGAGAATCACGTTCAATGTTTTGTATGAGAACCAACGCCCTACTGTGTACTTGTCCGCTTCTAAACTGTTGCTCACCACCATAGTAAAGGTCACTGCCAATGCCACCAGCCCTAATGCCGTAAACCCCGTGACGACAGAACGATTAAGTGGGACTTTCTGAAACAACACATAACCGAGTGGTAAATACCCCATATAAAGCCAGTATTGATTGCTCCACGGTCCATCAATTTTGAATAGGAATAAAGTGCTAGTGAGTAACCAAACCGCCAAGTACGCATAGAGGACACTGTCGTCACAATTGCGGACTACCCATTGAAACATCGGAATCACAAAATAGAGCGGAATAAAGTAATAGAAGAATCCAAGATGGTAGTAAGTTGCATGATGCGGACTGTTGCTCACCACTTCTTCAACGGTGGAAAAATCAAAGCCTTGAGCCGTCCAGCCTGACACATACGCATAAAACATCGACCAAACCAAAAAAGGCACCAACACTTTACCTAAACGCCGTTTGACGTAGTACTTGGCCTCAAAAGGACGTGTATCACTGAGCATCAAAGCTCCCGTGATCAGAATGAATACCGGCACCGCCCAACGGGTCACACTGTTCACACCGACCGCCGTTGCCCATTGGTCAAATGGAATCACGCCCAACTCATTACGATATGGCGCTAACACGTGAATAGCGATCACTGCCACTGCAGCAACACAACGTAATAAGTCGAAAAACAGAACCCTTTCTCTCATACCCTTTCCTAATTTGCGTAACTTCACGTCTATAGCATAGGGCAATTTTCATCCGGTTAAATAGTTAACAATCTGTTTTTGCTTATTTTTAACTCAACGATGACGCACCAATATCATTGATTTGCAAAATGGTTGATGACAAATCCTATTGTACAAATGGGATCAATAGCCCTAAGCTTTCTCGGATATGAAACAGATCTAACCGTTTCATTCCTTTAGGATGATGGACAGATAATTAAGAGAGGTCTTTATGAAGAAAGCATTATTAGCGTCACTGGTTTGTGTAGTGGCTTTAGCTGGATGTAATCAAAAGGAAGAGGCCGTGGCACCAACACAATCGCAACCGGAAGCGAACCCTATCTGCAGCGCTGAAAACCTTGCTGGCGGCTGGTCACAAGGTGAAGTAACACCTGAAGCTCAGCAAGCACTCGATTTTGTACTTGGTCAGATGAATACCACAGCGAAGCTAAAAGAGATCTTGAGCGTACGTACTCAAGTGGTGAATGGTCTTAACTACGCCATTGAATTCGAAATGGACAATGGTGAAGTATGGAACACCATCGTTTACCGCTCACTGAAAGGTGATATGGAAATGACGCAACCTGCACAACAAGGCCGCATTTGCCGATAAGCAAGACTTGCTGATTTGCGATATTGAATCGTAAAAACAAAAATGGCTCCCAAAGCGGAGCCATTTTTTATTCTAAATCGTAAGTCGATTTAAGCCGTCGCCACTTTGGCTTTTGGTAGTTTGATAGAGATGACCGTCGTTAGCGCTAAGAAAGCAAAAGAGACCCACAGACACGCAGCTAAACCCGCTTCTTGGTAAATCCAACCGGATAGAACCGTACCAATCAAACGTCCCATTGCATTCGCCATATAGTAGAAGCCGACATCCAGTGAAACGCCATCGCCTTTCGCATAACTAACGATCAGGTAAGAGTGCAGAGATGAGTTCACCGCAAACACAGCACCGAAAATCATCAAGCCCACGACAATAACAAGCTCTGGCTGCCAGCCGATTTGCACGCCATAAGCAATCGCACCAGTGATGACAGCCAGGATACCCGCCCAAATCAGAGCCGCACTGCCATCTGGCACTCGACCTTGCGCTTTGCCGGTAATACGAGGCGCAAAACCTTGAACGAATCCGTAAGCAATCACCCAAGCCGCAAGGAAGCCGCCTACCGTCAGGTGATCCCAACCAAACACGCTGCCAAGATAAATCGGCAGTGCAACAACAAACCACACATCACGCGCGCCAAATAGGAACATACGTGCAGCGGAAAGAATGTTCACCGATTCTGACTTAGAGAAAATTTGACGGAACTTAGGTTTGCTCTTCGCCTTACCCATATCCGCTTCTAGCCAGATCAAACTGCATACAAACACAACAGCCAGTACACTTGCCATGATGACCATCGAAGTTTGGAAGCCAAACGCCGATAGCAGCAAACCACCAACGAAGAAACCCGCACCTTTCAGCGCATTCTTCGAGCCTGTTAAGATCGCAACCCACTTATAAAGTGCACCTTGCTGCTCGTCTGGCACCAAAGTTTTGATCGCGCTCTTGGCACTCATCTTATTTAAGTCTTTGGCAATACCCGAAATTGCCTGCGCCGCCATTACCCAAGGAATGGTCAACCAAGCATTGGGCACAGCCAACATCAGCAAGGCAAAAATCTGCATCCCTAAGCCGACGTTCATGGTTTTGTTCAAACCAAGTCGAGCACCTAGCCAGCCACCAACCAAGTTGGTCACTACACCAAAAAATTCATAGAAAAGAAACAACGAAGCAATCGCTAAGCTTGAGTAGCCTAAGTCATGGAAGTAAAGCACCACCAGCATACGTAGTGCACCATCCGTCACGGTGAAATTCCAATAGTTGAACGTCACAAGCATATACTGACGAATACTTTTGCTTAGTTTTGAAATCATAACGACCTCAGATGTACAGCATTTAGGGCATTTAGTTCATGATGTTCCAAATGCTCTATGACCTGAACACCAGCATTGAGCCATCTCAATACTGGCGTTAAATTGTGAAACAAGAACTGATGAAACAACCAAACATTATTTATTAATAAACAATAATTTAAGCACAATACCAGTAAGCAAGAATCACATAAATTGGGAAGCCATTACGGCATAAAGAGAGCTTTTGGATCATGATGTTCCAAAAGCTCTATAAGCTGATCAAGCATTTTGAGCTACACGCTCGATGTACTCAACTTGTACTGGCTTTGTGAAAGCACCAGGACGCAGCGCTTGCACTTCAAGTACGATATCTTCTAGCGCCCAATCTTTCTCTAGCAGTAGGTGCGCAGCAAACAAACCTGTGCGACCAGAGCCACCCATACAGTGCATTGCAACCTTGCCACCTTGAGCTAGAATCGCGTGCAGTTCAGGACTCGCTTGTGACCATTTTGCAGCGAACTCTTCGCCCGGAGCACAGTCATCTTCGATCTCAATTTGGAACCATTTCATGCCTAACTGTTGGGTTAATTCGCCCAATGCAGACACGTCTTTTGCTGCTAATTCAGTATTATCAAGGGCAGTAACAATCGCTTCTACGCCTTGCGCTTTTAGCTGCTCTAGCGAAGCTTGCAGTTCAACACCTTTGGTACCAGGACATGGAGTCAGTACCAAAGCGCCCGTTTCTAAATCTAATTGCCATGTAGGATGAGACATCTTACAACTCCTTATGCCGTACCAACGTTACGAACCAATTCCGCAGTACGCGTCGCGTAACCCATTTCGTTATCGTACCAAGCGTAAATCTTCACCATACGAGAACCCACTACCATGGTTGATTGTGCATCAACGATAGTTGAACGTTGGTCGCCTTTGTAATCAATAGAAACCAATGGACGCTCTTCAAAACCAAGGATGCCTTTTAGCTCGCCTTCAGAAGCTTCTCTCAGTAGTGCGTTAACTTCTTCTGCCGTGGTATCACGTTTCACATCAAAAATGATGTCTGTCAGCGATGCGTTTGCTAGAGGAACACGAACCGCGTGACCGTTAATCTTGTCTTTCAACTCTGGGAAGATTTCAACAATCGCTTTTGCACTGCCCGTTGTGGTCGGGATTAGGCTCATGCCACATGCACGTGCACGACGTAGGTCTTTGTGCGGCGCATCCAGAATCGTTTGTGTGTTGGTTAAATCGTGAATCGTTGTGAATGACGATTGTTCAATGCCCAGTTTCTCGTGAATCACTTTCACTACTGGTGCAATACAGTTCGTTGTACAAGACGCTGCGGTTACGATGCGGTGCTGCGCTGGGTCGAAGATGTGGTCGTTCACACCCACTACGATGTTAGCTACGCCGTCTTCTTTTACTGGTGCGCTAACAACAACACGTTTTACGCCTTGTTCTAGGTATTTGTTTAGGAATGAGGTTTTGCGATGAACGCCCGTTGCTTCAATCACAACATCACATTGACCCCAGTTCACAGCATCGATATCACGCTCTTGTGAAGTCGTGATGCGCTTACCGTTGATCACCATATCTGTGCCTTCAACTTGCACTGCATGGTTCCAACGACCTTGAACTGAATCGAACTCAAGTAAGTGACCAAGCGTCGCTGCATCACCCGCTACATCGTTGATGTGTACGAACTCTAGCTCTGGCCAATCAAACGCTGCGCGTAATGCCAAACGACCAATTCGACCGAAACCGTTAATACCTACTTTAATCGTCATAATCTTCTACCTTTAAGCTTTCGCTGGTTAACAGCACGCTGCACGAGCTTTGTCTTGTAAACGTGAAATATCGTCTTGGTACTCTTGCTTCAAACAGTTCGAGGCCACCAAGTCATCAATCAATTTTTGCATCCATCCCGGTAATTGATCGGACAGCTCGTAGTACACCCATTGCCCCTGACGTTTATCAACTAAAATACCATTCGATCTTAGCTGGGCCAGATGGCGAGAAATCTTGGGCTGGCTTTGTTGTAATGCATGAGCCAAATCACCAACACAGGTTTCCCCTTCACGAACCACCAACATTAAGCAGCGCACACGAGTCTCGTCGGAAAGAAGTTTGAAGAACTGATGTGGAAGCATAAATACATACCTATATATGGATATGCGAATATGGTTATTTAAAACTGAGATGCCGTCAAGCGATCGTGCCCGACTGTAATAAAAGTTTAATATTTGATCAGATTAGGCGCCAGAAAAGGTCTGGCTCCAGCGCACGGCTTCGCCAAGTTCAGACTTCACGTCATCGACAGAAAGACCGAGTTGCTGGGAGAATTGCTCCACGCCCGCCCAATCGGCACGCTCGTAGCACTCTTCGATTGCCAGTAACGCGCCGTATTCACCTTGGCGATGCAACAAGGCTTGCTGCACGGAAGGACTTAACGGCAACTGTCCAACTAAAGATTCGACAGACAAATCGAGCATGGCATCGAGAATCGACAATAAGCCGATCATAAAACCCTGCTCGTTGAGATGGGCAAAAGGTTGATAGCGCGACATGGCTTCACAGAATTGAGCGCGTTGCAGAGATAAGTTGTACAACTCTCGCGGCTTGCTACTAGAGATATAAGACGCTACCACTAGTGAGACAAACATTTTGAGCTTTTCTTGCCCAAGGTAAATCAAGGCTTGGCGGAATGACGTGATGGTCACTTCCAACGTAGTCGATTGTGTGTTCACAAAACGCAGTAACTTATACGACAGCGTGACATCTTGGGTAATGATGTTTTCAATCCGGCCAAAGTCTGGATCGGGCACGCATACTTCTCTGAATAACTTAAGCGCCAGCACTTGTTCGGGGCTCACATATTTAGTCTGCATCACTTCGGGCTTACTGAAAAAGTAGCCTTGGAAGAATTTAAAGCCCGCCTCTTTGGTCGCTTCAAACTCAGCTTCGGTTTCGACCCGCTCAGCCAAAAAGTGGTATTTGGTGCGCTTTTTGGTGTGCTTCTTTACTAAATCGCACGCATTTTTCAGCCCCATCGCCATGATGTCGAGTTTCACGATATGAACATAAGGCAGAAAGCGACGCCATTCGTCAGTCAAAGTGAAGTCATCGAGCGCAATCAAATAGCCTTCACGGTAAAGTTCGCGAATGGCTTCAAGCAGTTCATCGGTCGGTTGGCAGGTTTCGAGTACCTCAACCACGATTTTGTTTTTCGGCAAACTTCTTGGTAGCCGACGCAACAAGCTCTGTTGAGGGAAGTTGATGAAGCATCGTGACGATGCAATCAGAGGATTGGTTCCGACAGAGAGAAAATTCTCTACAATCAATCGGTATGTCGCCCTGTTTGAATCGATGTGTGCAGGATATGCATTACTTTCACCATCACGGAACAACAACTCATATCCCAGCGTCTGTCTTTTACGATTAAAGATAGGCTGGCGGGCGACATACGCATTTTTCATTCGAAATTATTGTGATTTTTATAATTTGTTACTTAGCTGCCGCTAATAATGCACCACAACCCATGAACATTGAACCGAATACTTTATTAATTTTGCCCATGATCTTATCTGAGCGAATAAAACGTCCCATTTGTGCAGCTAAACTGGTGTAACCCAGCATCACAAACGCATCAATGGTCACTGTAGTCACACCCAAAACCAACAGCTGAGTCAGCTGGTCTTTCGCTGGATCGATAAACTGTGGAAACAGTGCCACCAAGAAGACGATCGATTTTGGGTTTGTCAGGTTAATAAGAATGGCTTTGTACAACAGAGAAGTGCCTGACATCGCTTTGTGGCTTTCGGTTGCAACTAAACCAGACGTATCACGCCACTTTTGAATGCCAAGCCACACAAGGTAAGCCGCACCCACCCACTTAATCACGGTAAATGCAGTTGCCGATTGCGCCACCAACGCGCCAATGCCAGCACCAACCAGAGCAATATGAATCGCCAAACCGATTTGTAAACCAACGATAGCACCTAATGACTTGCGCGTGCCGTAACTCAAACCATTACTGATTGAGTTGACGGTACCAGATCCCGGAGCCAGACTAAAAACGATTGCTGTTACCACATAGGCTAACCAAACGTGGGTATCCATTGCATTTCCTCAATAATTCTTCGATGATACATCGCGTAAGCAACGTATCTTCAGGTAATCGACTAATGGCTATTAACCATTCACCTTTGACTTATACTCAAGAGACTTTATTTGAGCAAGCAATAGGTGGTCCGATCGCAGCACTTTGGCAAGAGCGCCAAGAAGGCTTTGTAAAAGGGACAGAGAAAAAGAAAATCTACTGGTGCAAACTCACCAATCCTGAGCACACAAAAGCCGTGCTGATCGTCAACGGTCGCATTGAAGCTTCCTGGAAATACCAAGAACTGTTCTATGATCTGTATCGACAAGGTTATGACGTGTATTCGTTTGATCATCGAGGACAAGGTTTATCAGATCGCCTAATTCCAGACTCAGACATGGGTCACGTCTATGACTTTAATGACTACATTGAAGATATGGAATTGGTGCTGCAACAGCTTGATTTAAGCGGATACCAACAGCGTTTTATCATTGCTCACTCAATGGGTGGCGCAATCGCTACGCGCTACCTGCAAACGCATCCAGAACACAACTTTGATGGTTTGATTCTGAGTTCCCCAATGTTTGGTATCAACCTACCTTGGTATCTCAGCCCTATCGCGATTCCGGTCAGCCAAATCTTAGCGGCAGTCTCGACAAAGCCAAGCTACGCGCCGGGTCATAAAGAATACTACCCAAAACCGTTTGAAGATAACCCACTTAGCCAAAGCTACGATCGTTATCATTGGTTCCGTGGTTTATACCGTGACAAACCCGAGCTGCAAGTCGGTGGGCCAAGCACCCGCTGGGTTTGGCAAGGTTTAATGGCTGCCAAGCAATGTATTTTGCTGACACGCCAAATTAAAGTTCCGGTTTTATTGGTTCAGTCAGGCAACGATCGCATCGTGAGTAACGCCGCGCAGCAACGCTTTATCGATAAGCTAAGTAAGACCAACCCTAATGCCAGCCTAGTTTCGATTGCTGGTGCAGAGCACGAAATTTTGTTCGAAAAAGACCAGTATCGTAACCAAGCTCTGGACGCTATCTTTTCCTTTATGCGTGCTCAAAGCGCATAAAATAAATTAAAGAGGAAATACGAGGTCTGCGATTTACCCTCTTTTTCCTCCTTATTTTGGCGTAAACTTCATCATGTTCCCCGCACTCGGATCAGTACGACCTAGTCAATCTACTGCGCTCCGTGTGCAATCAACCTGTTCCACTCTATCCGAACCGTTTACGAGGGCTTCATGAGCACATCGCTACCTTGCAAAGAGATCACCAAAATCGTTGCCTCAGATCTGGATGGCACTTTACTCGCACCAAACCACCAGCTAAGCGCTTACTCGAAAGAGACGCTAAAAGCGCTGCATGAACAAGGCTACACATTTGTCTTTGCAACGGGTCGCCACCACGTAGACGTCGCAAGCATTCGTCGCACGGTAGGTATTCCGGCTTACATGATTACTTCGAATGGTGCACGTGTGCACGACCAGAATGATCAAGAGATGTACAGCCAGAACGTACCGGAAGATTTGGTTCAGCCAGTGATCGACACGATCAAAACGGATCCTGAAATACTTATCCACATGTATCAAAACGACGACTGGTTGCTAAACAAAGACGACGAACAACTGCGTGATTTCCACGAAGAGTTCTCTTACAAGTTGTACGATCAAGACAACGCACCAATTGACGGCATTGCGAAAATCTTCTTCACCCATCCAGCGCAAGACCATGAACATCTTGTTACCTTCGAAACTAAGCTACGTGAACAGTTTGGCGATCGACTAAACATCGCATTCTCAACACCTTGGTGTCTGGAAGTGATGAGCGCTGGCGTTTCTAAAGGTGATGCGTTGAAGGCAGTCGCAGAGTCTATTGGTCTAACACTGGAAAACACCATCGCCTTTGGTGACGGCATGAACGATGTAGAAATGTTATCGATGGCGGGTAAAGGCTTGGTGATGGGCACCTCTCACGAGAAAGTGATGAAAGCACTACCAAACAATGAAGTGATCGGCAGCAACGCCGACGATGCGGTTGCACATTACCTGCAAGATCAACTGCTATAACCTGTATTAGCTATTAACAGCGGATTATCGACAAAATCACAAAGGGCTGCACTATGCAGCCCTTTTTCTTTTATCGCTGACTCGGCAGCTTCTCTTTGCCGAGGATTGCTTGCCACTCTTCTTCGCTCACCGGCATGATCGATAAGCGATTGCCGCGTCTCACCAGTGGCATGTTTTCTAGCTCTGGCATCGCCTTCATGACTGACAACGGAATCAAGCGCTCAGTCTTACGTACAAACTCGATATCCACCATTATCCAACGCGGATTTTCTGGGTCAGATTTTGGGTCGTAATAATCGCTCTCTAGGTCAAACTGGAAATGATCGGGATACGCTTCACGGGTCACTTTGGCAATACCTGCCACACCCACGTTCTTGCAAGAAGAGTGGTAAATCAGCACCAAGTCGCCCAATTTAACTTGGTCACGCATCATATTGCGCGCCTGATAATTACGAACTCCCTCCCAACATGAAACCTTTTGGGTTCGAAGCGTGTCAATAGAAAAGGTATCTGGTTCTGTTTTAAATAACCAATATGCCATAATGCCATCCGATGCAGATTGAGTAATGAGGAAGATATAACATGAAGGCTTTGAAAAACCCAGTGGCATTAGCCACACTGCTGGTCCTGCAAGCATGTAGCATGCAACCACAGCAGTCCGATGCAGACACACCAACGACTCCGCCTGCGTCCTTAGATAAGCCAGAAACCATCTTACCTCAAACCTTTATGCTGCGTGGTGAAGTCGTGATTGGGCATGAAAGCCAGTACATCGCACCTTGTGGTAGCGACAAACAATACTGGCTGCAACTGTCACCACAACAGGTGCAAAGAGCCATCGCATTAACCAATCAGCCTTATCAAACCATGTATGGAGAAGTGATTGGTCACCTCAATCCACCTGGTGTTGATGGTTTCTCTGCAGACTTCGACGCAAACTTCGTAGTAGAACAAGTAAACTTCCTCGCCACAGAAAACCCACAACGCTGTAAACAAACCAGTAAACCAACACGAGTTTTCGGTAACGAGCCATCATGGTCAGCCAGCTTTGAAGGCAACACACTCAAGTTCCAGCAAATGGGTAAGTCGACACAAACACTCGAAATCGACAGCAGCAAACTGCAACCTCGTCAGCGAACATACCAACTGAATGACGGCGAACTGCGCATGACCGAGAACTTGTGTTCAGACACCATGAGCAACTCTCTCTACGGCTGGAAGGCAACAGTGGAGCATGGCGATAAAACCTATCAAGGTTGCGGTATGGCGGCCAACGTAGATTCAACACTCGAGTGGGTGAACACTTACGTCGCGACGTCGACCCAATCGCAAGGCTTCGAAGTACAGATGACACTCAATAGCGACCACAGTGCCATCACCAAATACAGCTATTCAGACGGGCAACCGCCATTGATTGAACGCGGCTACTGGCAACAACTGAGCCCATCGCAAGTCCAAGTATTGATGACTCACCATCAGCAACAACGCTTGATGACCGAGCGCCTGTTTACTCGCGAAGGCAACCAGCTGAAAGCAGTCAAAGAGAAAGTGGGCAATTTGGTTTATCACATTGCTGATGGCGGTTTAGTGCTATACCCAGCAACAGTGCGTAACTCGGGCACAGAACAACCAGCAGCCGAGCGCAACAACGATCCAATTGGTGCAGCTGATGTGCCATCCAGTGCCGAATTTAATTCAAAAGTGGATGCGGCGGTGCGAAACTACTTTTTCATTAATCAAACCAACCCAAGCAATAACCAATACCGTTGGCTGACCTATGATCTGAATGGCGATGGTGATGAAGAATTACTGGTGCAACTTGATTGGTGTGGCTCTGGCGGTTGTACTCTGCTGATATTCGAAAACCACGAGAAAGAGTGGCGTTTCAATAGCCGTATGACGCTAGTGCAAAGTCCAATCATGCTCGGTCAACAAACTTCACACGGTTGGCGAGATCTGATTTTCAATGTGAGCGGCGGCGGTGCAACACCTAGCCAACACGTGATGCAATACACTGGCGTAAGTTACCCAATCAACCCAAGCTTGGCGCCAAAAGCGAGCAAAGAACAAGTCAGCGGCGTGCGTTTGTTCTCAGATGGTATTAGCCCTGTTCGTGATGGAGTGCGCTTGTAATGGCGCAGCCTTGTCCACATTGTGGCTTCCAGTTCAACTGCATCTGTTCACTGCTGCCTAAGTTATGCAGTGAACACTCGCTGATGCTGTTGATGCACCCTAATGAACTGACGCGCGATACTAACACTGGCAAACTGCTCGCTCAGTGCCAACTGAATGTCAGTCAAGTCGTTTGGGACCGAAAAGCGCCACCAGCGGAGTTATTAGAAACGCTCGCTAACCCGAGCTTGCTGCCAGTACTGCTATTCCCTAGTGAAGAGAGCTTGACGCTTGAACAAGTGCAGCAAAAAAGTAATCAACAAAACAGACAACCGCTGTACATCATTGTTGATGCAACTTGGCAAGAAGCGCGCAAAATGATCAATAAAAGCCGATGGCTAGAAGGTATCGCGATGATGGGCTTAGCCACTCAAGCCGATTCCCAGTATCAACTGCGCCGCAATCAACAAGAAGGCAACTTATGTACTTTTGAAGTTGCTGCTCAATTGCTCGGACAGCTTGCTGAAGAGCAAAACCAGCTACAGATGCTAGCGTTCTTCGAGCAATACCTTCCTCGTTTCCAAGCCGAGAAAAGTGGTCATGAGTTCAAAGCCTAGCGCTCTTAAGCATCAAAAAACGCAGCTTTAACGCTGCGTTTTTTATTGGCTGCTGTTTCACGTGAAACAAAACTCCAGGGCACTTAAGCATAATTAGAGCAAAGCACATTAAAACAAACGTGTCGGTTCACCTAAGTAATAACCTTGCAGATAGTCCACACCCATGTCCTGCGCAATGTCGCACACCTCTTTATTGTGCACGAACTCCGCGACGGTCTTGGCATTAAACACCTGACACAAACGCACTAACTGCGAAGCAATCTTGCGCTGTTTTTGGTCTTTGTCGATGTAGCGAATCAAACTGCCATCGAGCTTAATCACTTCAGGTTCTAACTTGAGAATCTCATCAATATTGGAGTAACCCGAACCAAAGTCATCAACAATAATGCGAGCCCCTAAATTTCTAAAGTGGCTGCACACCTCAATCATTCGGCCGTAGTCTTTAATCTGTTCCGACTCCAACACTTCCAAACCAATCCGTCTTGGGTCGTTAAGCTGGGTAATGGCATGTTCAAGCAACATCAAGGTTTTATCGCTGAGTAAATCCTGAGGAGACAAATTAATTGAGAAGTCGCCTTGTTTGTCCTTCATGTAATTCAGCGTTGAACGGATCATGTGGCGGCTCAAACGTGTGTACAAATGCGTATCAGAAATGATAGGTAAGAAACGCCCCGGCGCAATGATGCTGCCATCCTCTTCGATGATACGCACCAAACACTCTTGGCTCGCGGGACGATGGTTGTAAGCGTGCACAATTGGCTGACTGTAGGTAATGATGTTCTGTTTGAGAATGGCGCGGCTCACACAGCTCAACCAACCCAACTGCTCTTTTCGCACGTCTTCATTGACCTCAATGTCTTTGGCATTACAGATGTGAGTATTACTTCGCACCCCAGCTCTTCGCGCTTCAATGCCTTTGAGCAGCAATTCATCCGGCGATGCGGTTGGAAAATCACGACGACTAACTAAACCACCACACAATGAAATCGAGAGGTAGTCAATGTCTCGTAAGCCACTTGGCTCAAAGTTGGTTTGCTCAACCGCGTCAGCAAAGCGAGTAAAGTGTTGCTTGATCGCCTCACTGCTAGTGTCAGCTTTAAATAAGAATGCCCACTCACCCACACCAATGCTATAGAGTTGCAGCGCGGCAGGTTTACCAAGACGTTTACGTAGCCGATTGCTAAAGTGCATCGACAAGTCTTTCAACAGTTGGTCGCCAACGCGATAGCCGTACTTTTCGTTGATATGGCTGAAATTAAGAAGTTTAAGTGTCAGTAGATGCTCATCGGCATTAATGGTGATTAAGCGCTCTTGCAGCGCAACGCGGTTTTGTAAACCTGTGCGGCTATCTCGACGAAAACTTTTTTCTAGCTTCTTCGCTTGGCGGTCGAGCTGATAGCCCATGTGCACATTCATGCTATTTAGGTCACCTATCGCATTGCGTATCAGACTAAATAACGGTGAAATCGAAGCAGTCATTTCCTGTGTGGGCAAGTTGATCTCGTCAACTTCATCCCCTTCACGCATCGCAAGGTAAGTCAGGCTGTGGTGCAGAATGTCTTGATGATCATTCCCACCATGCAGTTCACCCATGCAGTAACTACCGGCCGTACTAGAGATATCAGCAAAGGCACGGACTTCATCGCTGCTATCAATATAATCGAGTCGTGATGCGCAGTTATAAATCATCACCGCTTCAGGCTGGTGCATAGCAAGCTCTACCACCCCATGGCGCACTTGCTCCAGAGTTAAAGAAGGATGGTTGTAGCAAAACTGTACTTCATCACCCAGACACCAAGGACGGTCGAAACTCATGCTGCCATCGGGATGAATCTCGGTCACCGCACACACCTCTTTGCGCCCAATGGATTCGCGATAAAGTGGGAAATTCAGCAGCTGATTAAGCGTCAGGTCGTGCCCATCAGCAAGGTAGTGCTTGTAAACATCAAGTGCTTTAAGTTCTCCCAAGCTATACAAGCGCGTGCCTTTGGCATGAGTCACCTTATGAGGCATGCCGATAGGGTTCCACTCGGAATACGCACTGGTCCACACCTTCAAGCTGTCACTATGTAAAGCAACCGCCACAACCGCTTCATCATAAACTTGGTCTTGATGTAGGACCCAGCAACCATCATCAATCGCTTGAGCCAAACCGCCAGAAACCGTCGGACCTTCAGGATTAAATACTCGATACACGGGGTAGTCACGTCGTTCGATTTGGACAGAAAAGCTGATAATGGCTTTGGAGCTATCTTGCAGTTCTAAGGCTTGCTTGAGGTCGTAGCCATCAATATCTGGCGAGAAGGAATAATGCTGAACCGCGGAAGTAAGTGTGGTTTGATTAAACTCCATCACACACACTAAGCAGCCATGGTTGAAAATTTCACCTTCTAGAATAACATGGCGCGTACTGTGCCCAATGATATGGGTATCAGGCAGTCTTTCTAGAATTGCCCGAGCGAGTTCTGTTGCAGTATCGCGTGATTGTGTAGATAGTAGTTGCACCAAATAACGTTTATCCGCACAACACCGATAAGTGACTAAAAAATCATTAAGCTGATCCACATTTTGAACCAGTTGAGAGAATGCTCGCATTTACCCTACCACTGCCGTCATCAAGCCAAAATACATGAAAAGTACTTTTGTTATTTTACTGTTATGAGAGTAATTTACGTGGCTTTACGTGGCTTTGCTAGGGTCAGGGGTAAGATTGAATGGATTAATGCGAAAGCGATTACAAAAGCGTAAGCAACGATTGCAAGCTATTGATTTCAACATCAGGTAAGGTTCGTGTTTTTTCCTTATTAATGACATTTTTATTCATATCATTAAACCAGCATGCGGCAAAACCCGAGAGTTTTGCACCTTGAACATCCGTCACCAGATGATCGCCAACATGAAGAATGTGCTCACTTGGTAAGTCTAGAAACTGCTGCGCTTTGGTGAACATATCTGGTGCTGGCTTCGCGCTGCCATCCGGTCCTGCTTTAAACACTTGTTGGAAATAAGGTGTAAGCCCTATTCTATCTAAATCCACATTACCGTTAGTGATCGCCACCAGCGGGATTTCTTGCCCCAGTTGAGCAAGTACATCGAGGCTTTGCTGTGGCACCTCAAAACGGTTACGCCAATCCAAAGCAACCTCTACCGGCGGCTTGGGCGGCAGAATGTGCTGCATCGTCATCGTAACCAACTTGGGAGAAGGCTTGCTTAAGTTGCACTAAGCGCCACAGAGTGACATCACTCTTCAACTCTGGTTGCTGCTGTAGAACACTTTGTTTGAGCGCAAACCAATCGGCTTTATCCATGTGAGCGATCGCCGTATGATGGTGTTTAAGCCAAGATAGCAACTCACGCTCCATACGAACTATCACCGGGTAGTTGTCATAGAGGGTGTCATCAAGGTCAAACGTCATCGCCTTTACAGGCGCGATACGGCGGTAGAATTTCATGGGATTCCTTGGGTTAGTCCGACTTGTCGTCGTTTCTCTTACGCGCTCTCGGGTGTGCCTGATCATAAGCTTGCGCTAAATGTTGGAAATCCAAGTGGGTGTAGATTTGGGTAGTAGAAATATTTTCGTGCCCCAATAGCTCTTGCACTGCACGTAGGTTGTTGCTCGATTCCAACATATGGGTTGCAAACGAGTGACGCAGTTTGTGCGGGCTTATGTGGCTCGCAACGGACTGTTTCTGCCCCCACTCCGCCATACGCTTTTGCACACTGCGATGTGAGATTCGTGTACCCAGCTTGGAAACAAACAGTGCAGGTTCACCCGGCGCGGCTAGGTCACCACGGACACGCAACCACTTGCCAACCCATTCAGTTGCCATACCAGAGAACGGCACTTTACGTTCTTTGTCACCTTTACCAATCACTCGTAATTCGCCACTGCGTAGCTGAACATCACGCACATCGACACTTACCAGCTCTGCCAAACGCAGACCAGCGCCGTACATGAGCTCCATCATGGCACGATCGCGCACCGCTAGCGGGTCGTCTTCGTTCACTTCGAGCAGTTGGTTTACTTCATCCACATCGAGGTTTTTCGGCAGTGGGCGCTGCTTACGTGGCGCCGAAACCCCTTTGGCTGGGTTCGCTGACATTTCTCCACGTAGGATCAGGAAATCGAAAAAGCTGCGTAGAGAAGATAAGCGCGTCGCTAAGCTGCTGGCTTTCATGCCTTCACGCATGCCTTTACCTGCCAATTGACGCACCCAACCCGCATCGACTTGCGACCAATCTTTCAACCCCATCTCAGCCAAGTGGTGAGCCATGGTTTCCAATTGTTGTTTGTAGTTGCGTTGGGTGTGCAGGCTAAGCCCCTTTTCGCTTCGCAGGAATTCGTAGAAGCGTTCAAGAGGCTTTTGAAGACTATTTGGCAGAGGAGTATTGGGAGTTGTCGTCATCGTGACTTTGCCATACCAATGTTTGAGCGAGATGTGCCACTACTAAGGATAGGTGACGCAAAAACAAGGTATCCATATCTGGTTGGAAATGACCGCCATCCTCGCTAGAAAACGCCAGTACGCCAAGCGTCTGTTTTTTCACAAGCGGTAACACCACATAGGAACCCATTTCTGGAACGTCCATATCCCCAAACAACGCTTCGCGATCCACTTTACGCAGACGACCTAAGTAAGCCTCTTTACCGTTTAAGTGGTTGGTAGCAAAACGTTGGTAACTTTCCTTACTCAATTGAGTCGTAGCATCACACTGGCTCAATAGACGCACATACGCCTTCAAACCAAGGTCTTTGGCTTTGAGTTCAATGGTGCTGATGACTTGCTTGAAATCACCACACTTAAGGATTTGCCCTTGCAGATCCATGAACTCGTAGAAGGTGCGATCGTTGTTCGCTGCCAAAGACATCAGTGTGGTGATCTCTTCTTCCAGCTCTTCAATTCGCTGGCGCTGACGGTTCATTTGAATATGAACCAACGAGACCGCGCCTAAATCTGCATGAGGTAGAGAGAGGCGATCGACCAATTCTGGGCGTTGAACGAAGAAGTCTGGATGGTCTTTTTAAATACTGAGCAACGACTTCCGCAGTCAGCGCATCCGCTTCAACTTCTGAGATTTGGTTTTCTTGCTCTTCAACTAGCACGACAATTGACCATCAAATACGTGTGTTGCTGGGCCAGTCATAAACAATGGTTTACCTGGACCTTGCCAAGAGATGCGCAAGTCACCGCCCGGAAGTGAAACTTTCACATTCTCGTCCAGTAGACCTTGCAAGATGCCAACCGCAACCGCACCACAGGCACCGCTACCACAAGCTTGGGTTTCACCCCGCACCACGCTCATACACGCGCAAACGGATGTTGTTGCGATCCACGATCTGCATAAAGCCTGCGTTCACACGCTCAGGGAAGCGTTCGTGTGATTCTAATAGCGGGCCGAGTGTTTCCACTTCTGCCGTATCCACATCGTCGACCACGGTCACCACATGCGGGTTACCCATGCTCACCGCACCACAGAACAGGGTTTTGTCGCCTGTGCGCATGATGTAGGTTTTCTCTTTCTGCTTCGCTTTAAAAGGGATCTTGCTCGGCTCGAACTCAGGCTCACCCATGTTCACCGTAACTTCACCATCGTCTTCGACATCAAGAGTCATCTTACCCTTCTTGGTGCTGACGCTGATGCTGTATTTGTTAGTCAAACCTTTCAAACGGACGAAACGCGCGAAACAGCGAGCGCCATTACCACACTGCTCAACTTCACTGCCATCGGCATTAAAAATGCGGTAGTGGAAGTCAGTTTCTGGATCATAAGGCGCTTCAACCACGAGCAATTGGTCAAAACCAACGCCCGTGTGACGATCCGCCAAACGACGGATCAAATCTTGCGAGAAAAACACGTTCTGGGTGATGCAGTCGACGACCATAAAGTCGTTGCCCAAACCGTGCATTTTGGAAAAGTGGAAATGCATTTGTTGTGTGTTACTCCGGTAGAATCTGTTCCAGCTGCCACAAACTGGTCAGCTCCTCACGCTGGCGAACAAGGTGGCTTTGGTTGCCATCCACCATCACTTCCGCCGCTCGGGTACGAGTATTGTAGTTCGAAGACATCACAAAAACCATAGGCGCCTGCAGAGCGAACCGCGAGTAGATCACCTTCTTGCAGCACTAGTGCTCGATCTTTACCCAAGAAATCGCCCGTTTCACAGATAGGACCGACTAAGTCGTAAGTCTGTGCTTCACCTCCACGCGGTGAAACCGGGACAATATCTTGCCATGCCTGGTATAGCGCAGGACGCATTAAATCGTTCATCGCCGCATCGATAATCGCAAAGTTCTTGTGCTCAGTGTGTTTTAGGAATTCCACACGCGTTAGCAAGATACCGGCGTTGGCTGCAATCGCACGGCCTGGTTCGAAAATCAGTTCAAGATCTTGATGGTTCTCAAGACGACCTAACAGTGCTTTCGCATAGTCTGAAGGCTGTGGTGGCAATTCATCACGATATACTACGCCTAGACCACCACCAACGTCCAAGTGACGAATGTTGATGCCTTGCGCTTTTAAGTCATCAATCAGTGCTAACAGACGATCTGTAGCGTCGATGAAAGGTTCAATCTCAGTCAGCTGAGAGCCAATGTGGCAGTCGATGCCTTGCACGTTGAGGTTTGGCAGGCTCTGAGCAAATTTATATACCGCAGGCGCACGGTCAAAAGCGATACCAAATTTGTTATCACGCAGACCAGTCGAAATGTAAGGGTGCGTTTTTGCGTCTACGTCAGGGTTAATTCGTAGAGAAATCGGTGCAACCACACCCAGCTCGCCCGCGACTTTATTCAAGCGCTCAAGCTCAGGCTCTGATTCCACGTTGAAGCATTTAATGCCCAGTTCCAGTGCGCGTTTCATCTCTGCTGGTGTTTTGCCAACACCCGAGAACACCACCTTCTTCGCATCACCGCCAGCCGCGATAACACGCTCAAGCTCACCACCTGATACGATATCAAGCCTGAGCCCAAACGAGCCAGTGCATTCAATACGCCAAGGTTTGAGTTTGCTTTTACTGCATAACAAACAAGATGAGGATGCTGACCCACTGCGCTGTCAAACGCATTCCAGTGACGCTCTAACGTTGCACGTGAGTAAACATAAAGAGGAGTGCCATGTTGCTCGGCAAGAGCTTGGAGTGAGACGTCTTCGGCCCAAAGCTGGGCCATCATCCTGATAGTTGAAGTAATCCAAAATTTGCTTCCCTTAATTAATTCGACTGCTAAACCCTGATTTCACCCTAAGGGTGGCTAATTATTGTGACTGCTCGTTTCTGCTGAGCGTCATCTGGGATGTAAAGTGAACCTGATTGACCGCAACCAGCAAGTGTCGCTGCAACCATCACAAACAACACCGTAAGTAATTTTTTCATTTTGCATATCGTGATTATTAAACCAATGCCCCCTATAATCGCACCACACTCAGGAAAAGCAATAGGATAGACGGATGAACGATACTGAATTTCATCAACTGGTGGATGCGCAGATGCAAAACATCGAAGAATCCATCGATGAATCAGGCGCAGACATTGATTACGAAGTCACTGGCAACGTAATGACATTAGAGTTTGAAGACCGCAGCCAAATCATCATTAACCGCCAAGAGCCAATGCATGAAATCTGGTTGGCGTCGAAGTCTGGCGGCTTCCACTTCAAGCTGGTGGATAACAAATGGACTTGCTCTAAAACGGGCATGGAACTATTTGAAATGGTGAAAGAAGAGTGGCGAAAAGCACGCTGGTGAAGCGATCGATTGGGTATAAGCCAAAGAGTCTCGTGACGACCAGTCACCTAAACGAAAAAAGAGCACTGAGGTGCTCTTTTTTGTTGGTCGTTTTATGCATTCACCGCTTTGGTTGGGCGGGTTGGCGTGCAACCATCGGTTGCGATAAGGGATAATGTAGGTATTCCCTTCTTCCGGATGAATAATTTGATAGTACTGCGGCAAGTTAAAGTTAATAAACTTCGACGATACACGACTGTCGTCTTTCACCGAGGTGTAGAAGCTGTTCACTGACGCAATCATTTCATCTTTAGAGCCACTAAACTGGTGGTAAACCTCAACTTGGTTTGATTCATCCAATACGTAGATGTTAAAACCATCGTCGGTGTCTTCAAAGAAGAACTGCACCAAACCTTCACTGGCAAAGCCATCCACTACTTCTGGTAGTTGATACTCTTGCTCACGATCCAACATCAACAACGGTGAGCCTTTCAGCTTATTGGTTGAAATGCTGCGGTAGAAGTCGACCGAGTTTTCCAGCTTCTGAACCGATACACCACGACGCTCAAAGAACAAACCGTAAGTTTGATTAGCAAGACGCATGGCTTTAAAGCGACGGCGTTTCTCTTGGTTCAACTGGCTTCAAACGTAAGTCGATACACTCAGCTAACAGCTGGTAAACCATATTGCGCATCACGCCACGCATGTTCTTCGCGTAGCAGAACACATCCACCGACTCTGGCGGAATCGCATCTTGGTGCATTTTGCCAAGGATGGTCTTCAACGCATCTAGCATCGCGGTTTCGCCTTTGAAGTGAAGAGTACGCACTTCGTGCCATGAGTTGCGATAAACCAAATCAACACTGCCGACCAAATTAATATGCTCAGGACCAAAACTGAAGATATCGGTGTTCTTCACGTCCACTTTGAGTGAGCGACCTGACAGCTCTGCCGTTGGGTCATTTTCAAAGTTGATGAACATCGCCATCTGACTAATTTCGCACGGGCTACCCAATGCTTGCATCGATGGACGACGGTTACGTAACGAGAAGGTATTACGTAGGTCACTCACCATTTGGTAGAACTTATCGATGTCTAACTGCGCTTCACGCACCACCGCGTGCAAACGTGTTGACTCGGTAATCAAACCGTTGAAGAACGCCAAGAAACCAACTTACTCAAGTACTCATGGTGCTCAAGACAAGGTTGACCAAGAATACGGTGCGCAATCAGTGGTTGCTTGTACAAATACCAACCTGACTTGTTCACCCCGCCCTCTTTTACTTCAATGAAGCTCAAGTCGGGCTCGTGCAAATCTGGCGAGATCTGAGGGTTAAGCAAGGTAACTTTCCCCGGCAGCACTTCGAATGCCGCGTACAGCTTACGGGCAAGAATACTAATGTCTTGCGGGCTGATCGCCGAGGTAATGTCATTACGACGCGCAAACTGAATCAAGTTACGGTAGCTTTGCATCAAAGCATCCAGCAGTGCATGGCACTACTTTCACTTGCTCTACTTTCCAGTTACGACGATCGTCGAGCTCCGCCAGTACCGCTTCATCCCAATCCCATTTCGCAATCATGTCGCTCAAAGCTTCACGACGCCAAGCTACCGAGCCTACATCTGGTTCACGAGACAGCTTTTCATGGGTTTTAAGTAAGAACAACGACGAACTAAATCCAAACGAGTGTCGTCTTGGATTCGCTCTAGGTAACGCGTTACTTTCTCTAGCATCAAGTAGTACGCATCCATGCCGTACAAGTCCGGCTCGTGGGCAAAGAAGCGACGCTTAGTGTCGATACTAAGAAGTTGTGTGTGCGGGTATTCCCACGAGTAAGCTTCAAGCAAGATCGCTTTCAACACGGACTTGTAAGGGGAATCGATACTCTTGTACAGCTGCCATAAGTTCGAACCGAAGTACTCTTCAGCAGGAATGCGGTTAAGCTGACCAAAGTTGATCCACTCATCACAATTGATGTAGCCATCTTTACAAAGCTGTGCAACGTACTCGTCGTAACACTCTTCCATTTCTGGTGGCACGATTTGCCACAACAAACGCTGTCCAGCTAGACGTACCGCAGAACGGTAGAACTCATCCAGCAATAATAAATGCTGAGAAGAACCACAGTTATCGCCGGTCATCTCTTCCGAACGGTTGCTACGAAAACGCTCTTCATCCATTAAGAAGAAGTTCGCTTCTACACCTTGGCTTTGTGCCCAGTCAGTGATCAGCAAGCATTTATTGGTCAGCAGTTCACGTTGGTCGTTATCCATCTCCGGTGAGATACACACCCAAATATCCAAATCACTTGAGGTACTTTGACCAATCGAAGAGGTACTGCCCATGGTGTACAAACCTAAGATCGCAGGTTGCTCTGCTGTCTTAAGCGTTGACCAATCGTCAGTTGAGTATCATCAAGGAATCGTTGTTGGAGTTCGTTCAGCTAGACCAAACACACCATAAGGGACGTCTGCATCGTAGTAGCCGGGAATAACAGGATGGTTGTAGTTCAACAAGGCAGGAATCAAGTGGAAGACTTGCTGGCTTTGCGAATCCATAAGCGCCAGCGCACGGTCGATTCGTTGCTGGTTCAGGTTATCTAATCGCTGAATAAGTTTTTGGGTGTAAGCCTGCAAGGGAAGTTCCTTGGTTGAACAATCACGAAAATCTGCTGATGTTTTAAACCAAAACGGATTAAAAACGTGATCAATTTAACACTTTCATCAGGGTTGGTAAAGATTTCCCTGCAAATAGTTGTGGTCTAAAAACCCACACTAGTCGCAAAAATTGATAGCGCAGTAGTGTCGCTTGTATTCGCCTATAACTAATAATAGTCCTTAGTCTAAATGAGAATCCAGTCACACTATTTCCATAACGTTATGTAATTCCATTCATGGCGCTCAGAGAAGACTAACTAACATTAAGATTTTCACGCGTTGAGTGGTAGGATTAGGCAAAACTAAAACAGCATTGAGAAGACCATGACACAATCTACGCCAATTCGCATTGCAACTCGAAAAAGTCCTCTTGCCCTATGGCAAGCACACTTTGTAAAAGACGCACTTCAAGCCGCTCACCCAGGTTTGGAAGTAGAACTCGTCACTATGGTGACCAAAGGCGACATCATTTTGGATACGCCTCTAGCCAAAGTTGGTGGTAAAGGCCTGTTCGTTAAAGAGCTAGAAGTGGCAATGCTTGAAGGTCGTGCAGACCTTGCGGTGCACTCAATGAAAGATGTACCAGTAGACTTCCCTGAAGGTCTTGGCTTGGTGACGATTTGTGAGCGTGAAGACCCACGTGATGCCTTCGTTTCTAACACTTACAACAACATTGATGAACTGCCACAAGGCGCAGTTGTAGGTACTTGTAGCCTGCGTCGCCAGTGTCAGTTAAAAGAATACCGCCCAGACCTAGTTATCAAAGAGCTGCGTGGCAACGTAGGTACTCGCCTAGGAAAACTAGATGCAGGTGAATACGACGCGATCATTCTTGCTGCAGCAGGTCTGAAACGCCTTGAGCTAGAAGAGCGCATCCGTAGCTTTATCGAGCCAGAGCAATCGCTACCAGCAGTAGGCCAAGGTGCGGTGGGTATTGAGTGTCGTGTGGATGACGAGCGTCTACTTAAGCTGCTTGAGCCACTAAACCACCAAGATACGGCAGATCGCGTACGCTGTGAGCGCGCGATGAACCTCACCCTTGAAAGGCGGCTGTCAGGTGCCAATCGGTAGCTACTCACTACTGATGGTGACAGCATTTGGCTACGCGCACTGGTTGGTGAACCAGACGGCAGCCTAATTGTGCGTGGTGAAATTCGTGGTCACCGCAACGATGCCGAAGCACTCGGTGTTCAACTGGCTAACGAGCTACTTGAAAACGGTGCGCGCGACATCCTAACCAAACTGTACGCAGACCACGAATAATCATGGCAGTGTTGGTCACTCGTCCGGGAGAGCAAGGCGCGGCGCTTTGCTCTCTGCTCGAAAGGCACGGCAAAACTGCAATTCATCACCCTCTGATCGACATCGTCGCCGATCTCAGCGACACACAACTCTCCAAATACATTGAAACCGCTCAAATCATCATTGCTGTTAGCCAGCATGCGGTGCAATGCGCGGAGCAAATCTTGCAGAACCAGGCTAAATCATGGTCTAAGCAGGCTGTATACCTTGCCGTTGGTCAAAAAACAGCACACTATTTAAGCAAATGTACCCAACAAAAAGTACACTATCCACAAGTCAGTGATAGTGAGCACTTGTTGCAGCTACCCGAGCTAAACAATGTAGAAAAACAAACAGTTCTGATCCTCCGTGGCAACGGCGGTAGAGAGCTGATAAAAGATGCATTGGTGAGACGTGGAGCAAAAGTTCACTATAGTGAGACTATAAGAGAGAATTTATCCCATTCGATCCAGTAAGCTGTGTCTCACTATGGAAAACCCAACAAATCGACCAGATTATCGTCACCAGTGGTGAACAACTGGATTATTTGTGCAGCCAATTGACGTCAGAGCAATTGACTTGGCTTAATCAACAAGAGTTGTATATCCCCAGTCAGCGAATCGCTGACATCGCAATTCAACGGGGCTTCACTCAGGTCAGGTGCACAGGAAGCGCATCCAACCAAGAATTACTGGCTGCTCTCCAGCCCTAGCTACACAGGATATAGGCATGACAAGTAAAAATAACGACCAAAAGAATAACGATAAAAACCTTTCCGAAAAACCACATCGGCACCGCTAGCTGAAAAAGACACGCCTAAGAAGGAATCTGAGCCAACCAAGCCAGAACAACCAAACAAAGTTGAATTTGAAGAGAAGCAAGGCAAACGCGGCGTCAAGCTGGGTACTGGCGCTATCGTCTTATCACTGATTTTTGGTGGCGGTCTCACTTACAAAATGCTTGAGCAGCAATCTGAATACCAAACTCAGATCGCTCAGCTGCAAAGCCAACTGGAGCAAGCTCAATCAGCAATGAAGCAAGAGCTTAGCCAAGTAAAAGAAGAAACCATTGAAAAAGCGACCACAGTCACTCACAAAGCAGAAGTGGTACTGGGTCAGCAACAAAAGAGCATCGAAAGCCTGCAACTGGCAGTCGCTGATGTGAAAGGTCGTCGTCCAAACGACTGGTTACTGGCAGAAGCTGACTACCTAGTAAAACTGGCAGGTCGTAAATTGTTCCTAGAGCACGACGTAGAAAGTGCTACTCAATTGATGGAAAGCGCGGACCAACGTATCGCAGCGCTGAACGACCCAAGCTTGGTCGGTCTGCGTAAAGCCATGGCAAACGACATTACTAAGCTGCGTGTTGTTCCTTTAATAGACCGTGATGGCTTGGTATTGCGCCTCACTGCACTACAACAGCAAGTAGACAAACTGCCACTTGCGAATGCTTTACTACCTGAAGCAGCTGCGGTAGAGAAACAACAAGTGTCTGAAGACATTGCAAACTGGCAAGATAACCCTGATGACGTCATTGAAAGACTTCTCAAAAACTTCATCACCTTCCGCACTCGTGACGGCAACGTAATCCCTCTATTGTCACCACAACAACACTTCTACTTGAAAGAGAACATCAAAGCGAAGTTAGAGACGGCAATTAAAGCGGTTTATCAAGAGCAAGGTGAAATCTACGCCACCTCTTTGGAAACAGCAGACAAGTGGGCAATGGCATTCTTCAACCAAGACGACAACTCGGTGAAAGAATTCAACAAAACACTGAGTCAACTGAGCAAGCAAGACATTCAAGTTGAATACCCTGCGAAGCTAGAAAGCCAAAACCAACTCTCTGACGTGATTCGTGAACGCCTACGTCGTGAAGTGACCACAATGACAGGTACGGAGGATAAGTAATGGTTCGTCTTATTTTCCTATTTGTTGTTCTTGGTGCCGTCTGTTCGTTGGCACTCAATTCTCAGGTCAGCAAGGTTACGTCCTGATCTCAATTGCCAACAAAACCATTGAGATGAGTGTAACCACTCTAGTGATCTTCGTGATTGCTGCCTTGGCGGCGCTGTTCTTCCTAGAATACGTGGTCAAGAAAGTGGTTTATGCAAGCTCAAGCACTTGGAACTACTTTAGTGTGCGCAAAATGCGGCGCTCTCGTCGCTATACCAACGAAGGCATCATCAAGCTACTTGAAGGTGACTGGAAAGGCGCAGAGAAGAAAGTAACACGCTGGGCAAACCACCACGATATGCCTCTTCTGTGTTACTTAGTGGCTTCAGAAGCTGCGCAAGGTCAAGGTGACAAAGCGAAGCGTGACCAGTACCTAGAACTGGCAAGCCAGCAAGCAAACGCGCACCTAGCGGTAGAGTTGACTCGCGCGAAACAGCTCATTCGTGATAACGAATTCGAATCTGCATTCGATACACTGCAAGCACTGAAAGGTCAGTACGCGAATAACTCGATTGTTCTTAACCTGCTAAAAACCACTTACATGCAGCTTAAGCTATGGCAACCGCTGATCGATCTGATGCCTCAACTAAGCAAAGCAAACTGGTAACGGAGAAGAACAAGCGGAACTGATTCAGAAAGCACAATGCGGCTTGCTACACGAAGTGGCTCAGCAGCAAGGCAGTGAAGTCTTATCTCACACTGGAACGGGCTGCCGCGTAAGGTAAAAAGAGACGCTCATTTGATCGGTTGTTTTGCTCACGAGCTCATCTCACGTAAAGCAGATAACGAAGCATTCACAGTAATCAAAGAAGCACTGAAGAAGAGCCCAACACCAGAGCTCTACCAATTACTGCCAGAGCTAAACCTGCCGGATAGCCACCCAGCCATCATATTCTTGGAAGGTGTCTTGAGGCGTGAACCAGAAAACGCAGCGGCGCAAAGTGCATTAGCGCACTTCTTCTTCCGCCAGGAAAAATGGCAAGAAGCGCAAGAGCACTTCGAGGTTGCGCTAAAACTTCGCTCAGACGTTTCTGACTATGCTTACCTAGCAGACACACTAGAGAAGCAAAACCTAACAAAAGCGGCTCACGAGGTCTCTCGTAAAGCGCTAACGCTAGTTCAAAACAACTAAGCGACCCAGAAAGCAGAAAGCCGACAGTTTACTGTCGGCTTTTTTATTGCCTACAATTTTTCATGCCCTATCATCGTACGACTGACTCCCCCAAGAGCAGAGTTCCCTCTACTGACTGCACCTGATTAGAAATAATCGTCAAAGCTTATGTCGTTCATTCCAAGCTGCTCTTCTTCGTGTCACTAAGAAGCACGTGAAGCAACCGCAATCACTTTCTGCAAGACATAACGATTGGTTTTAAATGGTTAGGAGGGAAAGTCTCCTTCAAGAGCACAGTAAAGCGTAGTGATGACCAAAGAAGTAACTAGGAGTAATGTTATGCACTTATTCGATGTGAGAGCCCCATACTGCGCTTGGATAGCGTTTGTTAATAAAAGATAAAGCAAATCGACAGCAAGTATCAGAAGGCGTTCAGACGCTCTAATACACATGATTGCTACAGGTGAGTAGAAACGCTCTTTTGTTAAAAGAAACACTGCGTCGATATAGAGAGGAATAATAAGGGGAAAGTTCAATCACTTTCGCTAGAGGGCAGTTTCTATAACCCTACAAGGCAAAGAAAATAGAAAGCCTCAAGGTACGGCTAAACCCTGGACAGCTTATTGAGTGGAGAGCAGCAGCGCTAGTTTGGAACTGCACTCGGTTAGGAAGTCACTTCATTTATTTACCAGCACTAGAAACGACGAAAACCGTTGGTTTCTCAACAGGCTTTCTTTGTAGTGACTGAGTTCGAGGACGACTAACCCTAAGTCGCGACTGACTTGAGATTTAATGCAAATCCCGTCTAATTCTCAAACGTCAGAAATGAAAAAGCCTCGCTATTTCTAGCGAGGCTTCTTAATAGTGGCGGAGAGATAGGGATTTGAACCCTAGATACGCTATTAACGTATGCCGGTTTTCAAGACCGGTGCTTTCAACCACTCAGCCATCTCTCCACAAATTGTTACTAAAATTTAGTCTTACACTAATGATGCTAATTCTTAGTTTTGCCTTTAGATCTATCTAAAAGCGATATTAAAGCCTGGCGATGTCCTACTCTCACATGGGGAAGCCCCACACTACCATCGGCGCTAATTCGTTTCACTTCTGAGTTCGGAATGGAAGTCAGGTGGGTCCAAATCGCTATGGTCGCCAAGCAAATTCTTTAATTCGGAAAGCTGTTTCAGTTCTTACACATTCAATTTGTTCTTGCTTTGAGTCCATCAAAACCCCTTGGGTGTTGTATGGTTAAGCCTCACGGGCAATTAGTACAGGTTAGCTCAACGCCTCACAACGCTTACACACCCTGCCTATCAACGTTCTAGTCTCGAACAACCCTTTAGGATACTTAAAGTATCAGGGAAGACTCATCTCAGGGCTCGCTTCCCGCTTAGATGCTTTCAGCGGTTATCGATTCCGAACTTAGCTACCGGGCAATGCGTCTGGCGACACAACCCGAACACCAGAGGTTCGTCCACTCCGGTCCTCTCGTACTAGGAGCAGCCCCCTTCAATCTTCCAACGCCCACGGCAGATAGGGACCGAACTGTCTCACGACGTTCTAAACCCAGCTCGCGTACCACTTTAAATGGCGAACAGCCATACCCTTGGGACCGACTTCAGCCCCAGGATGTGATGAGCCGACATCGAGGTGCCAAACACCGCCGTCGATATGAACTCTTGGGCGGTATCAGCCTGTTATCCCCGGAGTACCTTTTATCCGTTGAGCGATGGCCCTTCCATTCAGAACCACCGGATCACTATGACTGGCTTTCGCACCTGCTCGAATTGTCATTCTCGCAGTCAAGCGGGCTTATGCCATTGCACTAACCTCACGATGTCCAACCGTGATTAGCCCACCTTCGTGCTCCTCCGTTACGCTTTGGGAGGAGACCGCCCCAGTCAAACTACCCACCAGGCACTGTCCGCAACCCCGATAAGGGGTCGACGTTAGAACATCAACACTACAAGGGTGGTATTTCAAGGACGGCTCCACTAATACTGGCGTACTAGTTTCAAAGCCTCCCACCTATCCTACACATGTAGGGTCAATGTTCAGTGCCAAGCTGTAGTAAAGGTTCACGGGGTCTTCCGTCTAGCCGCGGGTACACTGCATCTTCACAGCGATTTCAATTTCACTGAGTCTCGGGTGGAGACAGCGTGGCCATCATTACGCCATTCGTGCAGGTCGGAACTTACCCGACAAGGAATTTCGCTACCTTAGGACCGTTATAGTTACGGCCGCCGTTTACCGGGGCTTCGATCAAGAGCTTCGACCGAAGTCTAACCCCATCAATTAACCTTCCGGCACCGGGCAGGCGTCACACCGTATACGTCATCTTACGATTTTGCACAGTGCTGTGTTTTTAATAAACAGTTGCAGCCACCTGGTATCTGCGACTCTCAATAGCTCCATCCGCAAGGGACTTCACCGTCGAGAGCGTACCTTCTCCCGAAGTTACGGTACCATTTTGCCTAGTTTTCACCCGAGTTCTCTCAAGCGCCTTGGTATTCTCTACCGACCACCTGTGTCGGTTTGGGGTACGATTCCTTACAATCTGAAGCTTAGAGGCTTTTCCTGGAAGCATGGCATCAATGACTTCACTACCGTAGTAGCTCGACGTCGTGTCTCAGCCTTAAGAGAAACCGGATTTACCTAATCTCTCAGCCTACGCACTTGAACCTGGACAACCGTCGCCAGGCCCACCTAGCCTTCTCCGTCCCCCCATCGCAATTGTAAGAAGTACGGGAATATTAACCCGTTTCCCATCGACTACGCCTTTCGGCCTCGCCTTAGGGGTCGACTTACCCTGCCCCGATTAACGTTGGACAGGAACCCTTGGTCTTCCGGCGAGGGGGTTTTCACCCCCTTTATCGTTACTCATGTCAGCATTCGCACTTCTGATACGTCCAGCATGCGTTACCACACACACTTCAACCGCTTACAGAACGCTCCCCTACCCAATGCACTAAAGTGCATTGCCGCAGCTTCGGTTTACTACTTAGCCCCGTTACATCTTCCGCGCAGGCCGACTCGACCAGTGAGCTATTACGCTTTCTTTAAATGATGGCTGCTTCTAAGCCAACATCCTGGCTGTCTGAGCCTTCCCACATCGTTTCCCACTTAGTAGTAATTTGGGACCTTAGCTGGCGGTCTGGGTTGTTTCCCTCTCCACGACGGACGTTAGCACCCGCCGTGTGTCTCCCGGATAGTACTTACTGGTATTCGGAGTTTGCAAAGGGTTGGTAAGTCGGGATGACCCCCTAGCCTTAACAGTGCTCTACCCCCAGTAGTATTCGTCCGAGGCGCTACCTAAATAGCTTTCGGGGAGAACCAGCTATCTCCAGGTTTGATTGGCCTTTCACCCCTAGCCACAAGTCATCCGCTAATTTTTCAACATTAGTCGGTTCGGTCCTCCAGTTGATGTTACTCAACCTTCAACCTGCCCATGGCTAGATCACCTGGTTTCGGGTCTATATCCAGAGACTGAACGCCCAGTTAAGACTCGGTTTCCCTACGGCTCCCCTAGATGGTTAACCTTGCCACTGAATATAAGTCGCTGACCCATTATACAAAAAAGGTACGCAGTCACACCACGAAGGTGCTCCTACTGCTTGTACGTACACGGTTTCAGGTTCTATTTCACTCCCCTCACAGGGGTTCTTTTCGCCTTTCCCTCACGGTACTGGTTCACTATCGGTCAGTCAGTAGTATTTAGCCTTGGAGGATGGTCCCCCCATATTCAGACAGGATATCACGTGTCCCGCCCTACTCGATTTCACTTTAAATGCGTTGCCGGTTACGGGGCTATCACCCTGTATCGCACAACTTTCCAGAAGTTTCACCTGACGCATAAAAAGCTTAAGGGCTAATCCAATTTCGCTCGCCGCTACTTTCGGAATCTCGGTTGATTTCTTTTCCTCGGGGTACTTAGATGTT
>NZ_CP015865.1 GCF_002163755.1 Vibrio campbellii CAIM 519 = NBRC 15631 = ATCC 25920
TTGGCCATAACGCATTGCTCAGTAATGATTTATAGTTAAAGTCTGGCGGGTTGTGAGGTTTTTGCAACAAGCCCCTTTAAAGTGTGACCAGTAAGGACTTGATATTGAGCGGTAAAATTTAACTCATTGAGTCCCCCTGATAGAAGAGGTGTAGGTAAAGATGGAGAATCAAGATCAATTATTGTGCCATCAGAATTATTTATTCGCACCGCTAAACCTTCCGCACCTCCGGGGTTAGTGCCAGAAGTGATGGGTCTGCCGATTCAGGCTGGCTACTGAAGGTCACCGTTGCTTTACTCGGAGCAGACTGAGGACAATGGTAGCAGCTGTGAGTTTTATCGAACCGAGAACGGGTGTAAAGAAGCGGAAAACTTTACCTTCGAACTTCATATTGAAACCACATCTGGTGCTGATACCAGCGGACTTATGGTCATGCCATATGACCCCTTTATCATGGGCTTGTAGCAAAAACTCACAAAGAACGAAAATTGAGTGCTAGAGTGTAGTATTTAACACAAATCAACCCGATGTTTCTTGTTCTATAAATCGCTTTAAAAGCGTTACACACATACAAGGCCGTAGGAAGTTCGAAAAAGGCTCTATCACATCTAAACCTAAAGTTGCGACAGAGCCCTGATAATTACTTTATCCAACCTCTTCAAGTTTTAAGTCTTTAAGTTTTTGGTGTTCTACCTTATCGTCGGGATAATGGACTTCAAGATGAAGTGCAATATTAGAATCTGGAGATATATTATGACCAGAGGTGTTTTCTAATACGACTTTCCCATCAACACTTTCATCTTCATTTAATTTCAACCAGCTCGATTGTGTGTCTAACCATTTTTGTGGAATATAAGCTCCTTCCGGCAATGAAAAAGATATTTTCCAATGTTTCACAGTAAGAGTATCTGATATTAAATCAAGATCATACGTATAAAACCATTCATGCTCTGGCCAATAATTCTCCCAACTATCGACGAATGATTGTGAAACATGTAAATCTGGAATTTTATTTTCTTCAACTGTTATTTTAGCCGAAACGGTATTACTTGATTGATTTAAATAGCCGATTTCTGGCTTCATGCTTGCAGTGAGAGTGCCTTGACCGATTTCGTTGCCGGTAATGCTTATATCTTTCTTAACAGCCTCTCCTGCAGGAACAGTGAATTCAGACTCATAACCATCTATGGAAATTAGACCTTTGCCTTTGGTTACTTGAACATCGAGACTAACTTCAAAGGATTGATCGTTTCTTGAGTTATCAATAGTCAGTACTGCTGAATCATTAACACCAACCGTTATCACCTTAGGAGGCAAAAACATTGGTGTGTCAATATTTATGATAGCTTGCGTTATAACAGAGTTAACTAGATCGTTGAAACCATAAGGAGCATGGGAAAGCCTTTCCCCCGCAGCTACCTCAGCTGAATCTCCGCTAATATCATTTCCTTTAATCAATACAGCTGGCACATTTAGATTATTGACAACGGAGCTAACACCGTGAGGGTATCCAACAGGAAAGCCAAAGTCTTCCAATTGTTGAGCATTTAGTTGTACGCCTTCTTTAATTGCCAATATATGATCGTAGGGTTGACCAACATTAAAATTAGGATCCCCATAGAGACAAAACCTATCTTCGGGGCATTTATCCGCTCCACGCCCCGATATGAATTCGGCATCAGGTGAAGCAAAAGAATTCGTTGATAAAGCAATTAAGGGTAATATTAATATTTTATTCATTTTTTACCTTTTAAATATCCGGATTAAAGTACGATAATTGAATCCAGTTTTTGCTAATAGTTCATAATTTAGATATCTGTGCTCAAAGAATATGCCAATCTAAACAGTAGACGGGCACTTTCTTGTTTTGCCACGAAGTGTTCCACTTATTTATCTGAATTTAGGTCTAATCAATCCAACATGTCCCGGTTTCAGAGTTTATATGAACGTTTATATCTTTATTAACAAGGAATCCTGGGCAAGATCCCACGGTATCAAGGTTTGCATCTAGAATGTACGAAGTTTGCATTCGAGTACTACTTAGAAAAAAATGATGAGCTTTCATTGGTGCCATATAGCCTGTCATGTGTTCATGCGGATTTGAGTCCAAACCTTGCCAGCCAGCACCGTAATTTGTACTGTCATTTATAATTGTTACTCTAAATTCACCATTTACCCTCGCACTCTCAACTCCCTCAGAAGGAAAAGTTGAAGCAAAAGCGCTTACGCTAAGTGAAGAAAACAATGCTGCCGTTAACAGTAATGATGATTTTTTCATTTTATAGTCCAAAAGTTGAATGTTATATTTAAACGTTATATAAGATAACGATAACAAACATATTGCACACTAAGTCACCGATCAACAAAAATATTATTTTATAAAATAAAATAATATAAAACTGATAGTTTCATGGGACCTGAAAACTTTAATTACATGCTTTTTAGATCATCGTAATTAGATATTAAACTTTTAATTTAGATCATTAAGCCAGCAAGCAGGATGATTAAAAACCAATGCAAAAACCAAAAAAATTAGCATAAAAATCAATGGTTTATACTGCGATTTCTGCTGTGGGTGTTATTTATTAATTATAATTATCATAACCCTAATTAAAGGAATAAAAGTCGATAATGATTGAAATATTTAAGGGTAATAATCAATTAATACATTAGTGTACCAAAATTTCTATAACAAAAGGGCTTGTTGTGAAAATTGAAGATGTTTCTACGGTGCCTATCTAAACACCTCTTTTCATGTGTAAATTCCGAGGATATTTAAGCCTTCATTGAGGAAGGCGAATCTCTCCTAGACCTCAGTTTAGGCTCATAACGACGTAACCAAAAAAAACAATCTGGCCTCCTCAAGACTCTGAAACATTCACCAAGCCCGCATTCAGACCTTGAACCCGCCGGTGGCTTCGCTAAGCTTTTTGATGAGAGCATGGTCAGATTCAATGTCATTGTTGAGATATTACACTTACCAATGTTCTATATCTTGCTGTAATTGGCCTTCACGATTGAAGCGAGTAATCGCGTTACCATAAAGCGAGTTTTTATCGGTATTTAATGCATTAGGATGAAAGGAAGCTGTGTCGCGAAGTGAGCTGGGTTTCAGAAATTGATAAGCAGGCTCTTTATTACGCATATCAGAGAAGAAGAACTCCACCGTTGCCCAGGTTTATTGTTGGCTCGGTAGAAATAATGCCATTTATCTTTCACCCTGACGCAAGTTTCATCAAGCTGCTAGGATGAATCGACACGAGTGAATTGATATATAGCAGCGTAAATTCTTATGTACTTGAAGCCCATAGTGAATAAACCATCGATAAATCGTCGAGCGATTCACAAATACACCGCGTTCGGTCAAAATATCACTGAGGTTCGCATAGTTCATTGCGGTAGTACCATACCACCGCACACAACATAAGATAAGTTCGGGTATGAATTTCGCCATTTGAATTCAAATTTTTCAAACGCATTGATCGGTGTGAAGAATAGCTAAAGTCTGACGGGTTGTTAGTTTTTGAAACAAGCTCCCTCTGGACGACTTTTCTCCACTTTTCAGTTGTAAACGCTAAAACATCCATTCAAAGCTTCTGTACAGAAGACATCATCAGAAATAATACTAGGAAATGTTTTAAGCTTTGCGTGAAAACTATGCCTTTTCATATTATTTGGAGTGTGATATTTATTAGACCATTCCAAATATGAAAATTCATCGTAGTAATCAATATCAATGCTATTATCTTCACAGTGGAAGGTCAGAATATGATTCTTATGTGTCAAATAATTTAAATCGCATTCATATTTGTATATATAGCCAAAACCAGCTTTTTTAACATTTATATTGAGTGTTTTAGAACCAAAATCATCCTTTAAAAAGACAAAAGCTTCATAAGCGATTTTACCATTTTCAATATATATATGATGCGCTTCATAACTATCTGAATCAGGGTCATTTATTATAACTAATAAAACAGGTATAATCATAGCAACGGCAAATGACGCCCTAATAATTTTATTTACCATGCGAATGCCTACACTTTTCAATTAAAAATGCAATATCTTTTTCTATATTTTTATTGTCTTTTGATATCATGATAAAGCTTTCTGATTTATAATGTTCGTCGAGACATGATATCAAAATATGACCATGCTTATTCACTGAAATATATGAAATATTTTTAACAGATTTTATGTTATTTTCAATAACACTCAATAACTCATCTCTTTTTTTCTTTCCTATTTTATTGAGATTAATTATCGTTTCATTTATGGTCGATTTTTGAGCAAGATCTTTTGGTCCAAATCCTACATTATCTAAGTATCTAACAAAAAAATAAGTAATCAAGATCGACATTATGGAAATAATAGAAAAAGCCTTCAATAATCGACTTTTATTTTTGATTAATTTTTTTAAGATTTCAACTTCTGATATCTTTACTTTGGATTTGTGTTCTTGCCTACTTACCACATTTTTATTATCAGGGTTTAATTTATTGTGGGTTATGTATTCATTGTATAAACATGAACTAATCCCGTATCCCTTTCTCGGTATATTGACAATAGAGTTTTTAATCCCAATTGAGCAGAACTTTATACGAATATTATATACCAGTGTGTTTATATTGTTTTCCTTAACTGTTTCATTTCCCCAAATAAATTTTGCAATTTTATTTCTAGATACATATCCTAAATTATGATTATCAAAAAGACACTTTAAAAACTTATATTCATTGTGACTAATTGTTTTAAATTTATCTCCAAACCTAATAGATTCCTTATCGAAAATAAACACAGTACACACCCTAAAAAACATTTATATTGTTGACTTCAAAAAAATCCAATTATATGCATATACAAAGCCCTAAAAGTTTCACAAAACCAATCGCAATATTTAATATACAACGTTTGATATACGCAGCTTGATACAAATCAACACATTTGGATACCTAAAACCAACAAGAATAAGTAACTTCCCTAAATAAAAAACTTCAATAAGTAAAGGTTATTGAATGCGAATATTATGAATTTTGACATCATAAATATTCATTTATATTATCATCCCCCCCCACTTTACTACGCATATATATATTATTATGATAATAAACTCAATTGTCAACATACATAAGTTCGGCTTGTAAAGCTTAATGAAAATATATGATAAATCAGTAATAGATTCACATTGATAATGTTTAATCAAATAAAAAATTCGATCATAAAAATGATGAAATTGTCAGGCTAATAACCTGAACGCTTTTACCACATCTGATATATGAAAGTAGATGTCGTTGAAAGAGAATTTGCTTAGCCTGAGGCGAAAATATCAGTTTCACTACTACACAAAAAAACAATACAATAACAAACCACTAACATTCCATAACGAAAAGATACCGCACGTCATATTACAGAGCTCCACTCATTTTCGACGCACCAGTGAGTATGGTTAGTAAACGGTGAATAATTTTTATATCAGATAGCATCAAAGACTAAGAAAAATGTCGAATCCATCTAGTCCGTTAACACTGAACACTCATATGTTGACAAAGTTATCGCCTTTAATATCTCATCGCGATAAATCTAACTTAGCAAGACACGATCAAATTAACTTCTGAGCTTGAACACTTAGCTCATAGCTGACGTCAATCAAATAACCTAATTTTCATACAGATAGGTTATTGAATTTCATATGTTTAATTAAAGTCATAGTAAATATTAATTCGTTGTTTTACGCTTTTTGGCGCCTTGTTAAGCACATTTGCTGTCTTATATCCCCAGCACCGTTGCAGGGCTGTTTGTGGCAAGCACTTAACAACCACTTTCCAGAAATCAGGCGCGCCATCTCCGATGACGAGCTTTGGTGCTAACTGTCATCCCTGTGATCGTATCTTCTCAATGAGTTCCGTCCAACTTGCTTCTGAATCGCGATGAACATCTAGAACTCCAAGGGCTTCTTTACGCCCAGTCTCATCGACACCCATGACGACGATTAAGCAGAGCTAATCGCCCATCCTAACGTGTCAGACAGCCCTTTTAATTTTAGATATAATTTAATTTTTATAGTTAATGAAATTTACATTTACGTTCAATCTTTCATTAAGTGCCATGGAATTAAACCTACCACTTTTAACAATAAATAATCTAGGGTCAAAAGATAACGCACCAATAGTTTTCAGTTTAATTTATATACTCTCAATGTGTTATAAGGAAAAATCATTGACCAGTTAATTTTTTTAAAAGGTTTTGCTTTTTCAATATGGACTTTAACCTTAATTTGGCTAAAATAAACACAAAGTAGAGTTAATCAACTCAGAGATGAACTAAAATTATATTTTTAATCATACACTTAGAAAGACGCTAAGATGTAAACCAGCCTTCTAATTACAGCTTTATTCTTGGAAACACAAGGTTATGGATACATGTTGTAAGTGAAAAGTTTTATTCCCCACCATAATCATAATTCTATTGTTTTTCAAAACCAAACTGTTCACATGAGAATTATAAAAAAATATATTTTATATTTTTTTATAATTCTCATGTGAGCCATATTCTTTCTTTGGTCATAGTATTACCGCAATAAGCTATACAAACCTCAGTGATATGTTGGCTGAACGCGGTGTATTTGTGAGTCGCTTCACGATTTATCGTTGGTTTATTCACTCTGGGCTTCACCTACATAAGAATTCACGCCGTTATATCAATCAAATCGTGTCGATTCCTCCTAGCAGCTTGATGAAACTTACGTCAGGGTGAAAGGCAAATGGCATTGAATCTGACCACGCTCCCATCAAAAAGCTTAGCGAAACCACCGGCGGCTTCAGGTTCGAAAGTGGGCTTGGTAAATGTTTCAAGGTTTTGAGGAGGCCAGTTTGATTTTTGGTTACGTCGTGATGAGTCGAAACTAGATTCAGGAGAGCTCCGCTTTCCTCAATGAACGCTTAAATATCTTCGGAATTTAAACATGAAAAGAGGTGTTCGGATTGGCACCACAGAAACATCTTCAACTTTTGCAACAAGCCCGATTGAACTGGTGGGTTTTAAGCAGTGCTTTACTCGCGCCCCGGGCGTGAGTAAAGCACTAATGCGCTTGTTCACTTTTCTCAAGTGATAACGCGTACTCGAGCACTCGAAAACAGTGTGCCGTAGACACTAATACCGATTCAAACCGAAAGTGCTAAACTACATAATCCGCCTTAAATGCCTTGTTGTACAGTCTGTTACAGCTTATCCGCCAATTTCTTTAGGTAAGATTTGGCTAGTTCATTTTTGCCTCGGCTTAACCACTTTATACACTCTAAAAGTTCCCAGATTAAACCTTGGTCACCATTTGTATATGCAGTAAAATCTTCGTGCTTTGGTGGAGGAGCATCGGTTAATCGTGGCTCCACAACACCCGTTTTATCAAATAGCACTTTGAAAGGCCTGGAGATATCAAAAGGTTCGCTTAGATCTAGACAATGAATCTCTGTGCTGGTTAAATCCGTGAAAATATATTTTGCAAAGTAAGCATTCTCGTTATGAAACCCTTGATTAAGATAGAAAATGTCTTTACCACGCTCAAAAGCCGAGAAGCACTCTTGTGTGGATTTATGGAATTCATTTTGAGTAAAAATCAAAATATCAGCGTCAGATATTCGATCTCCCTTACCTGCAGCCAATGAGCCTAATAACACTGCGGCGACCACGTTCTCTTCGGAAATAAAAGCAGAACACGCAGATTTAACCAGCTCATTTTGAAGGGGAAGGTTTTCAAGATTAAGTTCTTCTAAACTCACGGTTGCCTCCGTTTGTAAAACTCTCTGTTAAGGGGTGAGCAACGCAATATCGAGGCCGCTGCAAAGCATCTCAATCACTAAATTTAAGACATAGTGAAAATGCCACGCGTTGCGAATCACTCTTAAATGCTTTGTTAGGTGCTAGCCCCGCCCCTTCTTGTCGGCTCTAGTTGGTGAAGATAGCGTGTGAATGTGTCTTTGGGACGATCTAGATTATTTTCGGCCAGTACTCTAGCCGCCATACCACGATGATTACTGCCATGAGTTAATAAATGGAGCAGAATCTCTTCGACCGACATCTGCCCTGTATCACCATCAACAAACTTAAAGGAAACAATTCTTTTAAGATCTGCCTTTGATGCAGTTTCAGCATACTGAACTAACCACGAGTCATTTTGATTCATTGTCTCTCTTAACTCAGATAGTGTTGGAGTTTTAACAGTGTTGTCACCATTATATTTCTCAGGCTCACCTAATATTCGACTGATAAAGAGGCTATCAACAATTGTTGTATGGTTTAAGATCCTAGCAAAAAAGGTAGCATCACTTTCTGGAAGGATTGAGAACTGCTGTTCTCCCATATCAAGTAAATTATTATTTGCCCACTTTTTATATTGAAGCGCTTTAGAAAAGACCATATTTTATCCATTGTTACTTATTTACAAAATGCGAAACTCAATCTGCACCTAACGCCGCATTAAGGTGTGAGCAGCGCTTGGCTATACTTGAGCGAAGCGAAACTGCCAAGCGTTGCGAATCACTCTTAAATGCTTTGTTAGGCGAAATCCTGTTCGGGACTAATTCCGCCCTGGTTCATGCTTCTCGTAATGCGGCAATTCCGCATTTAAGTCTTCCCAACTCGCTTTCGAAGTCACGAAATTGTGAGATATAGGACGCTCTGATATGTCACTGTCTAGAGCACCCAAACGAAGGCGATATCTTTCTGGGGATTGAGCATTCGCACTGTATATAGGAGCGCCACAACTTTTACAGAAGTACTTGCGCTTGCCTTCGCTGCTCTCGTAAAACGTGAGAGTGTTATCTCGGTCTGTTAGCTTGAGTTCTTGAGCATTAATGAAACCATTTGTTGCATAAGCACTTCCACTTGCTTTACGACACAACGAGCAATGGCAGTGAATAATATCAGTTACAACACCATCAAGTTCAAACTGAATTGAACCACACAAACAACTTCCCTTATACATCTGTTTTCCTTAGTCAATTGTGGCTATTCGCCTGTCGCTTTCTATACGGCTTTAAGCCGTTTTCATACTCCTATCATGCAATCTTTGTGAACACAGTTCAATTTACAATCAATAGGTTAGTGAGATGCATGGAACATTAGGCTGCAAAATGACGCATAATTTTTAAAAACTTACGTCGACACTCTCTCGGATAACCCTACATGTAAGGCAAACTTACAATTGCAGAATGTGGTTAGACTTTCGCGCTGAGAAGGAACGGGGCACTTTCGAGCTAGAAAGTGCCACGGGTAAAAATTCAGCCTGAGAAGCTTTTGGACATTTTCGTATTATCAACTTCTCTAAATTAGCAATTCATGGGTAACTACAGAAATGGAAACTCGTTAACTTCGTGTCCAGTATCAATGGTGCAGATCACCACCTAGTTGAGAGCACATTCGATAGAGTTAAATATTATTGAACTACTTCATCGAAATGAAATAAATTGGGAAGGAATGATACCAGCTTAGTATCGCTGATACTTATGTTGATTAAGCCGAAAATATTGCTGAGCACGCAATAGACAAAACAATAGCACACTAGATAATATCAAGTACTTGCTCTACCGGAAGTCGAGGTTTTCGAGACCAATTCCCATCTATCGCATAACCGACAGGAATAATCATTGTAGGTACCGCGGTCTTTGGAAGGTTGAATTCGTTTTTCACCCCATCAGGATCAAAGCCAATCATAGGGCAAGAAGCCAGTCCCATCTCATCAGCGGCTAACATTAATGCCATGCTCGCAAGAGAGGCTGAACGAATGGCTTCATCACGTTGAAATTCAAGATTATCAGCATACATATTGTTGACAGCACCAGTCCATCCATCAACGACCTCCTGAGGTAACACCTCACTTTCAAGAGAAGGGCGCAACGCTCGCTCAATCAGCTTTTGAGGCTCTAACAGGCCTGAAACAATGACGGAAACTGAGGCATCTTCTACTTTCTGTTGACCGTATGAGAGCTCTTTTAACTTAGCTTTTTTATCACCATCCCTGACCACCGTAAAATGCCAGTTCTGTAAATTAAACGCCGTTGGTGCCAGTGTGGTATGTTGAATAAGTTTCTTTATTTCATCTAAACTCATCTGCTTACTTTTATCAAAGTTATTAATGGATAGGCGAGTTTGAAGAGATTCGATGGCGCTTTTTTTCTTTTTGAAAAACATATTTTTTACCTCTAATAAGTATCTTTTAACTGAGGCCACGACAGAAGAACTAAAATGTGTCATGGCCAGTTATAGCGGTTTCTACCGAAGATTAATTAAGCTGTTTTTACAACCAACTTTCCGTTTGCTTGGTTAGCGTCCATTAGCGAGTGTGCTTTTCTAATATCTTCATATTCAAAAACGTTAGAGATGATTGAAGGCATTTTTCCACTTGTAATTTGTTCTGCAACCCAATCAATCGGGGATTCCTCAAGAGGTAGTTCATTACCTAGCATTCCACTTTGGAAGAAGCTTAACTTTACTGAGCTTGGTAGGTCGGACATTAAGCCAAAACTCTCTATTACGGGAGCACCTCCAAGTAAGCCGATGACTGTAACTTCTCCCCACGGACGAATAGCTTTCATTGTATCCACAACAGTTGACGCCCCCACAACTTCCAGTGCTTTATCTACGCCTTCTGGGCGGAGGTTTCTTACGGCCTCACCCACATTCCCATCGTCAATAATGACATTGTCAGCCCCCATAGAGGTCAGTAACCCTGCTTTCTCTTTACTGCGTGTCGTGGCGAATACTGTGAGACCTTTTGCTTTAGCATAAGTTACTGCTGCAAGACCAACAGCTGAAGTCGCGCCTCTCACAAGAATAGTCTCGCCGGATTGAATGTTAAGTGTCTTATCTAGCGCCCCCCAAGCTGTCGAGTAAAGTTCAGGTAAAGACGCCAAAGTTACGAAATCAATATCACTATGAATTTTCTTCACGTTAGTTTTATTTACTGAGATGATTTCCGCATAACCTCCGTGGCGAGTGAACATCATTCCTCCCATAGCCGTAACAACTTTATCGCCAACATTATAAGTACCAGAGGCATCAAAAATAACTTCGCCTGCCGCTTCAATGCCTAGTGCAAGTTCAGGATTTAGCTGTCCAAAATGACCTGCTCGGTAATACGTTTCCGCTTTATTAAGACCGAATGCTTTCACTCTAATTTTAACTTCGTTCTTTTTTACCGTTGGCTCGTTAGTATCAACGATAGTAAGTACTTCTGGAGAGCCCGCTTGAGTTGCAATAATCGCTTTCATAATTTTATTCCTGTTTGATTTAGTATGTATCGTTTCGATGTGGACAATATTAATTCACCCAAAAACAAAGACAATATGGCAAAATGCTAATAGACTATCCCACATTTGGAATAATAAGATGAAGAAACTCAATCTCAATAGTGCCCGAATTTTCATTTCGGTCGTTGAAAAGGGCTCATTTACCGCTGCAGCGAAAGAGTTGAATGTGCCATTGACAACGGTCAGCAGAAAAGTGGCTGAATTGGAGAAAGATCTCGGTATTCGTTTATTAGAAAGAACGACTAGGAAACTGAGGTCGACTGAAGCGGGTGATGTCCTCTATCACTCATTTGTACGAGCTTATGAAGAAATCAATATAGGGTTTGATACATTATTAGAAAATGAACAAGCTTTGAGAGGAAGGATCAAGATATCAATACCACCTTGCTTTCAGATTGTGTGGCCCTTGCTTAAAGGCTTCAAAGAGATATACCCCAACATTGAAATTGATTCTTTAGTCACAACTGAAAAACTGGATTTAGTCGCGAATGGTATTGATGTCGCTTTTCGTGTTGGTGATACAAATAACCTGTCTCACGTAGTTCGTCGCCTCACATCTTATCGCCACAAACTTGTTGCATCACGAGATATGGGCCAAGTGCGTGACTTGTCTGAGCTGTATCATCAACCCTGTATTGCATGGGGAAGTCCCGGCTCTAATATCCGCTGGAACCTCGGTGGAGAAAAGATAAAAATTGAGCCTAAAGAAATATCAAATGACTATTTCCAACTGAAATATAACCTTATAAATGGTAAATATATTACCGAGTTACCCCCTTTTTTGTGTGCAGATGAACTGAGACGAGGAGAACTCGTAGAGGTATTACCTAACTCACCGCTACCATTGCTTGATGTAAACTTACTTTACCCTTCTAGAAAGCAACTGCCGCGTTTAACTCGGCTGTTTATCGACTACTGTGTTAGTTATTTCGATCAACTAAACCAAGAATCTTGACAACGATATATGTAATTAATAGCCACCGACCCGATAGACTCATTATGATAAGGACTGACTACCCAGACTCCCACTGACATTTTATTGGCATTAGAAAAAGTAGGCCAAATTTCAAGCCGCATTCTGTGGGAAATAGTCGTCGAAAACACACAATGGGGCAATTTCGTGCTTTACGCTCCGACAGCACAAATATACCAAATTACCACGACACGACCACCGCTGCGCCTTTAAATTACAAGCACTAACGCCAAACTAAACACAAAAAATCAAAGGCCATACGAGCCTTGCGATAACCAAAGAACGGGGCGCAGCATTGGGTGGGCGGGGGATGTGGTGGGATGCCATAAAATAGCTTGCGCCTTTTAAGGATTGACCGGCACGGGCAACAACGTACGTGCCGCAAGTGGTGAATCATAGAAAGTTATGAACGTCCCCGCATGGAAACACGTTGTTGGTGTTTTGATGCGCCACCATTACCCTGCTTTGCCCGTTTTTTGGCAAGGCAGATAAACCGCGCCAGCTCTGCTGGCTACCTTAGAGCACGCTTTTCAGTGCGGTGGCGGCAATTTACACATAATGTCCAATAATGCTTGAAGTTGCCCAGTGCCCGGCAGCTTGCTGACGTTAGGCACGTGCAATTTTGCATTATTCCTATTATGGTAAATGTGTGACTTTGCTGTCAGAGACAGCCCTCAGACCGCCTCAAACGCTCTTAGCGGTATGTTTCTATGACGCTTTGTAAGTTTTTGACGTTTTAAGAGCGGTTTGTAGAGCAAAAGTCATCGAGTTTCTTTGAACTAAGAACTGCACTCTGATACCCATTTTTCGTACTTTATGAGCTTTGTGTTTCAGATTAGTTATGTTTGGTCAAAACTCGTCCGTCCGAAAGCGTGGCTTTTTTGGCGAAACTAATAATGGGGCAATTTCGAGTTACAAAGTTCCTCGGGTAAAACTCAATACCATCAAGCCCAACCTGATTCATTGCTGGACAAGAACTATTCAAGTATTTACTCCATGTGTTTGCTAGGAGGTTAGAAAAAGTATCTTGAAATCTTAAATGCTTTTTATGCGGTTGCTCGCAAAGTTTAATCTTATCTTACTTTGAGATGAAATAAGCAACTAAGCACACACTTTAAAACGGATCTCAGAATTAAAATACGGGCACCAATACTGGTGGTAGATAGGAAGTACATTTATGGCAGTAAAACATACACCCACTGGAATCGTTCATAAAGGCAAAAAAGGAAGTACAACTGGTTGTGGCTTTGATACCAAGAAAGAATCACCTCATTGGAGCGACTCACACAGTAAAATCACATGTGACAAAAACGGCTGTAAGAACTAATTAGTGGTTGTTTAATTGGACTAGAACTCAAGCTCTAGCCCCTTATTACCCTCTGCCACATATCGCACTGTAAAGGTGCAACCAACGCAATACTAAAGTCGCCGCATACCACTATAAACACAAAAACTAACGTATTGTGCTACTTGCAAGCTCCAAAACCGTTATGACTGTGAAGCTCTCTCATTAAGTAACTTCAACAAATCAGAGTCGCCTTTCACCCAGAATTTTTCTGAAGCAGGAAATACTTCTTCTGGGTATTCGTTAGCAAAATCAATGAATTCCCCTTCCCAGCCATCGGGAACATAGCGCTCCATTGGAGTGCCATCAGAATAAAAAGCACCAACTCTACGGTCATCAAAGTTAACAAACATGATTGGAAATAAATCACCGACATCCCACCATGATTTTGCTTCGGAAAATCGCTTAGCTAGTTCAATACTCAGTTGATCTTTCGGAACCTCAAAATCAGATATAGCATCAAGAAACTGTTTAGCCGTATCTTGATTAATCGAATGAATACCAAAGCGATAGTCGTTTTGAAATTCTGGAACTTCGTACCCATGAGCAATGAATTCATTGCGCCATTTATTTACGTCAAGAACCCATAAATCTCTATCACTTCTGTACCACTTAATTTCACCGTTCAATCGAACAACGAAAACATATTGAGGTTCTTCAATACTCATCTTTTCACCTATTTAATTACTTTTCCTGAACCAGGTATTGCTGTTTCTTCTAGCCACTCGGCCCAAACAGATGGCAACTCGTAAGACCTACCAGGGGTAGTTGGGTCAACTACTTTAGGCGCTAACCCTCCCTGATTCTTAGGGTTAGACTTATAGTTTATTTGAGGAACAGCTTCGTTTTCGATGAAGTCCCCCATCCATTTAGGTATATCAAATGAAGTGATCTCTGAGCCAGGTCTTAAGCTTTGGAAGTATTTTGCATGCTCTGGATCGCCTAGACTTACATTTAAAGTGGTCTTATTTATTAAAGGATTGCCATTCGAATCAATTTCTATATGCCGCCAACTAGCCTTTGGTGGAGAACCACCTTGAACTCTGAAGACTGTATCTATTTCTTGAGGTAGTGGCCCCATGAAATTAAGATCGCCGGGTTTGGCAACATGGCCTGCCCCCTGCAAAAATTGCCCTTTACCCTGAGGAAAACCGACCTTTTTTCCAGGCAAAGCAATAGTAGCAGCATAACCTCCTACTATGCTACCGGCACCTTCATAATCACCCGAGTTCAAAAGTTCTTTGTGTTGAGTATAATCGTCAGTTACACCATTAATTACGCTATTAATCTTTTCATTAACTCTAGCCTGAGCGCCAACACTGTACTCCGGCGCCACTGCGTTTATGAGAACATCAGGGAAATAATTAATTGAATCGACTACCCCTCGAGCAACACCTTTGGCAGCCTCATTCATTGACTCTAAGACTAGGAGTGGGTCATCTACCATGATTTCGACAGAAGAGGTGATTGTATCTCCCAATGATTTGGTTACACCACCAACATACATAGCTGCATTTTCTAAAGAGGTATAAAGCTCGGATGTTCCGTTTGTTGCTATTACCCTCTCTCGTTGCGAATCCCACCTCGAAGAGTCTTCAGGTGTATACGTTAACTCAGCAAGACGCTCTCTTTTCTGGCGTAAAGCTCGTTCTCTTATTGTCTCTGGTTTAACTTCAGGTAATAGAGCTCCAACATCATCAACGGGCTTATACCCACCCCCAGAGCGTGCTGACAGTTTATTATTATCAGAACTATTCGACATCGATCACTACATATGCTTGATAAATAAGAGGATATTATATCGATACTTAACAAAGCTAATAGGTGAAGAATTAACAAATAGTTATATTGCTTATATAAATAAACCTTTAGAAAAGGATACACCCCATTTATTTAAGCAGAAAAACTAAAAACACTATTATTTTGATAGTGGGAAAATAATTTAATTTTTCATTCCCAACCCTCAACCAGCTCTAAAAACCGCTCAAAATCTTCTCTAGTTACAATCTTCTCGCCATTCTCGGCAAGCACCACATTCAACGCGGCCACCATTTGGCCGACGGGCGGGTTTAGTGCAGTTAACTTTTCGAACAAGTGGACTAAGCGAGCATCGATAGTGAAGTGACTTTCTTGTGACATCGTCACGCCTCCATATTATTTGCAATGGTTGTGCGGGGCGCTAGCCCCGCACAGTTATGCTTGAACTGCTTGAGCCAGTTCACCCAATGGAACGTAAACCGCTTTGCTGTCCTCACGCCAAAAGCGCACTTTACGCACCGACCAACCGCAACGAATAAAATCTTTATTCGTGAGATAGGTACCGGCACCCATCGAGTAATTTTCTCGGTGTTCACTACTTTGTGCTTTGTCCGCTAAAAACGCCGTATCCTCGTGGTTTAAGCACGCCTTGCGCAACTCCGGGAACAATCGGCGCGTATGTTTAGACCAGGCAAGAACAATGGTTTTTTCCGTATTGAATCGATAATCATCAGCATAAGGATCACTATTGTCCTCATCAAACACTGTGTACGTTGCCACAATGGCACCTTGCGCCCAATCCGGAATTGAAAGCGACGCCTGAAATGCCTTTTCTCGTTCTACTCGCTGTTGATGCGCTGCTTTTCTTTGTTTGGCCTTAGCCTGTTCCTCGGCTTCTTGCTGGGCTTTTGCTAAACGGGTTCGCGCTAACACCTGAGAGCGAGACAACGCTACCGTATGCCGATTTAACTGATACGTTTTAAGCAGTGCGAGCAGCTCGCGCCCCTGGGCGTGAGTAAAATACCAATGCGACGGTTCACTTTTCTCAATTGATAGCGCGTACTCGAGCACACGAAAACAGTGATCCGCAAACCCACACTCATTACCACCGCAACCCAAATCGACGCGGCAGCGGTGCTGATGGCCATTATCGAAATTCACCGTAATGTCCGTTTTATCGTAGCCACCAAGCGGATTGTCTAACGCCGCTTTTAATGCGATGGCCTCAAAAATATCGAATGGGAATTCTTCCCCCTCATTCAAGCGAGAGGATTCCGACCAATTCACCAACACCGAACGCGGCGCGACTTTCACTGTTGTAGAGCCTGAGTGATGCAACGGAGATACGTTGATCGCGCTGGCTGCCTTAGTGCTGTGAACTTGGGAAGAAAGGGAATGTGACATGATACGCTGTTTGTATTTTTTATTGGCTTGGTTGAGCCACCGATTGAGGGAGGAACGAGTGAAGAGGTACGCGAAATAATGCATGGTTCCCGGCTAATAAAATTAGCTCGAAGGAGATAACTTTTGGACAGAAATCAGTTTCGGAAAACACAATATTAGTAATTTATGAATAACTTTAAGTATTGGAAACATTGCTTAGCATTTTTCTGCTGTGAATGGTGCGAACCAGTCAAGGTTTACACTACTCCTACTTATTTGAATTGTTTTCGATATAACGAAGGTGACATGCCTTTGTACTTCTTGAACGAGCGGTTGAAGTTGGAACGATTGGTATAACCGACATTCTCGGCAATTAAGCTGATGGGTTGTAATGTCGTTGTGAGTAACTGACAGGCGTGATTCAACCTCAACTTAGTTAAGTAAGAGATATAGCTTTCGTTGAAGTGTTGAATAAACCAACGGTGAACCGTGTTTTCACTTACATACATATAATCAGCGAGTTTCTTTAACGTTATATCGGATGAATAATGATTATCAATGTACTTACAGACTTGAGCTATCTTGCTGAAATCGTAGTTGGACTTTTCCTTTTCTACTGATGATGCGTAGGAGAGCAGAATGGTGTGTGATTGATCGGCACATAGTTCTCCTAGAACTTGGATCAAAACCGCAAGCTGCCCGATAGGGGTAAGGTCATCAAAATTATTGAGGTGTTGAAAAACTTTTTCTGCGGTTTGCGTTGAGAACTTCACGCCTTTATTTGCATCTCTAATAATACTCGCTAATGGCCTTAGTTCGACACAGCTATACATCAGTTTGGCAATCCATTCTTTGCTAAACCAAATTACATGAGCCTCACATGGGTTCTGTCCATGGGAATTTATTGATTCAAAGCTATGAGCAACCTCAGGACCCAGTAAAAGCAGTTCGTTGTGCTCAATCAGCCCTTCGAAATGGGCGATCCTTGATTTTCCTTGAAAATTTCTATGTAAAACCAGTTCAAATTCTTGATGAACATGCCAGTCTTCTGGTTTGACGACTTCTTTGAACATCTTATAGCGCCATGACCAGCCATGCCTTTGTGGTATTTTCTGAACTGTTGCTTTCATTCTAATAGCATCATTGCCGATTTATCAGTTAGATGCATGATTATACACAATTGGCTTTAATCAATAAAAGTATCACAAGTCGTTGGAATAGTATCAGATGTGAGTTTTAGAGCTGGTATGTTTATAAGGTCGGCACAGTATAGGAGACCCAGAAATGTCCGAGTATTTAAATTGCTTACTGCCAAAACTTACCTCCCTTGTAGAAGCAAACCAAAAGGCTTTAGCGGAGGCAACCAAGTTGTTTACTCAAGCCATAGTTAAAGACGACATGATACAAGTTCTAGGAACTGGCCACTCGCATATGATTGGTTTAGAGGGATTTATTCGTGCGGGAGGCCTTGGTAATATCAACGCTATTTTGGACTCAGTGCTGCTTACTAATGATGGCGCTTTAAGAGGCTCAGCAATGGAAAAGTTGTCTGGTCTGGCTGAAGTGATTTGGAATGATCAGAATATTTCCCCAAATGATGTGGTTATGGTAATTTCCAACTCTGGGCGCAATGCACTGCCAATTGAATTTGCCCAAATTGCCAAATCGAAAGGTCATTCGGTTATCGCGATTACGTCTGTTGAACAGTCATCAAAATACCCAAGTCGCCATAATTCAGGACTGAAATTGATGGATATTGCCGATATCGTTATCGACAATCAGGTTCCTCCTGGTGATGGATTGTGTAATGTGAATGGTAAAGTGACAGGAGCATTCTCCAGTATAGCAGGCATGATGATCATGAATATGCTGGTTGTAGAGTCTCAAAAAGAAGCGTTAAAGCAAGGTGTCACTCCACTTATCTTCTCTAGCCAGAATGTCGACGGTTTCGATAATGACTATGTGTATCAGCACTTTGGGCCTCGATTAAAATCTATGTAAATGGTCGGCATGAAATTTAGTTTCTCGATTAAGTTACGAGCCAGCGCAAAATTCAAACACGGCTCATACTCTAATGAAATGAAGCAAAATTGAGCTAGCCATGAAAGCTAGCTCGTTTCTGGACAAAACCTTGTTAGCTTAAATGACTTAGTTGCATCAAGATCAGGTATGAAAAAGTATCTTGAAACCATAGTCTCTTGTTATGTGTTCAATACTTAACTCTAATTGATACCCCTAACCAAGACGCACCTTCACGCTTATTAGCAGTAGAGCCCCAATTCTCAATGAAATCCCACTTAGCGCTAGTACCAACAATATCTGAGTCAAACCAGTTACCTTGGGCATCGTTGAGTATGTAATGTAACGAATCATTTACCGAGATAACTGATATCAACAATGTGTTGTCTGGCGTTGATTTATCTAACGACAACGTTTTTGTAGAAACACCTAATTTTTCAATTAATTCAAATTCGGTAGGGAAGACTCGGTGTAAATATTTATTCGTTTGGGCATCTCGAATAAGAACCTCACACTCTATACCAAATTGACCAAGAACATACAGCATTGCACCTAGTGAATTGTAGCCAGAGTGTTCAATGTAGTCTGGGTTCTCACCGGGCGTAAGTATTCCCGTTACTTTATAAAGCTCCAAAGCGAAGTCTTTTAATTCATCTGAGCCACTAACTTCAACAGAAGCCCCCGTGAATGCAACCTCTTTCGCATTATACTTGCGTAGTTCAAAAGTCGAAGTAAGAGGTAGCTTATTCAGCCCTTTTAAACATGCAACAATACAATAAGGTCCACAATACAAACTTCCTTCTGGTTGCCTCATCTCTGGAAACACAATCATAATACCCTCGAAATTCAAAAGAACACATAACGCCGCATTAAGGTGTGAGCGACGCTTGGCTATACTTGAGCGAAGCGAAAACGCCAAGCGTTGCGAATTACTCTTAAATGCTTTGTTATATTTCTAGTCCTTACACCATACGCTTCGCACACCAACACTAGTAAAACCAACTGATTTACAATTCTTGCTACTAGTGCTGCTTGGCATTACATCGGTTAAAAGCACTTGTACACCTAGAGACATTGCATCCGAAATTCGAGCCCGAAGCAAAGCAGTTTGACACCCTTTTGAACGATAGTTTTCTTGTGTATACGCATTGGCTAATATTGCATATTCATTTTCGATATAGGTCGTTGCCCAAGCACAGGGTTCACCATTGATTTTTGCGACAAAACAGCGAAATGCGTCTGTACAATAAAATGCGCGCTTCTTATCCCAGATTTCATCTGAACACTCTAAACCTGACGTTTTGAGTAAAGTTAGAAACGCATCGACATTATCATGTGTCCATCGTTCAACCGTGACTTCTTCCGAGGCTTCTTCAAGCTCTACGTCGTTTAAGGCTCTTAGTTCTAAGAACTCATGCTCATACGCTGGGACAAACTCACGACTTGATAACCACGCCTTCAATTCGTTGGTTGTTGCCTGTGGCTCGATAGAAATTTCAGGAGAGAAGTCATGTTTGTACAAACCCAAATGGCTCTCTAAATCTTCTACAGTACAAACACCATGGATTATTATCTGGTTGTCATACTTACGAGTTTTGTCGATAAAAACTGAGCAACCTTCAAACTCATACGTAAAAAGTTCACTTTTTACGTCTGTGGAAAGAGTTCGCTCATTATTAAATTGAAAGTAAGAGCTATATACGTTTTTGACTCTTTTATCTTGCATCGTTCCCTCGATATTGAATGAAATATAACGCCTTGTTAAGGTGTGAGGCACGCAATACCTAAGCCTCCGCATACCACCTTAAACACTAAACCTAACGCATGGTAAAAATGCCACGCGTGCCGAATCACTCTTGAACAGTTTGTTAGAAGCCATCACTTCACAGTATCTAGCATTGAAAAAACACTTGTTTTCAGTTCCGTAGTGCTCAAATACGTATTTGTTTGGGGCTCAAAAGTCGTAGCACTATAGCCCTCAGATAATAGATACGCTGTTGAAAGAGCTGATGTCATTTCAGAGAAATCACCTCCCCACCTGAGAGTAACTACCACCGGTTGTTGGTATTGCTGTGCGTCAAAAGAAGACAATTTGATTGAGGCTTTGTCATATGCAGATGTATGAATTTCCAAACCTGACTTTCTACCCGCCACTTTGGCTGGCAGATACCCCTTAATATCTAGAAGATCGATACCAGCTTCATAAACTATCGGAATCGATACTTTCTCTGCCAGTTCATTCATTTGAGAAGTGTTTGGCAAGGTTTCTAATGCCAAAACTACAAATAATTCCATTGCCATTTTAAGTTACCTAAGTTTGAGTGGCTTCTAACGCCTTGTTAAGGTGTGAGGCACGCAATACCGAAGCCTCCGCATAGCACCTTAACCACTAAAACTAACGCATAGTAAAAATGCCACGCGTGCCGAATCACTCTTGAACAATTTGTTATAAGGCGGGCTCCAGGAGAATATCGTAACCATCAACTTCAATTAGTCCAAAGTCACCTTCTAAAGAAAGAGAACCTTTAAAATAAGATACTCCTTCAACTTCACCCAATGTTGGAATGTCGTTTAAAGTCGTCTTTCTGGCAGATAGCTGCATCCCCTTAAAGCGAACAGTTATAGCTTTACCATGTTTATTACAAACAAGTAGTTTGACCTTCTGTCCGGAATCGAGAAGGAATAACATTTCGATGTAGGTATCATCAAAACTTTGATTTAGATAGAGCAACTCTGAATCGATTAAACAATTTAGTTCCATATTCCTTCTTGCCTTATAACGCTTTCTATACGGCTTTCAGCCGTTTTTCATACTCCTATCGTGCAATTTTTGTGAACGCAGTTCAATTGATAATCAATAGGTTAGTGAGATGTATTCAACATTAGATTGCAAGATGATGCATAATTTTTAAAAAAGCTTACGTCGACACTCTCTCGGATACCTACAGGTAAGGCAAACTTACAATTGCAGACTGTGGTTAGACTTTAGCACTGAGAAGGAATGGGGCACATCTGAGTTAAGAAGTGCAACCTGTGAAGGTTCTGGACAATTTCTAGTGGCGTTGTGTGTCTTAACTTAAGTATTGTAAACCGCTTAAGCGGGTGTTCAGTATCTAATTAGGAGATCACTTTGCTGACAGCGCACGACATAATTTGGCTGAATAGTCTAATTCACCTTCCTCAGTGTGAAAATCTTCGTACTGCCCTACCCCATTTCCGACTCACTTCAAATTATGAGTAAGTTAAAATCTGGAATCTAGAAAATATGCAACTAATATTATATCAACTCCTGGGCTGACACACTGGCCGCAATCTTCGCCACCTTTCATGAGGTGGCTTTTTTTTCCAGGTAAACCTAATCTGACGGGGATCGCCAAGGCGTTGTGCTTTATAGCTAATAATGGGGCGGAGACGTGTTTGCCGAGATCGACGTCAGCACGTCTTGGGGCACTTCTGAGTTAGAAAGTGCCACGAGTAAAAAATCAACCTGAGAAGCTTTTGGACATAAATGAGTTACCGAGGTTGCTAATTTAGTAATATACGAATAACTATAGGTATTGGAAAATCGCTTGGAGGGGGCCATTTCCTAATGTGACTTTATATATCATAATCGAACAGCTTTGTTAGCAGTCAGCCTAGTTGCTTAGTATATGAAACAACTAGACACGATAATATCTATACCTGTTGGTTCGTAGGTGGCTATCTACCTTTCACTTGAATCAACAAACAAATCAGGATTAAACCGATGCCACTCCATCCAAGCATTGGTATCGACTCGCCAACCACCACCACTGCCAAAACTGCTGCTACAACAGGTTCAAAAAGTGTAATCAAACTTGCATTACTGGCGGTTACAAACCTTAGGCCAAATCCATAAGCAATATAACCCAAACCCATTGGAATCAACGCCATATAGCCAACTACCAGAATATTGGTTGTTGATGCAAAAAGATTATCTCCAGTAACCAAAAGTGTTGGGAGCAAAATTAACGAACCAAAACCAAAAATACTGCCTAAAGCCGATTGGGATTGGACACCCTGTTCAATCAGTGTCTTAGCAATCCACGAATAGACGGCATAACACAAACCCGCAATAAAACCCAACAAGATGCCAATCAGTCTTAAGTTATTAACTGTATCGGTTGCAGGTGACTCAGAGAAAACCAACAACATGATGCCTGCAATTCCGACAGAGAAGCTTAGCAACCATTTTTTCGTAATTCTTTTACCTTTGCTAAATAGACACTCAAGTATGGCCGCAAAAAACGGTGCTGTGGCAATAGAAATCACGGTACCAGTTGCGACACCAGCCAGCCTCATCGAGGAGTAAAATGCTAATGGGTAGGCAGCCAAAGCAATTGCGCTGATCGCTAATTTTCTCTTGTGAATCAGAATCTTTTTGAAATCATTTAGCAATTGTTTGCGGGATAGTGCGGCTTGAAAAAGCCCACCAACACCCATTGAAAAAGCGCCTATTGCTAGAGAGCTAATATCTGGAGCTAAACTAGCGACTGTACCTGTAGTACCCCATAAGACTGAGGCAAACAGTATTGAGAAAACGCCAAGCTGATAGGAAGTATAGCGACTGTACAACATAATTATTTCTACCGAAAACTCATAACAAGGCAGAGATTTTAGGCGATTAGTTACATCATGTTTTTGCTAAAAGGACGCAATAGTTGTTTAAATAGACGATCTCAAGAGCGCGCGAACTCCCTTGGAGACATTCCATAGTGGGCGGAAAAGCGTCGGCTAAAAGCTGAAAGGTCGCTATATCCTACTAGCTCAGCTACCCACTGCACAGGTAAGTCAGTATGGGTTAGCAGTGCCTTAGCCTTCTCCATACGTTGCTCAGTGATGTATTTGAGTACACTCACCCCTATGTTTTCTTTGAAAAGCTTCTTGAACTGAGTTGGACTAAGATACGCAATCTTAGCAAGCGACTGAATGGTATGAGGCTCGGCTAACCGTTCACTGATCATCAACTGCACTGCTCGAATCCGTGGATCGTTAGTTTGAGACAACTCTTGCTGCCCCAGCAATAAGGTGAAGATATTTACCATAGATGCTTCAATTGCACTATCCACCTGATATTCAAGTTGCTTTTCAACAAAGTGAATAAAGCTCAACAGAGGGGGAGAGATCGAAAAAACTGCTAGTTCCTCACTGATCAAATGAGAAGGCAGTTCATCAAGATCAGCTACAATGAATCGTGCTGCTTCATCAGCATAAAATCCATGTGCTACACCTTTTGGGAGCACCACGCATTCACCGACACTCACCTTACCCAAGAAACCATCCATATCAATATGAATATTACCTTGAATAGGCAGTACCAGTTGATGATAGCTATCGTGAACATGGCGACTAGAGCGCTTTGTGTAAGTGCGAATACTTAAACTAGTTTTCATATCAACAACAAGTTAGCAAAAGACAATATCAGGTATTTCCAGCAACTTTCACTCATTACAAAAATTAGGTCAAGCAGATGGTTCACCTAGCTCACAATGGGGCAGAAGTTTGCTAGCTAGAGCCTAGAATCCATTTGCCATTAGTGAAGGGTTATGGACACCTTCATTTAGAAAAAGCCATCACTCCAGCACCTTATACACCGTCGTCCGGCTGCACCCTAACTCTTTGCTGATCGCGTGCTTGTTCATTCCCTGCTCTGCAAGCTCCTGTATGCGTGAATGTAAGGTCTTATTAGGAAATCGGTCGAGGTGCCTCCCTTCGGCTCTAGCGCGCTCCCTACCCTCATTACAGCGCTGTAAAATACGTTTTCTTTCCATCTCTGCGAACGCGGAAATCGTGGTATAGATGACGTGGCCAACATCGCTATTAATATCGACATTGCCGAGATCGTGAAAAACCAAGCCAGCACCTTTTTTCGCCAATGCATCGGCTATTTGCAATGCGTCAATGGTATTACGGGCCAAACGATCTACTTTCATCACGTGAATGGTGTCGCCCTCACGAGAAAACTCGAGCATGGCGTTTAACTGGTCACGCTCCGTACTTTTTCCGCTGGCGTTTTCTTGGAAAATTTTTTCACAGTCGAGTAATGTCAGCTGTTCGACTTGGACATCGAGAGATTGATCGCTGGAGCTGACCCGCGCATAGCCAATAAGCATGAAGGAAGCCTTAAAAGTGTTCAGTTAGTTACAGTAACCATAATGGTCATGTTCACTATTAATCAATTGGAGATTTTGAACGCTTTTAACTGGCTCACGCTGGAGTGTCCTTAAAGTACACCTTTCTGAACAGTGATCCATTTCATTCGCTTCAAATGATTCGTATGAATCGAACGATTCGTTTATAATGAACAAAAAAGGAGCACACAATGCAATCATTAACCGCAAACACAGCAAAAACTAAATTTGGTGACTTACTGATGAAAGTACAGCGAGAGCCAGTACAAATCAGCAAGAATGGTTCCCCTGTAGCAGTTGTCATGTCATGTGAAGAATACGAGGAACTAGAAGCCTTGAAGATGGCGATGGTGAAATCACGTTTTGAGCAAGCGGAACGAGACATCGTGAATGGAGATTTGGTGGATGGTGAGACCTTCATGAACGAATTAGATTCAGGCAAGTTTGACTAATGACACGATACAAACTTTCTCCCGCAGCCCAAACGGACCTAATTGACATTCGCCATTACACGCTTGAAAACTGGGGAGGCGCACAGTGGACCAATTATTTTGGAGAGTTAAAACAATCAATGGCGTTGTTAGCGAGCAATGAGTTAATTGGCATTGACATGCCGGAACTTGGAACTGGTTATTGCCGCTTTCCGTTAAAGCATCATGTCATCTATTACATCAGGAAACCGGACCATATTGTTATTGCCGCTGTCCTAGGGCGTAACATGTCACCGGCTAAGCACTTTCAGCGACAGTTATAGCTCTTAAGCCTCTGCGTTTGATGTAATCTCGTAATGTACTTGGGGCTTCATCAATAAGCTTTGCTGTAGGACGAATCCCAAGCCCCATGCCTAGATATTTTTCAATTTGATCTCTTTTAGGATCGAGCTTAAGTTTTTCCGCCTTACCTTTAGGTCTACCAAGGGTAACACCGGCTTTTTTTCTTGCAGCTAAAGCTTCTTTAGTTCTCATCGAAATGAACTCTCGCTCTATCTCTGCAGCGAGGCCTAGCACCGTTGCGGTGATTTTTGCTTGCATGGAACCATCTAGCTGCATGTTCTGTTTAGCAATGTAGACATCGATGCCCTTGGCCATGCATACCTCAAGCACTTCAAGAACCTGAAGTGTAGAACGTGCAATTCGACTGACCTCCGCGAAGATCAGTTTGTCACCAACCTCCATTCCATCAATAAGTTCACCTAGTTTACGTTCATGCCACTTCTTTTTGCCTGTAACGACATCTTCGATAAAGCATAAGTTAACTATTCCGACACGATTGCAATACTCGTAGATACCGTGTTTCTGGTTTGCTACATCTTGGCTATCTGAAGAAACTCGAAGGTAGGCGTATTGTGGCATTGATCAAATCCTCATCTAAATGATGAAGTACTTATAGCAAGCCTTGACCTTATTTTTGATATCGATCACCTAGATTGTGACAGTTAGAAAAGAATAAAAAGAAAGAAATGAAACTGTTTCTAATGAGGGTAACTGTGTAAATCTCTGATTTTCCAGTTATCCACATTAGCTATAAAGATCTATATCTTCTATTTAAACCTATAAACACTATGAAAACTATAAGATCTATAGGTATTGTAAGTTGCTGAATAAAAAGAACTTAATTGCTCTTTATGATCACTATTTAGGTGTATAGATAACACTATTTAGGTGTTAATGATCTTTTTTTAGGTCTTAATGATCATCTGCTAGGTGGAAGCCTGACACAATTTAGGTGTTGATGATCGTATTTAAGGTTTATAGATGACATATTTTAGGTAGCTTACAGGCTAAAATAACGAATATCAGGTGTCTCCGCCCTTTATTCACAGTGATCTTGATTAGGTATCTTCTAATGCGACACATTTTAGGTCTCATATTATTAAAAACACCTAAAATGTGTCACCTATTACGATAGAAGACCTGATTTTTGTCAGTAATGGGGTCGTCTCACCTAATATGTGTCATCTAGTAATCAGGGTTATCACTAATCTCAGATAAGGTATCGATTTTATCTAGGAGCGAGTCAACCTCACTTTGATGGCCATTATTAATTTCTGGTTCTCGGTTTAAGTGTCGCTTAGAGAGACTTTCTTCTACCTTCAGAGCATGCTGCTCTTTGCCGATATAGCGGTAAGCAATGGCCAACGCTTCAAGCTCGGCCTCTGTCAGCTTTATCTTGTCTTGTAGGCGTTTTAGCTCTAGCTCTCGAATTGTTTTTAACGCATCGTGTTGGTTTAGCTCTTCTATCGTGCCAAGTTTTATCCAGCGGAACAGGAACTTGATACCGGTGATAGTTCGACCTTTTTTAATGACCTCAAAACCCTTCTCCCCATTTTCTCCTTCCAAGAACAGCAGTTCTTTTCTGATTTGAGGGTGTTCAGTAAGCTCTTTGATGCTCTCTCGAATACAGCGTTTCATGAACACACTGTTATTTTTGAATGAGCTTTTGTCTTTCTTGAGTTTGCCAGCCTCATCGAGTAGCCCAAAGACCCCTTTTAACTCATCAAGCTTCTGTTGATGCATTTCAAAGCCTTTGTCTTTAAATCGGCTGAGCAATTCATAGAGGCGTTTTGAATACTCTTTTTTTACATCAAAGAAATTGCGAGTGTTAATGAGTGCAAAGCCCTGGTTGTACTCGATGTACTCAGATTTGAGCATGTCATTAGGCACCATAGTCAAGGTGCCATTTTTGTATGCGATGTGTTTGAAAAGCGGACGGTAATCGAATTCAATATCCCCTTTGCCAGTCTCTATTTTTATACCGATTTTTCGGCTCGCAAGACGATTGGCTACTGGACTTAAATTACTCCCGATATGTTTAGACTCTACACCTAACCACTCAGATAGCTGATGTGACGTGAACTCATAATGAGGGGTACTGCGCTCCCAGTCGTTCGCTTTCATGTGTGCGATCATCAATGCAAACATATCCGCTTCTCGAGCAGAGAGATCCTGGCGACTAAATACCAGTTGATGACCTTTCTTTATATGTTTCGGTAAGTTATCACTTACGACTGGGTAAAAGTACTCTTCATCACTCATACCGCGTTTCCTTTAAGTAACATAATCTAGGTAATTATGACATATTTTAGGTGTAGTTAAAGTCTGATCACCTAAATGTTGTCATTTATGCGATATGTAATTGATATGATCATCATATTTAAAGATCAACACCCCGATCGGATAGTCCTTTTCAAGCCTGTAGCACGCTCAAATCTCGTTATACCTTCTTGCGTTTGAATTTTTAGAAGGATTGCTAACGAGAAGTTTAAAGCTGAGGAACTTACTCTCTCTGTCGTTGCAGATGAAAAACGCCAGCGACGTGAAATAAGTGGGAGGGAATCAAGCTTGCTTGGTTACAAAAAGAGTAAGTGACAACGTGGTATCGTCTACGGGGGACGTGATTGATCAATGGTGTGGTATGAACAATCAATAAACAGGTTTTATGGTGATACGCCTGTCTGTTAGGTTGGTTAAGTCGTTACACAAACCAGAACAGGAAAAGGGAGAGAGTAACGCCTCGACCTGCAGCGGTGTGGCGAGCCGTATGACTAGGCCCAGCCCTAAATAATCTGTCACAGAAAGTGCGCACCTGATAAAACATCACGAAGAAAAACCAACATACTATTTATCTTTGATGGAAAGCAGGGTTGATGTTAACGCTTTAACATCAACCCTGCCCCGTCATAGACCCTTTGTGCGCGAAAAATACGGTCGTTAATGTCACTCACCCTACACCGCTATTCGTCGTGATGTTCTGTAATCGATTGTTTACCCCTTACCTTCGACTAAAAATTTTCAGCACTGCGCGAATTTAACAGCGGAGCCTTGCCCCCCTACCCCCATCTAAACTGGATTACTTTTGAGACGATAAACAACGCAGTTACATTTTCATTATGGGTCGCACGCAAGCTATTTGCTTACTCTTTAATTGTTTTGATGAGTTCGTATTCTGTCGGAGTAAGGATGGAGCACAATGCGATTTTTGAAACTAAGAACCGATCACAATCGAGTACGCCGAGACGGTACGCGCTACGTAACTCCGCTTATTGTGGACTCACCGCGTCGCTTTGCGCCGAGCCGTGATCGTAAAGAAACCAGCTTGCGTCGGAAAAAAATGTCAATTAATCACAGGCGCGCATGATTCGGGGAAGAGCCGTTGGCTCACGCGCCTGAAAGATAATCGACACGAAATCTGGGGAAAAAAACCGCAGCCTGTTTTGCTTGAGGGGCTGATGCCACTCTCAAGTTGGGTGGAAGTGAAAGGGATAGACAAGTGGTACCAAGAGAGGCAAGAAGAGGGGGTAATTTACACTCCATGGAGCAGGCTCAACTTACAGCTCAAGGCCGACCTATTGGCTGACTATTTAATGGAAACCCAATCCTTACTCTTTATCGACGATGCGCACAAGTTAACAGGGCGCAAAGCACAAATCGCACGTAAGTGCCTGATGTCTGCCAAGCTGTGGCTGATGACGTGCAGCGAAGAAGGACGCCTTCCCCCTTCTATTCGTCCGATTGTCGAACGGCGCGAACCCCAGCGTATCAACTTAGAAAGTGACGTGAGTTACGACACGACCAAAGCGCTGGTTTGGTTTATGGTTGCGCTATGCGTGGTTGCTGGCGCTTGGGAAGCGGGCGCTGTGATTGGCGGATTACAAATGCTTGGTAGCGGACGGAGGTCGACGCGTGCAGATTAAGTATCACCTTTTAATGCTGTGTCCCCTGCTCTACTCAGCGGCTTATGCCAATGATTGGGGCATTGCGACACCATGGGATGAACCCACAGCACAACCTCCAGAGATAAAGCCATTCGAATTGCCAACATTGAAGGGGGATGCACCCCACTACAACACCCCTACTCCTGCGTTAAAACCTGCACCTAAGATTGACCCAGATGCTATCTTTCAGACCGTACTCAACTGTTACCCAGAAAAGAGCAAATTCAAACTCGACTTAAACCTGGTAGCAGGAATGCGGACCAACTTAGATGAATACAACAGCGATGATTGGCCGGAGATCTCAGAACACTATGTCGGGATAGTGGGAAAAATGCCGCTCTACTCTACTACAGAGCAATCTCGCGAGAGGCAATGGGAATATCAGCGTCGAACTGCTACTGCCACATCAGTCGCCTCCTTCACCCAAGCATTGGCTGACAGAAACTACGCTTATCGATTGATGGGACTCTACCTATCACTTGAAGCTCGTTCACAGCAGCGGGTCGCCCAAGGTGTGGCGAACGTGAATGAACAAGTAGCTTTACTTGAAAAGGTCGCCAGTTCGCATCGAGACGTTTTAGCCCATGAAGCGAAAATCGTAGAGCACCGATTGGCTTTAGTTGCGCTGTGTGAGAGTTCCTACAGCGACAGCGTGAATCTGTATTTGCAAAAGCTGGCCTATCTCCCACCTCATGCAAAGCCGAAGGTTGCTCAATGAAGTGGCTAAACCATGGACTGATTGCAGGCGCCATTTGTGCAGTTGTCTCCCCTCCTAATGTGCCTATTTGTGTTGCCGGCGCGACGGCACCCGACTGGATGGAGTTTGTGGCTAAAGGGCTAGGACGCAACATTAAACATCGCGGACCAACGCACATCTTTACCCACTGGTTGATCGTCGCCCTAGTCTTTACTTTGGTTTGGGATTACCAAGGTATTGGGATGGCCTTTGCCTGGGGAGGCGTCAGCCACATACTCACCGACGCAATGACCGTATCGGGGGGGCCTTTTTCCCCTACAGTGACAGACGCTTTCATTTATTTGGTGGGCGGTTTAGAACCGGTGACCCGGTGGAATACGCCATCTCTGCTGGCGTAGTGATAGTTTGTATTGGCCTTTCTCATATTACAGGGGGACAGGGCTTTGCACCGTTCTTTTACGATTGGGCTGGCATGTATGAGCAAGGTTTAATTGACGCTTTAGAGTGGAAGACCAACCGATTCAGGTTGATTTAAACGTTCGGATTCTGTCAATGCTCAGGCTGGGCATTGACAAGTTTAGGAGACGCAGTTTCCTTGTGTGGATGTGGCGGCTCTAACAAGGTTCTGTCCCAAAGTGCGTTACAGTTCGAAATTCGAATTTAGATAGTCAAGACTTTTAGACATACAAAATTCTAATCTTTGTTATTCAGATAGAGTGCTCCAACACCGGCAACAATGATATAAGCGTTATCGCTGCTAGGCTGATATTGAACAGGCGTTGTTTTAGTACAGTATCGAGATAAATTCGGATTTTTTCACCAAACCAGACCCAAACTATATTCGCCAACAACCCGAATGTCGTAAACACGACGGTAATCAATGCCACAGAGAACCAATAGCTAGAGGGAAGGCTATAGCTTGTGACCAAAGCAAGTGATGCCATCCAAGCCTTCATATTTCCCAGTTGAAATAACGTAGCCTGAGTCATACTGATTGGCTTGTTCTTTGTGGATTTGCCCGACAAAGGGTTGGTACACAACAGCTTTATCATTAACCAGAGCATGTAAGCTACACCGACGTATTTTATTGATAGATACCAGTTTGGATGAGTCTGAAAAGCGACACCGACACCACACGCACAAAGTAGGATTAATCCAATAACACCAATACGGATACCAATCAGGTGTCGCCATGATTCTCGGACACCAAATTGTGCCCCTGAGTTGGCGAGCAATAAGTTATTTGGTCCCGGTGTTATAGCCGTTACAAACGCGAATAAACTCATGGCTGGCAATAAGTCCCATAATGTCGTCATTTCCTTTCCTCTCAAATAAGTGTGAACGAGTTGAGAATAAAGGGGGAAAATGAGAAAGATCTACAGTTAATGCGTCATGGTGACAATTCTTTGATTTCATTTTCGTCAGGCCTTATTTATCCTGAATACCAGAATTAATTGCACCCCTTTGGAGAGAGACAATGTTGGTCCCTGATATATCTGGTCGCTCCGGACCTAAGTTTATGGCACTGGCTGATGCGATTGCTGAGGTGATAGAAAGTGGAGAACTCGAACCGGATACTAAATTACCCCCTCAGCGGATTTTATCTTATCGGTTGAGTGTGACGGTTGGAACGGTGACAAGGGCTTATCAGGAGCTTGAGCGAAGGGGGTTAACGGAGCCAAAAGTAGGAAGCGGCACTTATGTTCGGAACAGAGAAACTGAACTGAACCACTTTTATCATCCGGTATTGGAAGAAAAAGGCATTGACCTGGCGCGCTGCCGACCTTTGTTATTGTCACAACCTAAATTTCTTGCTAGCGCGTTGAAAGAGTTATCTCACGAAGAAATTGCGCAGGCAGCGGTACTGGATTACTACTCCGCTGATGGCATTCATGGTCATAACGAGACTCTTCGACAATGGCTGATGACCAAATTCAATATCAATGTTGATGCCCGGCGTTTAGTGTGGACACATGGAGGCCAGCACGGAATATCGTTGATTATTCAATCGCTAAGCCGTCCCAATGATACCATTCTTGCCGAAGGGCTGTGTTATCCGGAATTTATCTATGCATGTCAGCAATCCGAACGAAAGCTAGTGCCTGTAAAGGTCGATGAACATGGATTAGATCCAGAAGATCTGGCTTTGCACTGTAAGAGACATCGGCCCAAACTACTTTACCTGACTCCGGGAATACAAAATCCGACTGGCGCCCAGTTGACGGATAGCCGAAGACTGAAAATTATTGAGATATGCCGTCGTTACAATGTGCTAATTATTGAGGACGATGTACTCTACTGCCCGCCGTCTCATCGAAAGAGCCCTTTAGTGGCTATCGCTCCAGACATTACCTTATACGTGGGTAGTTTTTCTAAGTACTTCGCGGGTGGATTGCGACTGGGATTTATCATGTTGCCATTATCCTTCAAGGATTTATTACAACGTGCTCTAAGAGCCAGTTGTATGTATGTTAGCCCTTTGATCATCGATCTGGTATGTCGTTGGCTAAATAGTGGAGCTATGCAGGCAGTAGATGAAGAGATCGCCATGGAGCTCAGTGCTCGTCATCGGATCTGGAAGACAGTATTTCCCGAAATCCAGATCGGCGTTCCTGGCTACAATGTGTGGCTACCTTTGCCTGAGCCGTTAACAGGGTATCATTTTAACCAATCGTTGCTGAAACATGGGGTCAGAGTGAGAGAAGCGGAAATGTTTACTGTAGGTCGGTATCAAGTGCCGGCAGCAGTGAGGATATCACTGGCAGGTCCATTAAGCCGCCCACAATTACAATCAGCTCTAGATATCGTCAGAGACCAAATCACAAGGCTCACTTAAACTTCATAGATCATATTGAATACTCACTACCTGACTAAGCACCAGTATTTAGTTGGATATAAGTAATGGCCTTAGTGGGTTAAAAGTATAGATATGCTTAAATTGGGCGAACGCCTGAAAAGGCTATTTAGGCACTCTCTAGTTTTGAGTCAGTAGACTCTCGCTAAATCACAATTGTCCAAAAGCTTCCCACAAGTTGGATAACAGCCCGCTATCCAATTTACTAGTGATGCTATAAAAGACTATTTCTCTTCTAGAACCTTAGCGATAGCTGAATCCAATTTTTCTTGCATTTCTTTAAGCAAGTGCTCGCACTCGTAAGAGAATTTCGGCCCTTCACGCGTTTGAGTACAACCATGCCTTTGCTATCGAATTGGGCGAGGGGAGTTACAGACGCTTTCATTTATTTGGTGGGCGGTTTAGAACCGGTGACCCAGTGGAATACGCAATCTCTGCTGGCGTAGTGATAGTCTGTATTGGCCTTTCTCATATTACAGGCGGACAAGGCTTTGCGCCGTTCTTTTACGATTGGGCTGGCATGTATGAGCAAGGTTTAATTGACGCCTTAGAGTGGGAGACCAACCGATTTAGGTTGATTTAAATGACCTGCAGAATGTCATTATTCAGGCTGAATATTGACAAGTTTACGAGGAGTAGCTTCCTCCTGCGGATGTGGTGGTTCTGACAAGCTACTGCCCCGTTATTTGTTTCGCCAAAAAGTCGACAATCACAGTCGAGTCGTTTTTATCCTAATAGAACTAATCTGACAAACAAAACTTACAAAGAACTTAAACGAGTACCAGAGTGTAATGCTTAGTGTTAAACAAATATGTGATTTTAGGACAAAAAACGCGCTGGAAGCATTGTAAGCTTACAAGGTGATTGCCTTGTAAAGTATCGACAATCTTCGCTAAGAGCGCATGAGGGGCACTGGTGGCTGTGTTGATAGCTAAATCGTTAGCTGAACATGATAGGAATAATAAATACCTTTAATCTGTCTGCTTAAAAACTTATATTTGTTTTAATTTTATAAATGGGGCTTATCTATGAGAAGAGTTATCACACTCACTTTGCTCTTGTTTTCATCGTTTGCACAGTCGGCAGACTTTGATAAAGGTTTTGATGCTTACAATCAAGGAGATTTTAAGACGGCCTACAGTGAGTGGTTTCCTTTGGCTGAGCAGGGAGAAGCGAACGCTCAATTTAATCTTGCTTTGATGTATTTATATGGTCAAGGTATAACACAAGATGATAAACAAGCGGTTTATTGGTATCGCAAAGCCGCTGAGCAAGGAGATGCGATTGCTCAACGCAACCTTGGGGTGATGTATTCACATGGTCGAGGCGTTGCTCAAGATGATAAACAAGCGTTTTATTGGTTTCACAAAGCGGCTGAACAAGGGCTTCCGAAGGCTCAATATATTCTTGGGTTGATGTACTTAAATGGTCAAGGCGTGATTCAAGATGATAATCAAGCGATTTATTGGTTTCGAAAAGCCGCTGGGCAGGGGGGCGTAATGTCTCAATACTATCTTGGGTTTATTTACTTTAATGGTCAAGGTGTAACTCAAGATGATAAACAAGCGGTTTATTGGTATCGCAAAGCGGCTGAACAGGGGCTTGCGAGAGCTCAATCTAATCTTGGGGTGATGTATTCACATGGTCGAGGCGTTGCTCAAGATGAAAAACAAGCGGTTTATTGGCTTCACAAAGCCGCTGAGCAAGGAGATGCGATTGCTCAACATAACCTTGGATTCATGAATCAAAATGGTCAAGATGATAAACAAGCGGTTTATTGGTATCGCAAAGCGGCTGAACAGGGGCTTGCGAGAGCTCAATCTAATCTTGGGTTCATGTACTTACATGGTCAAGGTTTGATTCAAGATGATAAACAAGCGGTTTATTGGTTTCGCAAAGCCGCCAAACAAGGGTTTGCGATAGCTCAACACAACCTTGGCTTGGTGTATTTAAATGGTAAAGGTGTTACTCAAGATAACGCGCAAGCGTATATGTGGCTATCTTTAGCTAGACATAATGGATATAAGAATACCAAAGAAAACTTTAATACCTTAAATAAATTAATGACACCTAGTGATATTATCGAAGCTCAAGAAGCGTTTAAGGTATGCTTGGAATCTAATTATAAAAAATGTGGCTAACATGATTGATGGATTCAACCGATGTGTTACTCAACGTAACTTATCTTGCATTTCTTTAAACAAGTGCTCGCACTAGTAAGAGAAATTACGGCCCTTCACGCGTTTGCGTACAACCATGCCTTTGCTATCGAACTGGGCGAGGGGAGTGACAGTTTATTTCATTTATTTGGTGGGCGGTGACCCAGTGGAATACGCAATCTCTGCTGGCGTAGTGATTGTTTGTATTATCCTTTCTCATATCACGGGCGGACAAGGCTTTGCTCCGTTTTTTACGATTGGGCTGGCATGTATGAGCAAGGCTTAATTGACGCCTTAGAGTGGAAAGCCAACCGATTTAGGTTGATTTAAACGTTTGGATTCTGTCAATGCTCAGGCTGGGCATTGACAAGTTTAGGAGACGCAGTTTCCTTCTTTGGATGTGGCGGCTCTAACAAGGTTCTGTCCAAAAGTTTCTCAGGTTGAATTTTTACCCGTGGCACTTTCTAGCTCTAAAGTGCCCGATCCCTTCTCAGCGCTAAAGTCTAACCACAATCTGCAATTGTAAGTTTGCCTTATCTGTAGTTATCCAAGAGAGTGTCTACGTAAGCTTTTTAAAAATTATGCGTCATCTTGCAAACTAATTTTCAATACATCTTACTAACCTATTGATTATCAATTGAACTTCGTTCACAAAGATTGCATGATAGGAGTAAGAAAAACGGCTGAAAGCCGTACAGAAAGCGTTAGGTACAAAGAGGACGTATGAAGGCTAAAATAGAGTTTGAAAAAGTATGGTTTGATGAAGATATCGTCGAATTGAAGATACTTGTGAGTAATGGGTGCTCAATGTTTACAAACAAGGTTTACGTTGGAAGTAATGAACTGGAATTGCTGTACAAACAACTTGAGGCGTTCAAAACAGCATACTATGGCGGTTTGGAAGACATAACATTCGGTGCATTTGGAGTGGAGTATGCTAGTGGCGCATTTCATGCCCGTTTACATTTCCCTAAGCCTGGCTTGTTATATATTTCGACAAAGCAACAATCAAAGTTCTTTGAATTCAAAGGTAGACATGAAGCCAGTGAGGCTAATATGTATCTTTCTACAGAGCCTGCTCTATTCGATAACTTTTTGTTAGAGCTTAAGAGTTTAAGTACAAGTAGTATTGGTGGTAAAGCTGAGTTGATTTGTACCTAACAAACTGTTTAAGAGTGATTCGCAACGCGTGGCATTTTCACTATGCGTTGTGTTTGGTGTTTCAGGTAGTATGTGGTTGCATCGGTATTGCGTTGCTCACACCTTAACAGGGCGTTATATGCTTTCAAGTTTCAAACAATAAAAGGACTTAAAAATGATTCTAAATCACGTCTCAGTTGGCGCTTCTGATGTGGTAAAAGCGGTTGGTTTTTATGACTCAGTTCTTTCTACGTTGTCTATTAAGCGTGCTCACTATATAGAAAATATCGCAGCGGCTTATGGTGAAAACTTTGAATTTTGGGTCGGCAGCCCCTGTGAAGGAAAAACTACATCAAGTAATGGTGCTCATATTGCTTTCAATGCGCCTTCAAAAGAAGCTGTAGACCAATTCTATGCTACAGCAATTGAATTGGGTGGTTCATGTGCAGGTAAGCCAGGCTTAAGACCTGAGTATGGTGAGACTTACTATGCAGCGTTCGTACGTGACTTAGACGGAAACAAGATCGAAGCCGTTTCAATGTAGCTTCGAGTACGCATATAACAAACTGTTTAAGAGTGATTCGCAACGCGTGGCATTTTTACTATGCGTTGGCTTTAGTGTTTAAGGTGGTATGCGGTGGCATCGGTATTGCGTTGATCACACCTTAACAAGGCGTTATACGCTTTATGAAAAATGATACAAAAAGGACGTTATGAAGTTATCTGAGTTACAAAGTCATATAAAAGAATTCGATTATGCGCCAGAGCAATCTGAACACTATTTTTTAAAACTAATCGAAGAAGTTGGCGAATTATCGGAATCTATTCGCAAAGGCAAAAGTGGGCAACCAACGCTAGATGAGCTCAAAGGTTCAGTCGCAGAAGAGTTATATGACGTTTTGTATTATGTTTGTGCTCTAGCCAATATTCACGGTGTAAACCTTGAGAAAACGCATGAACTAAAAGAAGTTTTGAATAAAGCTAAGTACAACCGATAAGACGCGTATAACAATTGTTCAAGAGGGATTCAGCACGCGTGGCATTTTTACTATGCGTTGGTTTTAGTGGTTAAGGTGGTATGCGGAGGCATCGGTGTTGCGTGCTTCACCCCTTAAAAAGGCGTTAGCTGTTTGAGAAACAAATGAAAATAATCGATAAGCCGTTATTTTGGCTATATGTTAAAACGCGAGACTCAGTCTTTTCATCATTTAAAGGTTTTTCCTCTTTACTCTTAGTCATCATTATTGCGGCTATAGTTTCAGGTAACAAATCTCCCGAAAACACCTTCATGTCTTACATGTTGTATCTGTTGATGCTTAGTGTACCTACCTCAATGGGTCTTATGCTTTTGAAGCTAAAGTTTCGAAAAGTTGCAGGCTCCATTCCTAGGGCAGAGTTAGCGTACTTTTTACAGAACAATAAAGGTATCGAGCTGGAAAATGCTGTAAAAGGGATATTTTCGCTCTATCTATCATTGATGATTTATCTCTGGTTTTTGATGATGGTTGTCGCAGCTTTGGGACCTTTGATTTTAATGCTAGTGTTTTAGTACACAGCTAACAAAAGACTGTGGTTTCAAGATACTTTTTCATACCTGATCGTGATGTAACTAAGTCATTTTAACTAACAAGGTTTTGTCCAAAAACTTCCCGTAAGTTGGATAACGGACCCGTTATCCAACTTACTTGTGATACTACAAAAGACTAGTTATCTTTTAAAACCTTAGAGATTGCTGCATCTAGCTTGTCTTGCATTTCTTTCGATAAACGACCGAACTCATAAGAGAAATTACGGCCCTTCACGCGCTTGCGGGCAAACATGCCTTTGCTATCGAACTGGGCGAGGGGAGTGATTTCTGCTTTGTCTGATTCTTGTTTTGCTTCGACAATTTTTAGCTCTGCTTTAATGACAGAAATGAGAGATTCTTTTCTATCTTCTTGGCTTTGCTCAGCCTGAGCATTGACAGCTTTACTCGCTATTTTTTTGATGAAGCTACTCAGAGCTTTCTTGTCATCAGTAAACGCTTTCATCACTTTAGCCAAGATAGAGTAATCTGTGTGAGACAAGTCATTAACAACAGGGAATAGGGCGATCAGCTTACTATCAATACTGGCAGCTTTCAGCGCACGGCCCACCGCTTGACGGCTAAGGTTTAATATTTTTGCCGTATCTTCTTGAGTAAGCTCACCACTCTTCATCAGTATTTGGCACTGCAAGCCAATCTCACGTTGGTTGTGCTCTTTAGCTGTTTGTAACTGCTTGGCCAGCGCTTTTGCATCAGCGGTCGAAATTTCGTCTTGGGTGACGAGAATTCGGAATGTTTTTACACGACCTTCTTGAAGTAAGAACCAAGCACGGCGGCGAGAGCCATCCAACACATCAATCTTGCCTTCAATTTCTCGACCTACGGCCGGATAGAACTGTTGAAACTCCAGCGAATTCAGATCAGATAGGGACTCAGCAGTAAGAAGCGATTGATCGCGTCCATTCACATCGAAAGTAACAAACGTTTCATCTCGAACTTGTTCGAATGACAGTGTCACTTCGTTAAACGTCGCAGTATTACCTGATGCTAGCTGCCAAACCATGCTCTGGCCGACAGATTCAAGACCAAACTGTTCTTGCAAGTACTCAGCGGCACTGGTGCCGGCTTTATCCAGTTCTGCCGTCAACTGCTGCGTTAAAGTGGTCAGGTTCGCTTTAGCTGCTGATTGTTGGGCTTCTTGAGAACCTGGTGCGTTACCTAAAGGGCTACCGCCGCGTTTTTTCGCCATTATGCTTGCTCCTGTTCGCGCCACACATTAAGAATGTCGCGCTGAATTTGACTGGTTACCTCATACCCGTTTTGTTGTGCCGTTTGGAACGTCGACTTACTTTTTGGGTACTCGCTCTTCGACATATCAAAAACGGTCGAAAGTAGGGAAGAGGCTTGTCTGATGGCTTCGCTATGTTTGAACTCCTTAGAGTACAAATAAGGTGCAAAGTGGTCGTAAAGACTGTTCATCAACTCAGTTGTGGTCGAGCTGTCACGATGGTTGGTAAGCAGGATCTTCATGAAGTCGTACCCATCATGATTCGCATTGGCCAACAGTGCCCATACTTGCGGAATGTAGCTGAAGTATGAACAGGTCGCGTCGATATCGTTCTCCGTAATCGATAGCGGGAATACCACGCTGGTTGCGGCAAAGTAGGCGTTGTAAGTTGCGTAACCTAGTGATGGCGGTGTATCGATGATGATGATGTCGAATTCATCTTTCACTGCATCGATGATCTCAGCCAAGATAGAGTAGGGGGATGGCAATTTATGGCTGAAGACTTGTTCATGGAACCAGCCTTCAATAGCTCGGTCACTCTGCGCTGCTGGCAGAATTCGTAAGTTAGGAATGGTGGTTTCTAGGAACGCCTCAGATACCGCTTGCTCAAACGTTTCATCCTCATCCAAGTCAAAGTTACGCATAATGAGATCACCCACAGACAAGTTGCCTTCCTGGTCTGCCTCTGGCGCGTAATACATAGAGAGGGTCGCCTGGCCATCCATATCTATTAAGCCTACACGGTACTTTTGATGGAACTCTGTAGCTAAACCAGATGCGACAGTCGCGGCAGACACAGTTTTACCAACGCCACCTTTCTGGTTTTGGATGACGATGACTTGTGCTGATTGCTGTTCGCTACGCGAAAACTTTGGCTCTTTACGCAATGCCTCTGGCAACAAATCACGTACACGGTACATTTCCGCAATATCAATCGACCACTGAGAATCTTCATGACGACGAGGATCAATATCCGCTGCAGTTACGTATTTATCCAGCGTTTTAGCATCGATACCTAAGTAAGCAGAGGCTTCTGCACGGGTAAAGTTGCGTAACTCTTTGCGATGGTTCGCCAGTAAGCGCTGGTTACGGCGCTTAATGTAAGCATCGGCACCTTGCTTGAGAGATTGAAAGTGTGACGTGGTTTGTTGAGTATCCATTTCTGTCTCCATGTAGGAATTAGAAATAGTATATCCCTTAATTTTTAGTGTGTGTAGTTAAAATTAAGGTATCTGTGCATTTTTTGTCATGTTTAGAAAATGTATTATGGCATATATGCTTAGTAGTGATGTTAACTTCAGCACTTAACCTGAGGCAAATCTGTCCAACATGTCGTGTACTGCGGTGTCAGAAGCTGACGCCGCATTTGCCACTTTTGCTCTATGCCTTGAGCGCCAAGGAATACCGTGTTCTGGCCATAACGCTGATTCAGGCCATCAAAAACCGACATCAATGGCGTATTGTTTGGCGTAGGGTTAAATAAATCCGCTTGCTCTTGCCGCCCGTCTACTAAATCCAATAGGCCAACGCCCACCTTGTAAAAGCGGACATCTTCAGAAAAGAGTTGGTCGGTCAGCTCAGAGACCACTTTAGTTAACTGAGTGACATCTGCCGTCGGGTAGGGGAACCGATGCACGACTCGGCGACTGTAAGACACATCATCAAACGGCGAGCTTGATGCAAAGCACATCAGCACCTTACATAAGGATTGCTGCTTTCTCGCTTTACGCGAAGCGATGCCCGCGTGGTGGCACAACGCCTGGCGTAACGAGGTTTCATCTTCGATGCGTTCGCCAAAACTGCGCGTAGAAAAGATCTGCTTTTTATCTGCTCGAGCTTCATCCCACTGTTTACAGACTTGGCCATTGAGTTCGCGCACTGTGCGCTCTAACTCCACATTAAACACCTTGCGTGCCAATGGCGCCGGGTACTTGGCCAGTTGTAAAGCGGTGGTGATACCAAGGTGTTTTAGGTGAGTAGTTAGCCGTTTTCCTACTCCCCACACATCACTTACTGAGAGCTGAGCGAGGACGCGTTCTCGTTCCACTAAAGTATCGAGCACGCACACCCCATTAAACCCAGTGATTTTCTTTGCTGCATGGTTGGCGATTTTGGCCAGAGTTAACGTTGGTCCAATACCAACGCACACAGGTAACCGGCACTCTCGCCAAACCGACTTTCTGAGGGTTTGGCCATGCTCACGAAGACAGGGAATCGCTGGCGCTGTTCGCTCGAAAGAGAGAAAAGATTCATCAATAGAGTAGACGTGCTGCTCTGGAGCAAATCGGCCGATGACTTCCATCATCTTGCTCGATAAGTCACCGTACAGCTCATAGTTAGAAGAGAGCGCAATAACGCCGCGTTGCTCGCACTGCGCTTTCATTTGGAAGTAGGGCTTAAACTTCTCGACCCCGCATTCTTTGGCTTGCCGGTTCGCCGCGACCACACAACCATCATTATTGGACAAAACAACGACAGGCTTGCCGCGCCATTCCGGGCGGAAGACTTGCTCCGCGCTGCAGTAAAACGCATTGGCATCAACCAGGGCAAACATTACCCTTGCCCCAATAAATGACTGGCTCGGTGACAGCGTATCGAACGTATGACGACGCCTTCTACTGTAAAGGTATCGCAATCTTGGACCAAAACCGGAGCGTGGCTAGGGTTAGCAGAAAGCAGCTGGCGATGCTTAATATCCAGCAACTTACACACGAATTCACCATTTAAGTTGGCCACTATCACATCCATGTTACTCAAGGCGACATGGCGATCGACAATCAGAATATCGCCATCGAAGATACCCACTCCTTGCATCGAGTCTCCACTCGCACGCCCTAAAAAAGTCGCACTTGGGTGCTCGACCAGTAACTCATCTAGATCGAGCGAAAGTTGGCGGTACTCCGCAGCTGGTGACTCAAAGCCAGTGATGCCAGCACGGGCAGAAATAGGAATAACGTTCATAAATAATACTGTTTATATATACAGTATTATTATGGGTAAAAATGCTCAGAAGCGCAAGTGACAGATGAAGTCAGCTTTCTGTTCAAGAAGCGTTAGTTATAAATTAATCACTGTAAAGTTCTGATTTTATTATTTTATCATGGATTGGCAAAGGTTGGCGGAATGGGGGGGAGCGCTTACCACAAATCATAAGTACCCAATGCTTACGTTAGGATGTCAGAATGTGTCGTTCAACTTTTATGAGTTTTTTTTTTGGCTGGTTCACTGAAGATAAGGGCTGTTCAAAAAGTACAATGAGCATGTACTTACACAACGAAAGGGAATGCACTAAAAAGATGGGGGAAACTCTTCTTTGTCTTTGATATATACCCAAGTGGCCCCGAGATACTTGATTTAGAGCCAGGCAACTTGGGCATGGTCGAGAACTACTATTGATTAAAAGTTATCGGCTCCAATTCAATCACTCCACTCTCTTTGTATGCATCTTTTTTGTCCGTAGATATGGAGTAAGTCAAACCAGTGAGTGTTTCTGATTCACGAATGCGAAACTTCGAGAATCCCATACCTTCGTTTTGGAGATAAGAAGGAGACCCTGATGAGTGATAGTGACAGAGCTCTTTTGTTTGCCCACAGAGCGGACGAAATTGAATTAATGATGGCTTATCCTTTAGCTTTGCACTTTTTGAGTAACTAAAGTTGATAATATTCCAATCACTTTTAGTTTTCGTTTCAGGTATATGTAGTGATACTGAATTGATATTAGACGACTCAAATTTCTTCGGCTCTACATCGAAATATTGTTTACAAGCATCAGTATTGAAAGGAACAAATCTCATTTCATATCTATCGTGCTTAGCTTGATTTTCTTGGCATATCGCAGCATTTAGGAACTGAGTAGAACTCATTAAATTCCCAGCACCATCTTGAACTTTCACCTCTAAATCAATGGTTTTATCACTAGCATCTAACAGTTCAACACTAATGCCTCGCTTCACTTCTTTACCATCTTGTAGATAAGAGAAAGAGGTAAGGCCGCCATTGATTGGTACAGTTACAGACATGAACTTCTCTGAAGATTCAAACTTAACATCGGTTTTAAACGACCAATTAGGTACATCGGCATTGGCAAAGCCAGTAACAAGGGTTGAGAGCAAGATATAATTTTTTATCATAACGGGTTTTCCTTGATGATAAGCATCTTTATTTATATTCACGACATTGTAAGACACTAATTAAAAAGAAAGTTTCCACCGTTCGGGAAATTTAAATCACATATCACCAAATACTTTTTACCCTCTGTATTCCGCTCAAAATCTAACAGGTCAAATTCAACTGCATCCAACCATGAAAAAATCGCTAGTCGTGGTTCTAGATATAGCTTCTCTACAACATTTAAATGATGAAGTCGAAATCTTATTATTTCCATGAACTTACCAACAAACCTAACCCTCGTTATACGGCTGCACATTGGGTTGGTTGCCCGTTTTATTTCCATTACGGTTAATGCAAACCTCTGAGGTATGGAGAGGAGCCACAGCGAGATACTAAGGGTAATCACGCACTTTTCTAGGCCCGAGTTTTCTTCGCTACTGTAGCAACATGAAAGGCTAAAGCTTATTTTAACACTCAAATTTCAGCAGCGAAAAGTGTCCCAATTTTGATATATGCAGCCCGAATGTTTTTATTGGTAATAAAAGAAATGGTGTAATTTTTATACGTCACTTACCAAACCCTTAAGGAATATTGACGATGAAAAAAGTAAAAATCCGTGTAATTACGGCGTTTCCTGTTGATAGTAAAGCACCAACAAGAGTGTTAGCTGACCTGAAAAAATATGAGTCGGATGGTATAGAAATCTCACTATCTTCAAATAAGGCAGGGGCGGCTTATTTTAATAGTGATACCGAGCAATTTCTAAGTATGGGTGCACTTGTTTTTGAAGCAATCGCTGCTGAAAAGGAAGGCTGTGATGCCATTGTTATTGAATCAGGCGCGGACACAGGTTTAGAAGCCTGTCGTGAAGTGGTGAGCATCCCCGTTGTTGGTCTAGCAGACATTGCATTCCGCACGGCGAGTATGTTGGGTAGAAAATTTGGTTTAATGGCTCTTCAAGATTGGCATGGTTATGCCATTGAAAGAATGATAAAAAAATACCAACTGACCGACCAATATTGTGGTCACTTCACCACAGTAGGTAGTACCCCATTTTGGGTTGGCGAAGAGAAGAAAGATAATCATCGCCTAGAGACAGCAATGAAAGGCATTCGTTCACTCATTGATGAATATAATGCTGATACCATCGTGATGGGCGGAAGCTACTTCTGTGATATGAATGACGATATCAAAGCTAAACTCCTAGAGGAAGGCTATGGGGACATTGTTTTGATTAACCAGTTACCTCTGGCAATTAACTTTGCAGAAACACTTGTAAAATCGAAGCTTTGTCACAGTAAGAAAATTTATGCAATCCCTAGAACATCGACGGCTGTGTTCGGTTATAAAGATATAACGGTTACGCCATCATTAGAAAATATGTAGTTTAACCAACAAAGCCATTTCAAGTAACAAGAAAAGATAGCGCTGATAGCTAATTCTTAGTGCTATCTTTTCCTACATCACACCGTCAATAACATTGAAGCGCATCAGTTAATTTAAACAGTTCACAAAGAATTTTCTGATACTAAAAGTTATCCGCAGTTTTCTAATTTAATTGGGTACTCCAAGAAAGTTTTGTCCAATAATCAGTCAGACACTAGAGTGTTATTCTCGAACTGCACCGGCATATTATATGGGGCCTTAACACATGCTGACTGCTTAAATCTGTTGATGTGATTCATATTGGTCAGGGGGATAAGCTGCCCCTTGATGTGAACTCCTTGGTCAACAGAAGTCTACGAGATGGGTAAGGTATTTGTTTCCACTTAGGTCGCTGACACGCATTTTTTAAACTAAGTAAGCATGGTCTTCTTTGATGGTAGATTAACCTTTTGCATACTCGCTATTTTAAGTTAACACCCGAGTTGGCGTTGATAATCAGCTCGACATTTCTGTTATCTATATGACCTTCTTCGTTGTTGTAAAAGTCTAGAACAACAATACCAAACCTTTTTCCCTTTTGTTGCTCAGCCAAGAATTCCGTCAGTCCAGGGTTCATCTTCGGATCTACTTTACCGAAACCACCACCCCAAGCGTATTGGTAAGGTGTATGTCCCGCAAGTGAGATGCTATTGTATGTAATATGCACAGCGTTATCATTTGGTGTCTCCATAGCTCTGTTTATTGAGGAGTGTACTGTAGCCATTTTCTTGTGAGTATCGTGCTGCTGGTATTCGTCTTCTATTCGGAACACTTGGTTTTCGGGCGTTGTCAGAGTGAAGGTTGCATTCTTTTCCCACCCACTGGATAGGTCGATACCTGCATCGCCATCAAACCGTCTTAACAAAACAATTTTGCTCTGGATTTCATGCAATGCTGGTATACGTGGCTCTAAGTAAAATAGATGTTTGTACTTCTCTTGTTTCAGGTATTCATGAAATTTTGCTTGAATGTTTTTATCACTGTTTGTCTCGGCGTTCATCAGCATAACGACGGACTCACTTGGGTTTTCTTTTAGAAACTTTAAACAATCATTTAGAACATCACCGAAAGAAATGCCGCAACTAAAGATACCATGGTAAATATTCAGAGGGTCAAGTTCTGGACCGTTTGGTTTCACACGAATGTCGAGGAAACGAATGCCATCCGATAATTGATCATAAATGCCAAAGTTTTGTGTTCTAGCTCCCCCTTTAGGGGCTTTTTGAGTCCCTGAATCATGAGTCCCAGGCATGGAAATACTGTCCAGTGTTAAGTTTTTATCTAGTGCACTCATCCAGTTTTTCGTGCTTACGTCAGTCATGTTTTTCTCCTATATAGAATATTTTTGAGTTTTGATTATGAACTAATCACCAAAGCTCATTTTTTCGTCTTTGGTTTGTGTGTTTGTGTGTTTGTGTGCGGATGGCTAGAAGTGGTAAGAGCAAACAGCTAAAAAACCTCCCGCATAGCAGGAGGTTTTCATGCATTAAAAAGCAATTTAAGTCCATTTAGGTAACCTCGACAGTTACACGGACTGGTTTTCAGAATCAAGACTATTGCGTGGCTCTTTTATAAGCCCTAGGTATTTTTTGGCTCTTCTATAAGTCCTACGTATTGCTTTTTAATTTTTGTTTGATGATAGGCCGCTTTATCGTCCCAGTTTTCTGGCCAGTTTGCACTGCTATAAGTCCAAGCACTGAGTTCACGAAGCCCCTCTTCCAAGTGTTGTAAACTCTTCTCAAGGCCATGGTCCGCACCAATATTGGTACTTGAAGACATGCCTTTCCAGTTTTCAATGCCAGCGGCTGCGTTGAATCGGATCGGATAAAGTGTTGTTTTTCCATCTTTTGAATGTAGCGTTTTGCTTTCTTGATCAGGGGTAAAGTTCATTGCCTTCACTAGACCTCCAGATTTAGAGAACACGGCTTCGGTGTCATAAGCTGAGCTTAAAAGCCCTTTTTCAGGACCAAAAGCCCAAATTTCTCGGTCTGGTGTGGGTAGAGGCAACACTTTGTACGCCTGGCTGAACGCATCGTAGTTGCGGCCATTGAAAGCGATTGTCTCTAGCTTGTAGACTGTTCGGTTATCATTGCCCCCGCTCGTTGGTGAAAGGATGCTTTTATGGTTGCGAACAAAACCAAGACCCAGTTCAGCGTTGCGTAAGAATGTATTTTCATTCCAGTATTGATAAATTAATGCAGCTGGATCGCTGAGTGAATGGTAAGCCTCAGAGAGAGTTTTACCATCTTGCATTAATGCAGCAACATGATCGAAGTTATCCGCAAGGGCGGCAGTTTTAACCAGTGGTAGCGACCGGTCTTTGCGTTTAATGTACTCAATACCAGAAGCGTGCGCGATATGATAGATTCGGCTTAAGGTTTGGAAATCTTGCAGCATAACACGAGCTTTAATGCTCTCAGAGGTGTCTAGGTCTTCAATACTGTTACAGTAACCTTGTGCCAACCAAGGTATCAGATTAGACCAGTGAGCGATCCACACACCTAAGGGGATATGATCATCGCTATTACCTTTAATGGGTCTTTTTATCTCGGCGGTATCCATGACTTCAGTCTTTTTAATCAAGATTTCGTTTTGATTCAATGACTCAATGTTATCAAGCGTATTAATGTTGTTTTCTTTAACTTGTTCCTTTGCTTTTTCAAGGCCACTTAAATTTGATTCTTTTTCGGATTGTTTGAGAAACTCTTCAAATGTGAGTTCAGAGTTCTTCGCTTTAGCCTCTTCATAGGCTTTCGCCTTCGCATAAATATGAAGATCGTCGAGATTTTTTAATGATCCCACTTTATTGGTGACGTCATCGCTAGGTTTAGGTGTTACAAATTCAGGGATCTTAGGCGCGCCAGACGTAATATTCATGTCTGGCGCTTCCACGAGAACATGGACATCGTTCAATTGCTGAAGTGCAGTTTCACTAAATTTCGTAAACCACTTCTGAACTTGATCAGAGAGAGCATTACCGCTGACGAAGCTAGTGCATGTTGCTGTGACATTGGCTTCTTGGTCGGACTTACTACCATCATAAATGGCCTGTAAAGAGACGGATTTATCCAAACCAGCGTAAGAGAAATTGGCTTGGCCTCCATACTTCCACGAATTATCTTCGTCTGTAGCCGTCATCTTAAAGTGTACCCCTCCCATTGCACCCCATGCGATGCCGACAACGAGCCCGTCACCATAATCGCGACAAAATTCATCTGAAGCTTTGACCCATTTTTGGAGTAAATCATGAATGGTCGGGTATTGGTTTTTATCACTAGTCAGTGCGTCAGACAGTGACACATCTAAATCGTTACATTCCTTATTTACGGCGTTATAACAGTCAAGTGCACCTAACGCCGATTGCCTGCACCCTTTTTTTAGACCGCTTAAAAATTGAGGAACAGTGAGCTTCTCAAAATCAACATACTCAACACCACAGACAGACAGTGCACTATAAGTTACTTCAACTGATTTGCTGCTATTGGCTGCCGCATTACCAACATAAGCACTGGCGGAGGCTTCAAACTTGCTGACTCCAGATACACCATAGCTACCTGATATCCCAAAAGAACCTTGGTTCATTTTGTCTGAATAAACATAGCTGCTTGTACCTGACATTCGGTCATGTTTTTCTACCTGTGAAATCATGCTAGAAATATTAGAATCAATAACACTCGGCTTAAAATTGTTATCGTATGATTTAATATGACTACCGATAGTCACGGCGTAGAGTGGGTTTTCAATTTCTGAATTAAACATAATTAGTTACGCTGTATTAGTGATAGGGTTTATTAAAAAACGGTAGAGTTCAATATATGATCCCTACCGTTTTCTTTATCATTTTTATTAAGTTTTGAACAAAGAAGATGAGAGAGTTTTTATATTAAAATTCTCTCTAGTTTGATTGCTGTTTATGCAGGGTAAAGAATGTATGTAATGTATTGTTCATGACCTGTCCAATCACCATCAATTTTAGTATAAAATGAATTGTCTGGATTCTGAATAATACGATATGCACTTGGCTTATCACCGTATGGGTGGTTAAAGTGAAATTCTACTTCAACACCCGTACCTTCAACTACATACGTTACAATGCCCTTAGGGCCAATCATTGCACCGCTTCTATGGTTGCAAGAAAAAACACCTTCAGATTCAATTTTCTTTGGTGGTTCTGAAATGAATTTACCATGTTCTAGGTCGGTAGATTTAAAAATTAATGCATTACCAAGGTTATTTTCAATTTTAAGTTCAACATAACGTGACATTTTTATTCTCCATGTGAATATTGAATGATGACTACTGACTGAGTAGTCGTTTGGTTTAATTACCATAATTAATATCGAAAAATAATACTCCGATGATTGATTATGGATATGGCGGTATATTTAGAGAGTTAATTTACCCTAAATATTGGTAGTTTTAGCCTAATCAATATTATTAATTAGGCTAAAGCATAGTATTTGTTAGAAGTGTTATTAATGATACGTTTCAATCTTGGATTTATTGCGATGATTTCATGGCTTTCCATCAAATAAATTGTACTTGTACCGCTGCTCCAAGTGATAACAAGCTGCAGAGTCTCAATCTTTCAAACTTCGGGATTACGCCGCTTGTGACTCTCCCAATAAAGCCGCGCAGCGGTTCACTAAATCGAAATACTGCCCCATAGTGCTTTCTACACGGGGGTCAGAAACCTCAGTTTGTCTGGTTTTGATCAAATGAAGAATCAAGTAAGCGTACATGCGGTATTGGGGGGCATGGTGTTTTCTTATGGTAAGTAATTTGGACTGTGGGTCTTCAACAAGCATTCTTAGCTGATCCACACCCAAGTGGAACACCATCAGCCGGGCTAACTCTGGAAGTAATGCAACGTCACTTATCTCTTCATCGCTGCAATATTGTTTTACCCTTTGGATGAGTGAGAAACGGTAGTCGATGAGCTGCGCTTCTAGCTTAGCAAGATTTTGGTGGCTCTCTTCTGCAAGGTAGGCCAAACGAAGGCAATAATTAAATGCTTGGATATCATCCCAAAATTGATAAATTTCGCCATCGACGGATGCGATTGTTTGAGACCATGACATACGTGGCCAAGTGGTTTGTTCAAATGGCAAATGGGGCTTGGTGAATAGGTTTAGCACGCTGCGAACCTGTTCTTCGGTTTGTGCATCAAACAGAAGCTTAAGCAATTTGCTTGTTTTGTGGTTATAGCTACTAATGTAATACTGAAGATCGTTTTCTTCTTTCATTATATCATTCCTTTGAAACGTACTATGACCAAAAGCAAGCGGCACCATGATGATTCAATGTGCCGCTCACTGAGTAGTTATCGTTCTTTTATGAAGATAAATACCATCCGGTGAGCTGAGTATGACCGAAGTTTTCAAACGACAGACGATCGCGGGTTACGATTGCTGCCCTCGATATTCTTTGTGTATACATGAGTTTCACCGGGTTGTTACGAGCTTTGTGGGCGCAATAATCAACGCGCGTTATTCACTCTTATCGTCTTTGTGCGCGGGATCTTCCCAACACACCACCTCTTTTGCAGACGCGTTAGTGAAAGACAGTCGGTTGTTTGCAAAATCACTACCATCGCCGCGTTTCACGTAGATGACCTCGTCCAAGAAGTAGATACCCATTGCCGACCATGCTGGCACGGTATAGCCTTCTTCTCTTGTTTTGGAAGCGAAAATTTCTTCAGATTTTGTTCGTTCCCAACCAAAGCTGGCAGACAGTTCACAAGTTACGGTACCACCAATGAATTTACAGCCGCCCTCTGCTGTTACTGTTAAGCTTGCGCCAGCACTCAGCGTCTCAGATTTTGCTTTTGTTACACCAGATTCAGTTGTGATAGTAAGACTGATTGGCGTGGGTGCCTTGTTGTTGTAGAACCCATCACAAGGGCTGTACTTCACATGGCGCTCTAGGCGGTAAAAAGGGGATTCGCGGAATTGTCTTTCTCGCGACATATCCTTATCGGCGGTTAAAGCGGTACATGGCACATAAAAGTAGCTCTTTAACATATGCTCCGTCTTAGGTGGTTCGTCGTAACCCGAGACGTCAGGAACAGGAATTTCGCCGCCATCCACTGGGAAAATTGGCAGTTTAAGAACACGTAGTACTGTGTCACGGTATGGGCGGTTTGGTTTTGAGTGTTTGCGTGCTGCCACAAAGCCACCTGATGCCACGAAGATAGTGTTATCACCTTCTACGCGTTGATCTGGTCGAATTTCCCATAATGAAACATCGTGATCACCATGTGAGCCAGCATCATCCCAAATGAATGTGTTACCGTCTAAGATGCCGTCTGCTGTCAGGTCTTCGCGCACACACATGACTTCTCGTACATCTGGTTTGGCATCTGAGCCATATTGGTCTCTTGCAACATCCCCCAATGCTACATAGCCTTTTGGTGGAATAGGTCGCCAAATTGAACCTTCAACAGTGGCACCAGAGTTTACGCTGTCCCAACGCCACTCATAGTCGATTGGGTGTGCTAAAGCGGGTTGTTGTCCTTCTGGTACATAGTTCTGCTTAATCAGAATTCCAGCGACACCATGGAAAAAACAGTCCGTGACATTCCAGTGATCTTTAACAGCAACCGAACAAAGGCTGTAGAATCCCTCTTCGTTATCACAGTTAGTCGGTAGCGGGCGACACAAGCTAACACATTTATCGCCGCCATTACCTCGTTCATCCCAAATACACTTATAGTTTTCGGCGAAACGAATCGTCACCTCACCACAATCGAGTTGTCTTACGCGAGGGTAAGCATCATTACTTTCTAATACATTAGAGTCCATAATAATTTCCTTTATTAATTAAATTACGTTATTCATGGTGGATTGAATATATTTAAAATATAGAGTCCACTTATTTATTGAGGGGTAGTGCTCAATTTTTATAAATTCATACATTGATTGGTAAAAAGCGCACGGAATAAATAAAAGATATAACGAATATCCTTCATTTTGCTTAGATATTTTTCAGATCGGCTACTGCATATTTAACGTTACGAGACGTTCGTTCTTGCCACTTTTGGGAATGGATTTTTCCGCTTGAATAATTAGAGATAAAATCCAGCCTCTCCGCGATAAAATGCAAAACAAACTCATGCGGGATCGCGTCTTTCATTGCGCCAATAGTCACTGAACCTAAGATACCATCTGGCTTTACCTTCAAGGCGTTTTGTAGAAAAACCACACTGTGGTGTATGCCATGTTCGATCACCGAGTCTAAAAACTGGAACATAACGCACTGCGGAATGGAGAATTCATCTTTAAAAGGGGAGTAGAAATCATAATAGTAGATTTCCATTGCCTGTTCTTTAGTTAGGTTAATGATGTCTTGATCAGGATAAGACATAGCGGAAATTCCATATTTAGAACCTTTTAATTCTCCTCGACCTACCGCCCCTCCGGTCCAGTGTTTTCTCTCTTGGGGTGAGTTATTAAAATTAAATTCTGATTCCATTAATCGATCGAAGATAATTTCAAAAAAATCATCATAGTGATTCATGTTTTAATCCTATTTACTGTATAATTAAGTTCCGAATTAATAAATTATTTATTATCGATGAAATACATTAATGCGTTGCAAAGTCGAATTACTTGAGACTAAGAGCCCTTAACTCTCATCACGTCATAGGCGTCTTTTATTTCTTTGCATAGTTCACGCTTGGCGCTTCTTTAGTATGAAATTCGATCCGCACTCGTATGAAGTTATCATCGTGCATGTCTTCAAGGCTTTTGATCGTGTTTTCAGAGGCGAGGGCGACGTTGATGTCGTCTTTCGGTAGAAAGGTATCGTTTAGGGTGTCCGGCGTGAGTCTCTTAATCTTCAGTTTTGCCTCCGTGAGACATTCGTCCTTGTAATTACAAACCTTAAAGGAGTTAATACTGGGCACCAATACTCGGCTCGCTAAGTGGCTTTTATCTAGGTAGATAACACCATCCGGCACTCTTTCGTCCTTATAAAGTCGAACGTACATGTAGTGGTTAACAATACTTTTTGAAAGATAAGTGATTTCATCGGTGATGGTCTCGGAGTTTTTATAGACTTCGTCTCGCGCCATTTCCCGAATGATGTTTGTCACGTCGACCTTCGCTTTTTCGAATAAATAGTGCCCAAGGTAGTCCCCAGTAAAGACTAAAGCAGAGGCGACGCCCCCGGACAGCAATGTTTTTGATTTGATGCTCATCGCTTTACCCATTAAATATACCCATAAAAAACACGGGTTTTTATGCCTTGTAATCCCTTTGGGTCATAATCTGGATCTTGTTCTTTTCTTGCTAAGACAGAAGAGTGGATAACGGGCAAACATGACTCATCGGTAACGATACGATCGTTTTTTAGCACACACACTTTTCGGCTTTCCAATGTTAAACGCTGAAACAGCCCCGTTCGTTGCTTGTAGTGAATATGACCCATCTCGTTGGGTTGGATGTCGAGATCATTGTCATCAATGATGCCTAAATATGCCGAGGGTAACACTTCATCCAAAGCAACATCCTTCATCGTCAGAGTCAATTCTGGTAGTTTTTGGCACTTAACGAGATATGATAACCAGTCGATAGAGTGTGACAGTGTAACATCGGAAAGACCATCGTCATAAAAGCCTCCCCCAATATTAGAATGCACACCAGGGAACCAGATTTCTTCAACACGAAGTGGATCGTAATTCATCAAGTTCGGTTGGAAAGCTCGACGACGTTCGTCGATGCTCACCATATGAAGTGCTCGGCCGACAACGGGTGATAATTGGTACATCTGCTCGTAAAGCGTTTCATTACTGAGCCGAGTTTTGGAGCTCAAATTAGGCAGGCCGGCACTGGTCACCGTATCGAATAGGCACATGAAAACGAAAGAGCAGGCGCTTGGGTTAACGAGGTCCTCGATAATGGTGACAAATTGACGCGCGATAGCCGCTCCCCGTGAAAAACCGGTAATAAGAACGATGTCACCATTTTCGTAGTGCTGAGTGAAGTCTCGACCCGCTTTCTCCAAAATCGCTTTTTTGTCGCCCATTGAGAACGCAAAAGCGGATTCCAAAGCATTATGTAACGCATTACTGTACGTACCAATGCCCTGGTAATAAAAGCTCGCTTTGACGTTGTCTTGCATAGACTGGCCGTACTTTTCCCCTTCATGCAAACCGCCACCTAACAAGAAATGCAGCTTTAAAATATTGGAGATACTGTCACCTTGCGCTTCCGAATTCGAAGAACAATCCAGTGGTTCATTCCCAGTGCCATCAAAGTTAAAAACAATCACTTTTCCTGTCATTTTTTATTCTCCTTACGTGACAAATGAAGCCGGCAACCATTGCGTGGCGCGATATGTGAAAAACGGCGTCACCACATCCAGGTAACCAACGTTGATATCAACTGGCACAGTGATGGAGAAAAGGGGGAGTGACGGCGAGTTAAAAGCGAATCTTCTGTTTGACGTTTAGCGTGCATGGAACACCAAGGATTGATGCAGCAATTTCACTCTCTCTGCATCTCTTGGCTCATTTTTTATCAGATTAATCAATTGTTTGGATTTGGTGCTTCGGGTGTTACGTTGTGATTTTTTTTCGCTTGAGCGTTGCTTAAGCTGATCGATAAATTCGCTGGGCATGGTAGCAAAGCGATTGCATGACCGAACAAAGTATGAGGCACCAGAGAGGCGTAAAATGTGTGAGAAGTTGAGCTGTGAATGATCGAATTGAACAAAGAGATAATTGGCGAAGAGCGGTACTGACTTTCTCCTGAACTGCCCTGGGCGATCTTGGCGCACTTTATAAACAGTCATCATCGGTTGATAAACCTCAATGCCCAGCTGTTCAAGTAGTGCGACTAGGTGAGTGTTTTTGTCCTTTCCATTTCCACTATAGAGTAAATACCATGCTTGCATTTTAAACCCTCATCACTGAAAGACAGAAATAGCTCCGCCGAAATTGCACCCAAGTTTGAGCAATTTCAAAATACGCAACTAAATGCATTAAGGGGGAGTATACCTGCCTAGCCAGCAGGTCCGATTTGAGGTAGGATGTGTTTTCATCAGACGTGCAGATGCAGCGGACCTGCCTAGCTCGGAAAGTCCACTTTTTTTTGCAACCGTTGTTTGACTAGGTCGGCCGTGGTTGTTCTTTAAATCGCGATCGTGACGCGCTGTATGGCTCGCTAGGTGACGTAAGTCTTTAAAACCTAACTTTTTTGTCGCCCATGGGCTTGGGTTCAGTGTGAATAGACTGAGTCTTATCCTTATTTATTTTCATTATTATTAATAAGGTGTGTCTGTAGACTGGATGACCGTGTCGTCGACAATGCTGTCCGTGCGATACCTTCGTTTGCTTCCACCTTTCGCAAGCAAAACACATTGGTGTTGATGCAAATTTTGATGCGAAAGTGCGTCGGTTTAAACATTAAGAATGAAATTGGGCTTCAAGCCACATTGTTTATGCAGATAGAAAGGCTTGTTAGTACAAAACCTCTTTACTGCAGTGGCCTCATTCTTTAGTCACCGACTGTTTTTGGCTAAGTTGTTCTTAGTCGATTTATAAATATTGTTAATCAGTTTTTCTATGGGCTGAAATGAGCATCTTTGTTAAAGCTTGACGGTTTAAATCAAACTTAATGAAGCATTACTCTCTTAAAGGCCGATGTAATGTTTGAGATAGTCGACCCTTATTGAATTCTTGTTGGTTCGAGACGTTTTTATCCTCTCTTTTTTCATGGCCATTCGGCTTGGCGCAGTTATCTGATACAGCATAATTAACAGCCACCCTTAAGCGCAGAAGTTCTGTAAGGGGGATGATGTCAGGTTGTTTGATCACGCTGTTGATAATGGCTTGATACTTTTTTACTGTCTGTCGGCAGAGCTTACTGAGGCCAGCTATCGCACTGAGCGTGACCCTTTGCTTGTCATTGAGCAACTTTTGTGTGGCAGTGAGGACCTTTTTGGCCGTTGCCGTTTTTCGCTCTCCGTGTGTCCTTCTCGCGGCCATTGATTGACGGACATTCAGTGGCAAAGAATCATCCAGGTTCATTACGCCCCGGTTGATACATTCGCGTCCTACGTAATTGTCCCAAGTCCAACGTGCTACACTTTTTGTCGTCGCCTTGACTTCACTCTGTGGCAGGTTGCTTTCGTAACCTCTTAACGCAAAGTCATTACACCGCTGGGCGTATTGTTCAACGCGAGCCTTGAACGCTTCGTAATAGCTTTGCTCTCGTTCTTGGTCAACGATGCTGTAAGCAAAATGGCGTAACTTTTCGAACAGAGTACAGTTGCGGGAATGACTGGTGTCTCTTTTTTCCTTGCTTTCCCAGTGAGAGATATATTCAATCTCAACATGTGCCGCTAACTCCGACAGCTCATAAACGTAGCCATGAAACTCCGTCGTTGACCAGATGGGGTGATGCGGTGTCTTTGCGATAATGCCGGCATAACAGGGGTCGGCTTTCAGTTGTTTTGCCATGCCTTGGTATACGCGCTTCATGAATTGAATCGGTTTGGCTCTTGCCTTATCACTGGTACAAACAGGAACGATGGCATAATAAAGATGTGCGGTGTTCTTATGCTTGTCACGAACAATAAAATTCGGTGCAGGTAAAGACTGATCGTCCCATATATTTGGGTTCTCATGGTCTAAATCAAACACTAACCAGGAGATCATGTCAGCACGGTTTACTTGCATGTATGAGCGCTTTATCGCGTATTCTCGAGGACGGATGTTAGTCGCCATTTTATTATCACTGCACCGAGCGAGAAAAGGTGCGGTACTCAGTAGCCGACGCATTGCCGCGTGACCTATTTGCGCATTAGCGGATTGAATTAGAGTATTCATTCTATTTTCACTGACGATTGTACGGTTAGTTCATTGCATATACTTCTGTTAATACTGAGAGGCAATTATGTGAAATTAAGGTAGAGGAAGAAGGCTATTTTTCATGTATATGAGCTTTAAATAAAAATTCAATTCATCAATAAATAAATAATGTGATATTGGCCCAAAATATACCTATAAGAATTATAAAGTCTACTTTTATTTATTTTTATGATCTCATTTTAAGTTATTGATTTGGAATAATGCCCTGGCAATTATGTGGTTACTTGATAATTAATCAATCATAATGAAAAAAGAAAATTAATTACATTATTGTCAGATATTAAAGCCAGGGATTATATTTTCACATATCAAATGCTGTTGTTAGAAATGCATATAAACAAAAGCATTTTTATTTATATTTGAAATATATTGATTTTTATGACTTACAGTGCAATAGAATATGAGCTTGGTTAGTTTTTTTATTCCAATCTTTCATTTCGGCAGTGTAACTGCCATGACGCTGGATTGCATCGACAATCCTTGTGATTTGTTCGGAACGAGTATATATGGATACCGCAGGCCTTGACGTTGTGGGGGGGTTATCCTGTTTCAGGTGCTCCTCACTAAGATAGAGCACATCAGACTCCATCGTGGCATCACTGCGGTAGAGTTCCGAGTCTAGACCTTGTTTATCGGATAGGTACTCGAGCAGTGAATACAATGGTTCTAAGCCGCCGATTTTGGTTTCTTTTGCTTTCTCATTCAATAAATAAAGCTTCTCTTCCAAATTAGAGCCTTTCGCTCTCGCAGTTTGGATCATTAATTTAATGTCTTTTTTAACACTTGAGAACTGCTTATTATTGAGCTTTGGTTTAAGGTATTTAACCAGTATCTCGTTACGCCTAGAAACTGGGACAAATCGTTGCTGCTCGGAAACCTTACAAAGTAAATGCAGTAAAGAATGAGTGATGGTGTCACATAATTGGTGATAGTAGCCAAAATCTTTCTGGATGGTCATGTTGTTATTATTTACTCTCGTTGGATATTACACTATAGAGAACTAGAACCTATTTAGTCTATTTTCAAGTTCGAATGAGACGCACTTATACTATTTTTGTACTTTGCGATTACGGACACAGTAATACATCAGTCGAATGACAATGCGCATTATTTACATTATGTTAAATCGTGCGGTAAGAGTTGTTCGGCGAAGCAACAGTACCTTAATTCGATATGACAATTACCTCTTAAATCATCATTAATACGGATGGTGGCGCCACTCAGCCGTTGTTATTTTAAAATCGGTAATATTCAGTTTAGATATTGTTTAACCCGTTACGTGGTCGACGCTAAGTATGGGGTTAAGATACATCGTGGATCAGAGTTTTCAACTCCTGGTTTGCGGCCATAAAGTAAAGTCTTATCTGGTTACGGTTCGTAATGTCGCCATGTTGAATATCGCTAGCAATATTGTCGATGTCTCCTACGATAAAACTTATAGAGTTAGCCACCTTGCCTACTTTATCCATCACATCACTCAAATCTTGGGTGAAGTACTGCGTTTGTAATAAAAAGGACTCTTGCTGATTGATTTGATTCTGTGTAGCCCTAACCTGCGACTCTAAATGGTGGACTTTATCCTGAGCATTCGAAATAAGCACTGCTAACGCAATTAGACCAGGTATGCCAAAGATACCGAGGCCTATTAAGTAGTATTTCTGCTTATTCAGTGCATCCAGTTCCCGCTTTTCACCATCAAGGTTAGATTGAAGCCCAGCAATAGTGGCTTTCAAATCTACGGTAATGGTTTGTAACGCTTGGCTGTTCTCAGCGATAGTCTTATTTGCTTGTCTCACTTGCTCCAAACAATCATCCACAGCCACCTGCGTCGACTTTGCCTCTTGTTGCACGTGGTCAACAAAGCTTTGTAGCTCTACATCCGTTTCCGTATCTAGTATCGCCAGTTGGTTATTGATCTCATCATCTATCGAGTCGGCAAACGATAAGGCATCAGCTTGCATACTTTGTATTTGGGGGACAAGATGATTAACGGTCGTTTCCATACTTTGTTGGATGGTAACGGCATTACGAGGCAAGCCACTGAATTGAGCAATCACTTTTTCAGAAGCCTGCATGTTGGCAATAGCTTGTGACAAAATGCCATCAGTTTTGGTACCCATAAAATTCTCCGAACGACCCCAAAACGCCTGTCTTAGGGTCTATTAACAAAAGATTAAGCGGCTAACCCGTTAACATAATCAGCGAGAGTCGCATTGCTCGGTACAATGACTGGGCTCACACCGGCCATTTGTGCCTTGGTAATGTTGATGTCAGTGATGACATCTTTTACAACCGTGTTAGCGGCCATTAGCCACATCTTGCGAACAGCATCGGGAGATTTGATACCAGTACTAATGTCTTTGCTCAGCATGTCTAAATCAGAGGAAAGTGCATCCCAAGAGTTGCTCATTTGAGAGGCAGCCGTAACGGCGTTCTGAGCTTGGTTTTGAAGGCCCGCAAAACCACTACTAATTGCAGAAGCAATGTGGACTTCTGCTGTTAGCGTTGAGCGTTGTTGATAAAGCGCTTGGCGCGAATTTAGTGAGTCTTTCAAAATCTTAGCACCAGCCGCAATGCCTGCCGTACCTGCTACCATCATAGCAACACCACCAATAACCACAGGCGTTGATGTCCCAGCAGTAACAAAGTCAGCCACTGCGCCGATCGCAGTAACGAACGCACCGCCGACAATTAAAAATCCGCCCGCCACAATGGTGGCAATAGAACCACTAACAGCGGCATTCAGTGAATCGATTTCGCCACTTAGTTTATTTAGGACACCATTATCACCGCCTACTTTGCTGTTTAGGTTTGTCACTACCGCTTGGAAGTTACCCGAGTCCTGAACCAGCGAGTCATGCAGACCCAGAATCACAAGGCGTGTGTTACTTGATACTTCTTGGTATTTTCTCGCTTCATCGCGAAGCACCGCTAGTGCATCAAGCCACTCCTTTTTTGTTGCGCCTTTAGGACACATAATTGGAATCGTTTGATATAGCGCAAAGTAGTTAGAAATATTGGTAATGTTGTCAAAGATCTCTGGTTGAATGGTATTGAGGTATTGATTGGCGTGGCCTTTTGCAGTGGCCAAACCCGCATTAATTTTCGTTTGGTCATCATGCAGGTCAGGGAATTTGCCAAAATCAACTGGCACTTGCTGCAGTACACTGTTGCAGTAGTTTTGAATTTGAAGAGCCTGTGAATTTTGAGCGACCATACCGTGGTCAATGGCAACGGCTGTTCCTGTAAGCATATTAGTTTCCTTTGAGAGTTATTTAGGGTGATTAAGATTTGTCGTGTGGGGATTAATTGGTTATTCCGGCATATACCGCTTTGATGTTGTCAATTTGATCGTCAAGCGCGTTCCACTCGATATCTCCGAGTTCCAGAGCATGAATCACATTCAGGATTTCTTGTTCAGTGCTCGCACTGGCGACAATGGTGGCCGCCGCCGCAAATTGGTCAGCAACGTTGTTCCAATGCGTCTCAACATTGGTCCAGGCACCGTAAGTTAGTGCTACCTGATCTATGAATAAATCGTTCTGAGCTTGAATGGATTTTGCTGCGCTCAATAAGCTATTTTCTTCCGCTAGTTCTTGATACAGCTCGGCCAATCTCTCGTTGTTTCTTGCCAATTGACGGACGGCCTCGCTCGCCTCTGTTGTACCGTCCATGATGCTATTGATGCCTGAGATCATGTACTGCGTAGAAGGCTTGGAATGGTCGGATTCAAGTTCACCATCCTCCGAAGACTCCCCTTTTGGCTTGCCGGTGTGATCAACTTTTATCGAAGCAATAATGGCTACGCCAATTTTCCCAATCCCTTCGCCAACCTCTTTACCGCCGTCGATAATAGCTTGAATGTTGGCTGAAATTTCTTGGTTGAGCTGCGTAATCTCTTCAACTTTTTGCTTGATTTCTTGATTCAACGCCTGTTCGATATCATTGATAACCTCAGTGTATCGAGCGTCGATATCGCTCAATTCTGTATTCATAACGCCAAACTTTTGAAAAAGAAGTTTGCTTTGTATCGCATTAGACTCGGCTTCACCTTTTAGGGTGTTGAACTCTTGAGCAATCATGGAAGCATTTGGCAGAAACCCATCCGTCCCTTGCTCGCGTAAGATACTTCTTAGTGCACTTGCAAGAGCGGAGAAACTCGATCCGAGAGTCAAGTCAGAGATCAGTTCTGACATGTTAGCGTTTGTATAAACGTGGGCTTGCATCTTCAGTTGTTCTTGAAAAGCTGCTGACTTGACCGCAAGATCTGAGCTGAGGTGATCAGAGTAAAGTTCCTCTTGATACTGCAGTAAGTTGGCGTATTTCTGGTTCAACAACGCGCGCTCAGAAGAACTCAAGTAATCCGTGAGCAAATCTGAGCAGCCAAGATACAGCTCCCCCGTCGTAATATGGGTTGTATTCATATTCGTAACCGTCCTTTTGTGATTTTTTGAGTAACTGAAATAAAGATATTTGTATCCTTGATACAATATTTAAAATAGGCATCACGGCTTATTCACTCTGTTTCTTTGCTCCTTTTTGATGAGAAAAAATAAAAAGTGGGCGAACAGCGATACACCGCATGTATCTCGCCCTAAACAGATGAAACAAATGAAAATGACAGTGAAATACCCAAGGTACTCATTACAAAAAAAGACGCCCGAGAGCGTCTTTTTTATCTGGAATAAAATTATTCATTAAAAAACCACGGACATGGCTAAATGCAAATGCAATACTAGTTTAGGGCCGTACGTGTGTGCCTTGAATATTAAGCAGAACGAATAATATCTAGCGTTTTTATGTCAATGATTGTTTGTTAGCAGTAGCAACGACACCAGTGCACTATAGTAGCGTCACCAATGGGTCTGCAAAAAAGTTGGGAAAGATTTTTATTAGGAATTGCTCCGCAGTAACTGGCCCCGAAGGTCAGCTAAATTGGTATACGAGACAGTTTATAAACAGAGTTTTTTACAAACGCTACCTTATTCTTAATACTTACGCTCAATATGCAAATTGGCGCACACTAATTTAAGCAACAAGACTTAAGAAACACAGAAATCGTGACTTGAATCACACTACCAAGCACAATAAAAGCCTTATGTATGTAAGAAGCCGTTAGCCGCTGCTGATAGAGTAAAGCCCCCCACCCTATTACCTTTCTTAAAAGTACTTACTGCACTTTGACCAAGGTTGACCAAAACAACACGAGACAAGGACGATAACTTCAAATTCTTATGTCAATCGAGCCAAAACCCCTCATTGGCATTGAATAAAATAAGTGACTGTTATGATATATATTTTAAAGTATCCCATTCTCATTGCCATACTTACGATCTTCTCATTCTATCAATTTTTACTAAACATTTATGGCTATTTAAAGAAATACATCTATAGTTTTATGTGGGTCCATAATTAAATGGTCCGCGTTCATAATTTGCTCCTTTGTAAAAAAGCCCAGTTCTTAACGAACTGGGCTTTTATAGTTATCAGGTATTTTATCAACGTGAGTGATGACGGAGATGCTTGAACTTAAATAAGCTATGTGGATTCCTGACCAAGCCCTTCCTTATAGCGATTGAATGTTTATTTTATGTTATGTGAACACTGATAGTTTTTTATTAAATTTGTTTTATAAATGATTCTCAATTTGAGAATCATTTATTTTCATGACGGTGAAGTGAAAATCCGTCTCCCCCCCCCCTGATATTCACCACTTTTTTGCTCATGTACATTGGTCTCTAATTTGCTTAGTAGTTCTGTTTTCTTAAAAGGAGATAAACATGAACAAAGCGATAATGTTAGGTCTGTTGAGTCTGGGGCCATTCGTGGTACAGGCCACGCCATTTTCCTCATGCCCGGAAAAAGCGGTACTCTTCAGCGGTGCTGGGAGTTCCTCAGATTTCGTAGAAATCGATTTAGCAACTGGTGAATATGAAGTTGTTGCAACCCTAGATAATTATGTAAATGCAGCTGGGTATAATGAGACAGATAACTACTTCTATGGTGTAACTTTTGCAAATAACGGGCGCACTTTTGCAAGAATTGGCGCTGACCATCAAATTCAATATCTAAACGTCACAGGGGTCTCTTGGGTTGCCGCAGGGGATGTCTACGATAACTTTTACTACCTGCAAATAAGCAATGGCCTTTATAAAGTGGATTTATCGCCTCTCGCATCGGATGTCAATGCTACGTTGACCCGGGAATACGTGATGCCACTGTCTAATCCTATTCTGGACTTTGCTTTCAATCCGGAAGATGGATTGATTTACGCCAAATTACATCCTGGCGGCTTTATAAAAATTGACCCAGTGGCAAAAACTGTGGTTAGTCTCGGTGGTGGTGTTGGCGGTACATTTGGCGCGGCATATTTTGATGGTGATGGTAACTTCTATATTGGTGACAATAATACCGGTAAAATTTACAAAGTGGATGTGTCAGACCCGGCCAGCCTTGCATCCCCTACTTTGTTTACAAACGGTCCAGCTGCAGGTCTTAACGATGGTGCCCGTTGTGCGTCTGCGCCATTATTGGGTCCTAATAGTACGGTTGATTTGGGCGATGCCCCTGATAGCTACAAAACCACCTTATCGGAGAACGGGCCTCGCCATGTGATGGATGGCACCACTTATTTAGGTGCATTGGTTGACGCCGAGACCGATGGGCAAGTGGCTTCCAGTGACGATGCAAACGGCACACCTGATGACGAAGATGGCGTTGGCTTTGTCACCGCCTTCGAGCTTGGTCTATCAACGACCATCACCGTTGAAGCATCGACCACCGGCTTCTTAAATACATGGATCGACTGGAATGCCGACGGTGATTTTGAAGACAGTGGTGAACAAGTCTTTACTGACCAAGCATTAAGTGCTGGCACCAATACACTTTCATTAACTACCCCATCTACTGCCAGTGCATCCCAGACTTGGGCTCGTTTCCGTTTCAGCCAGCAAACTGGGCTTGATTACTTTGGTGCATCGACCTCAGGTGAGGTGGAGGACCATCAAATCGTAGTAACATCCAATGGTGAATATGTACGACATTTCCCAAGTGCATCGACTTTTGCCACCGTAGCTTTTGAGGATTTTTGGTCTAAAAAAGGCGACTACGATATGAACGATGTCGTGATGCATTATCGTATTACTGAAACGTTAAAAAATGATGAAGTGATAAAATCTTCTATCTACGGCAAACTGGGGGCCTATGGGGCACACTTCCATAATGGCTTTGCTATCAGACTTAAAGGACTTGACCCAAGCGATATAGACATGACGACCACCCGTCAATTACACAATGGTGTGCAGTTGGCAAGCAGTGGCTTAGAATCTGGTCTCAGTGATGCCTCTTTCGTCATTTCATCCGATTTAACCGAGGTCAATGGTAGCAGCTGTGAGTTTTATCGAACCGAGAACGGATGTAAAGAAGCGGAAAACTTTACCTTCGAACTTCATATTGAAACCACATCTGGTGCTGATACCAGCGGTCTTATGGCCATGCCATATGACCCCTTTATCATCGCAAATACCAACTCTTACCACAATAATATAACTCCACCTGCTTCAGGTAAGCGTTGGGAAGTGCATTTACCAGACCACAGTCCAACTGAAAAATTCGACACAGGGCTCTTTTCGTTAAACGACGATGACAGTAATCAAACACTAGGTAAGTACTTTAAGACAGAACTCAATCACACTTGGGCATTGTTCATTACTTCTGAATGGCAATGGCCAACTGAAAGAACGGATATCTTGAGTGCTTATCCAGATTTCCAAGGTTACGTTGAGTCGTCTGGGGTATCCAATCTGGATTGGCATCAAAACCCAGTTTCTGATACCAGCAAGATTTATCAAAAATAAGGAGTATAGTAATGAAAATTTTATTTATTTTTCCGCTCGCTCTCTTACTGTTATTCGGGTGTGGAGGTGAAGATCAAAACCAAAGTTCTGCGCCTTCTTATCCTACTAGCGATGAGGAAGAAATTAAATTTGACGATCTCACGGTTGAAGATGGGTATGACTATAACCCGGTTAAATCTCAATCTTTGGTTGTAGATATCAGCTCTTTAAGCACGGAACGTGCCCATATTTCTGTATACACTCAGTTTGAAGAAACCAGCCAGGGTAACTATAAGCCCGATTATCAAAGCCAAATAATTTCAAGAGCATTGCAATCTGGCATGACTGAGCTGAATTTTTCAGTCGCAGACTCACAGCTAGATTTTCTCGCTGAGATTTGGTTTTACGATGGTCGATCACCATTGCAATATCACTTCACACCAGAGCAAGGGGCTTGGGTGATAAAGTAGCGAAAGGCATAACAGCATCAACATTATCTTGTAAATAAAAGGCGAGGATTCCTCGCCTTTTGCATGTGCTCCGATTTACTCAGCGAATGACTTAGGCCGACCATTGATTGGTAACCGGTGCAACTAGATATAAATAGCAGTACCCAACGATTTATGTGGTGGCCAGTGGCACATGCGATGGACCATAGTATGCTGTGTTGTGACGATGGGTGGTTTATCGTGAATTGAGAGGTTGATAAAACCAACACAAGACAAGGACGATAAATTTAAATTATCAAGCGAACAAAATATAACGCTAGGTTAAACAGCGAAATAGAGCATGTCAGCGTTGTTATGTATGGCTCAATGTGCCTGCCAAGATTGTTCATTTAAGGAAGCAAAGGCAATCAAAATTAACTCAATCAACTATCCTTCCTCACGCTCAGCTTTCATCTTGTTAACGACACGCACCACCGTTCTTGCAGAGACACCTATCATCTTAGCTGTTTCGTTGATGCTCATCTGGTTACCCACTCTAAGTTTGTAGATTTTTTCATGCAAATCGAGGTCTGGCTTTCTTCCTTGATACTTCCCTTCTTTCTTCGCCTTCTCTATACCTTGTTTTTGGCGTCGACGTCTATCTTCATAATCTTTTCGAGAAATTGCAGCCAACATGTCCATCATCATGTTATTGATGGCTTTGATCATTGAGTTCGTGAACTCATCAGAAATTTCCGGGGCCAATGCAATGTGTGACTGGTATCACATTATTTGTAGCAACGTAATCTTGAGTAAAATAAAAATTGTGCATTAAATCAACATAATAAGCAGAATAAAAAAAGCTTGTCGCAAAAAAATAAAGATATGTCTGAGGTGCCTACCTCAACAACACTTCAGTTTTTGCAACAAACCCGATTTAAGACATTATCTAATAAACTTGATTACCTTCAATTTGTACTTTTAGAGTTTCGGCATAACTCGATGTTGAAGCAAAGATCAGGGATGAGAATAACTCGATATCTCATTATTTTCGTCGTCAAGATAAACTTTCTTTCTGTAGCTTTGGTCATGATTGACAACCTCGACCATTAGGTTTTTTGTGTCGATATGTTTAGGTAACTTGTAGCCTCGTTTTCGACCCGCGAGCGAGAGAGCAGTTAGCTGGCATTCTGAGTTAACTTTGTCATTACATTGGTCTATGTGCGCTTTAATAAAGGTGTTCCCGTTATTTTCTACAACTAATTCGTCATTTTTCACTACTATAGAAAAATCTATTTTTTGCTTGTTGGCCGGTATAACAAATATAGGACGATAGCCGAAGTTATTACTCACTTCCGATTTTTTGTTAACTTCAGGATCATAGGGCGAGGGTTCGAATCTTACAAAAAAATATTGGTCATTACTAAAGTCGCATTTGGATCCGCAAAGAGAGCGAACACCTACGTTTTTTTCTCGACCAGGCTCGACAATCATTTTGGGATGAGTAAGGGTAACTCTCCAATCATCGACGTTGTCTTCGGTATAAGGCGTTCTCACTAGCTGGTTGTCTTGGACTTCTACTTGAATAATTTTTGTTTGTATGAATTCAGGAATCGTTTTTTCATTGGATACAGTAAATACACCATTTCCATATTCATCGCTGACTAAAAGCATGGTATCAACCCCCATCGAAAACGTTGAATTAGAAAATACTAGGGCTGCTAAAGTGATGACTTTTTTCATTATTTAATTCCTACAGGTCGATTAGAAATGTTCATATACATACTCCGATTTGGTAACTGCTACCGAATCATATACGCAACAATATGCACAATCAATTTAACGACACCTGTTCGGCAGTCACTCGAATATTGATGATTGATCTACCAATAAATGGGAGGGATAATTTAATCTTTCAACAGCCTCACTCCCACTCGATGAACAAAGATAATAAATCATTAGCCACAAGGCTATCCAGAAACACTTACAAATTTATCTTGAACCGATGTTGCTCGATAAAGCCCAAAATACCGACGTTTCCTGGATCATGGCGATGGCCAAAGATGAAGTTTTTAAAGCCGTAATTGTGCATACTCGTGGCAATCAAACAAAAGCCGCGAACTTATTGGGCATTAGTCGTAGTAACTTCGCTGTAAAAATCAAAGACACAGCCTCTCAACGACAAGGTAGGTGAAGCTTCACTATTCCAATTCACTTGGTCTGCCATCACAGAGCCTAAACCTAAGTAGGATATACTCACCTACTCACCTTCGCGCTGAGCATTCATCTTCTTAACGACACGTACAACGGTTCTCGCTGAGACGCCTATCATTTTGGCTGTCTCGTTGATGCTCATCTGGTTACCCACTCTAAGCTTGTAGATTTTTTCATGCAGCTCTAGGTCAGGCTTTCTTCCTTGATACTTCCCTTCTTTCTTGGCCTTCTCGATGCCTTGTTTTTGGCGACGGCGTCTATCTTCATAATCTTTTCGAGAAATTGCAGCCAACATGTCCATCATCATGTTGTTGATGGCTTTGATCATTGAGTTCGTGAACTCATCAGAAATTTCCGGGGCCAGTGCAATGTGACTGGTCGGTAAATCTAGACTGATGACTTTCAACTCCTTCTTGTACAGCATTTCTTTTAATTTAGACCAACTTGCTTCATTTAAACGTGAGAGTCGATCAATCTGCTCAATGATGATGGCATCTCCTTTTCTAGCATCGTTGAGTAATTGAAGTAATTTAGGTCTTTGCAGTGAAGCACCGGATTCTTGCTCAACATACCAAGCAGCAACACGCATGCCTTTTTGTTCAACAAAATCGGAAAGGATTTCTTTTGCCCTTTCTGCATCCTGCTCACTTGTTGATGCTCTTAGGTAGCCAAATATGTACATAATGCCCTTTCTATGACGTTTAAGTTATGACTTTATTGGGTATGTCATTTATATTATGACATATATTGTTTTATCGCCACAAATGACTTGTGCATTTTAGGTATACCTTAATGTCACAACTGTGATAGCGGAATTATGAACGAGCCAAATTGAGAATACGGGGATGAGTTGCACCAAAAGAGACACTGGCTGAGTAATATGAGATCAATAACGAAAGTCTTGCATCAAAACCATTGTTGTACACCGAAAATACGCAGAGCAAGTACAATGGTCTCGACTTAGTACTTCTGTATGCTCGCCGTTGATGGAGCTCAACGATTACGCTGGCAGAACGTAAGAGTATAAGGAATGAATATCTAAACTGTTTGTAATTTTGGTGAGCGCTTAGTATTACAACGGCCTTGCCACTTAATTAGACAGAACTTGATTAGACAAAGCTAAAATATAAAGCAGCAATGCTAAATGAGGTAGTGTAGAGGCTAAAATTTTGAGAAATATCATTATGAACAAGGTTTAGAGATAAAAAGAGGTGCTCAAATGGGCACCTCAAACATATTTATTTTTTTACACCATCCGGTTAATTAATCGTAGTCTACAGTAAAGCTTGCTGTAGCATTTGCAATTCCTGGCTTTAAAGTGTGACCAGTAAGGACCTGATATTGAGCGGTAAAATGTAACTCATTGAGTCCCCCTGATAGAAGAGGTGTAGGTAAAGATGGAGAATCAAGATCAATTTTTGTACCATCAGAATTATTTATTCGCACCGCTAAACCTTCCGCACCTCCAGGGTTTAGTGCCAGAAGTGATGGGTCTGCTGATTCAGGCTGGCCACTGAAGGTCACCTTTGCTTTACTCGGAGCAGACTGAGGACAATTTAACTTGAGAGAAAAAGGAACCTTTGAAGATAAACCATTATTTCTACCTAAATAACCTGCATTGACATTCCCTAGATGGACATCCTGAATCTTAGAATTATTTTCTAATTGACAACTTGGGTTATGAAACTCAGCATTAATAAGTACATTAACAGCCTTATTAGGTGTATTATCCACTGGATCTACATACGCGTTCCCTACAAAAGTATAACCGCCAGGTATTATATCTCCTATTTTTATAAGTGATACTTCGGTTCCATTATGGTAGAACTTTTCTCTTGCTTTAAGTTCTATTATGTTAGGAGGATTATGATGAAAAATACCATTAGTTTTAACTGTGAATCCAATACCATCAATCTTTGATACTTGTATTTCATTACTTCCCCCCCAAGCTGAGGATTCAGATACAATATGTAATGTACATCTAGAAAACATACCAGCTGATACTAGCGGATTACTGCTCCCTGCAGGGTGTATCTGAGTTACCAGAGTCCGATCCCACGTTAACACCAATTGGTATGACTAGTTTGCCAAAATTGAAATTTTCATTCACCGTCTCGGATAAAGTACATTTTGCATTAGCTTCCCAAATTAATGTACTTAAAATAATAATTAAGAAGATTTTATATCTCATATATTTACCAGTATTTAAATGCAGCTAATTGTTATCTGCTTCACTCCAGAGGCGATGTTATTACTAGGCTTGATGGCGGTTGAAAGATTGAAAGTTGCGAGGCATTTTTGTGTATCACTACTTCCCCATTTTACTTTCAAACTACCTTTTTCTGGTACACCACTGAGGTATAGATTACCCTCATCACCGACAATACTAGTCTTTTTCGTATTTTCATTAATGGATGCGATTGCACCAAATGGAACAAAATGATCGCCATATTTCAAGGTCATAAGTACACGATTACCGACGCTAGTGTTGTATTTCGCTCGAACAACAGCACCAGCCGATGGAATAACAGTTTTGGTGTTCCCTTCCAATTCCACGTCACTTTGAAGTGACTCAGGCTCTAAACTTAAGCGCGTAGACGTGTATGGGGTTAGATAAGGTACAATTGTGTAACCACGCCAGTCGGTACGGACTCCGTTATTATTTTTTACCTTGACATTAGAAGCTTCAGGAGCCTCAATAAGTGCGACTGCGGACATTTCACCGGGAATTGAATGGCCAAATGTCAAACCTTTATCATGCAATATCATTGCACCTTTTACACCGTAGTTGAAACGGTGATGACCACCGTTGTTGCTGTAGCCAGCGTCAATCTCTCCATAAGTCCCCTTATATCTACCATTAATCGAGCTGATGTTGTTTTCATTATGGTTTACGAGACTTTGATTGAGGCTGTATGACAGATTATTGTCCTCAAGTGCTGTACCGCTTAAGACCATATTGCTATACATATTACCGTGTAAATCATTACTTAAGTTAGTGCCAATATAGGCATTCGCTTTTTTCAAAGAGAGCGGCATACTGAGGTTCACCAGTAGCTGTTGTTCGTTACTAATATCTTGATTCAAGTTATCTGTATATGTATACGTCAGATTTAAATTAATATCGTTGAAAATTGAATGGTGGTAGCCAAATGTAAAATTTCGCTCATACCCTTTTTCTTCCCAATAGTCTTGTTGATAACCAGAAAAAGAGATCGAACCCCACTTTCCATCCATAAGGCTTTGTGAATAATTTACGTTCAACCTACTACGCTTATTTTGTAACGACTAACAAATGAACCATTATTGTAATCATAGTAATCAGCGGCTTCTTTAAAAGTGAAGAATCCGTTAGTAGCATAACGTTGGCCAACTAAAGTAAACGTGGCGTTTGTCGTATCAATATGTTTTGAGTATCTAAATTGGTAAGATTGTCCGCTAAAGTGGATAGAGCTATTCTCTATATTATCTATCGATGTTATTGCTTGACTTGTATCTAAAGAGAAGGAACCAAAATCCCCCAAATTAAGGCCAACTCCGATCGAAAAACATCATTAATGCTAGATAGCTGAAAACCACCATTAACTGTAATATTATTTGACAAACCATAGGCTAAAGTTTCCTGTAAGAAAAAAGGTTCCACCCCATTATTATTTGATGTTCTATATTGGCCGATGGTAAGCCCGTATTTAAATCTATCTTCACGAAGCATGAATGGTAACTGGAGAAGGGCTGTTTAAAAGAACGGGTTGAACCATCTGATTCGGTTATAGTGACGTCAAGGTCACCACCAAATGAAGTTGGATAAAGATCATCAATAATAAAAGCCCCCGGCGGGACGTATACTTGATAAATAAGGCTACCGTTCTGTCTAATAGATACTTGAGCATTACTGTTGGCTATTCCCTTAACCGTAGGGGCAAAACCTCGTTGGTTCTCGGGGAGCATTTTTTCATCTGACATCACTTGTATGCCACGAAATTGCAAGCTTTCAAATACCTCCGATGATGTATACCTATCTCCAGCAATAAATTGACCTTTTATCGATTGAAGATCATGTTGAGCATATGTATTTATCGAATCTAGCTTTTTGTTATCATCGGTATTGTTCCAACACTATAATTGCGTAGTCGCCATCCACCGAAGTTAGCTCCAGATCGTAAATTTAAGTAACTATCTGAATAACCGTGGTTTTGTGCACCAACAAAGTTATAGTCCAGTATTAAAGAGGGGATACCGTCATCCCACAGGTCCGGAGATGTCTCGTTTCTCGAGAATTCATTTACGTAGGCCTGTGGCACCGAAACTTTAAGTATTTGACGTGAAAAATCAAAATTGGTGCTAGACATTGGAAAGTAGTGCGGCAGATCTGTAATAGTATTCTTATCTGGGACACCTATCAGTTTTGAAGAGGAGTTGACTTGAACGCCCCATTCTTTAAGCTGAGCAAGAGATATCTCAGGTGAGAGACTACCAGCTTCATCGCTAACAAAATTCATTTCCAACATACTGTCTTTAAGCTCACCGTTAATGTAAACATCAACAGTATATCTTCCTGGTAGCTGATAACCACGGGAAGAAAATAAAGAAAGATCCATAGAGTTAGTAGTTGGGCTATCAATTTCCAAAGCGTTAGGATTAAAAAATATTTCTTCAGCTACACTTTTATGACTACAAGGTATAACCATTAAAGCCACTAAAAAGTTAGATACTTTAAACAATTTGATTACCAATTATATGATGAGAATAAAATTACGAATTTTTATTTTATATGATTAATTTATTTCAATTTATTCATGGTATATACTAACTTTTACTAATTCCAACAAATTCGTTAATATATTGCAAGTTACCTTATCACCTTGTATTGACGCTGGCACATGATAATAGGCCGCTTCCTTGAGGTGGCACCATTACATGAGTAGTTGATACATCTGTATCACCTAATTTCATAGAGTAAAAGGATATATAATATGGTGTTGGATTTTTTACTTCTATTTGGTCAACTGAACGATGGAATGAAACTGATTCAAAATCTTCTTCATTAGGTCTTTTGATGCCTTCAGGCCTATAAAAAAGCTTTATTCGATTTTTGATAGCAATTTGCAGGACATTCTTTTCTCCTTTTACTGAAGCAGGAATTGACTTAACGTTCACCCCAATACACAGATTCTCTATTTTCCTGGAAGTTTTCACCGGTGCGGATTATGCGCACTAGGTTCTCTTCTCCCCATCCAGACGAAACAAAGGTGGGGTAATAAGAAAAGGTGGCTTAACTGTACCCTTTTTATTTCCAGTTTCTCCGCTTGTGTCTACCCAAGACTGAATTAGAAAGGCTTAGTGTCGTTGTTCGTTACCGAAAGAGACTCTTCACGCTTCTCCCCGTGAAAACCACACGAGTTCCGCCAATAACTACACCGGCACAAACATCGCTAACTTGAATCCAGATTAAAAGGATTAAACAAAGTATATTAATCTTATTTAATTTCATAATTACCCCTAGAATATGCTTATACTTAATAAAAATTAAGCAATTTTAAATATGATTCACATAAACGAAATTTATCTATAACTTGAGAGTATTGTTTAGACAGAATCAATAGGAGATTGGCATTCTTATAAAGTTTTATAAGAATGCCCGAGTTTCAAAATATTATTAAATACTTAGTCGTAATTAACCGTGAAATGGCTAGTTGCATTGGCAATGCCCGGGGTAACTGTGTCTAATGTTTTTTGGTACTTGGCGATGTAATTAATCGATACTTCATTAGTATTAGGGTCCACATCATGTTCTACTAGAGTAGAGGTATCATTGAATGACACTTGAGTTCCATCTGCCTCTTCAATTCTAATACCTACTCCTTCAGCACCACCTACATCTAAGCCTAAAAGTTTGAATTGTTAGGATCCATAGTACCATCGAAATTAATTCTAACGTGCGAAGTACTTGCCGAACATTGTTTCAGAGTGATATTAAATTGCGCAGAACTTGATGTCGAACCAACTGCATCGAAAGAATGGATACTAGGTGTACCTAAATCTACGGTTATATTATTATTAGCGATTCACATTACATGTAGTATCTTTTTAACTCACCAATAAAAATTAACAGTACCATCTGAAGCATGTGCAACGTTTCACACCCGAGATTAATAAACTTGCCAATGTTACTGCAAAAGTGGATTTTTCATTTTATAGTCCAAAAATTGAATATTATATTGAAACGTTTATTTTAAATAACGAAAGAAAATATATAAAAAACTGAACCACCTATCAACAAAAATATCATTTTATAAAATAAAATAATATAAAACCGATAGTTTCATGGGACCTGAAAACTTTAATCACATGATTTTGAGATCATCATAATTAGATATTAAACTTTAATTTAGATCATCAAACCAGCAAGCAGGATGATTAAAAATCAATGCAAAAATCAAAAAAATTACCTTTAAAAATCAATGTTTTATACTGCACTTCCTGCTATGGGTGTTATTTATTAATTATGATTATCATAGCCCTAATTAAAGAAATAAAAGTCGATAATGATTGAAATATTTAAGGGTAAGAATCAATTAATACATTAGTGTACCAAAATTTATATAACAAAAGATCTTGTTGCAAAAATTGAAGGTTTTCTACGGTACCTATCTAAACACCTCTTTTCATGTGTAAATATCCGAGGATATTTAAGCCTTCATTGAGGAAGGCGGATTTCTCCTAAACCCCGGTTTCAGACCTTGAATCCGTCGGTGGCTTCGCTAAGCTTTTTGATGAGAGCATGGTCAGATTCAATGTCATTGTTGACATATTACACTTACCGATGTTCTATATCTTGCTGTAATTGGCCTTCACGCTTGAAGCGAGTTTTTATCGGTATTTAATGCATTGGGATGAAAGGAAGCTTTGTCGCGACGTGAGCTGGGTTTAAGAAATTGATAAGCAGGCTCTTTATTACGCATATAAGAGAAGAAGAATTCTACCGTTGCCCACGTTTATTGTTGGCTTGGTAGAGATAATGCCATTTACCTTTCACCCTGACGTAAGTTTCATCAAGCTGTTAGGAAGAATCGACACGAGTGAATTGATATAGCGGCGTAAATTCTTATATAGGTGGGGCCCATAGTGAATAAACCAACGTTAAATCGTCGAGCGATTCACAAATACACCGCGTTCGGCCAGCATATCACTGAGGTTTGCGTAGCTCATTGCGGTAGTGCCATACCACCGCACACACCATAAGATCAGTTCAGGGGTGAAATGTCGCCATTTGAATTCAGAC